>JAHAYO010000084.1 GCA_018384595.1 Thiopseudomonas sp.
TGTATTACCGTTTTCTGGCGCAGGTGGGGACAACCGGTTGCCGGCATGTGGTGATTGTGGGCGGCAACCATGATTCGCCCACGTTTCTGGATGCGCCGGCCGGCTTGCTGCGGGCGCTGGACGTGCATGTGGTGGGGCAGGCGCTGGCCGAGCCGGCGGATCAGCTGCTGCTGTTGCGTGATGCAGCGGGCCAGCCAGAGCTGTTGGTGTGTGCGGTGCCTTACCTGCGTGATCGTGATATCCGTCAGGCTGAAGCGGGCGAAAGCATCCGCGACAAAGAACAAAAACTGCTGGATGGCATTCGCGAGCATTACGCAGCCATTGGCGAGGCGGCGCTGGCGTTGAACGCACAGCTGGCGCAGCCGGTGCCGGTGTTGGCGACTGGACATCTGTTTGCCGCCGGCGGGCAAACGTTGGACGGTGACGGAGTGCGCGAGCTGTATGTCGGCTCGTTGGCCCATGTGCATGCCGGTGTGTTTCCCGAATGTTTTGATTATGTGGCGCTGGGCCATTTGCATGTACCGCAGGCGGTGGGCGGCCAGCCGCACATTCGCTACAGCGGTTCGCCGCTGCCGATGGGTTTTGGCGAGGCACGCCAGCAAAAAAGCGTGTGCAAAGTCAGCTTTGCCGCCGGCAGCCGCGAACCGCAGATTGAGTTGGTGGACATTCCGGTGTTTCAAAAACTAGAGCGCATCCGTGGCGATTTAGAGCACATTAACGGCAAACTGCAGCAATTACGCGCACTGGAGCAGCCGGTTTGGTTAGAAATCACCTATGAGGGCGATGCCCTTATCACTGATCTGCGCGAGCAACTGGAGCAGCAGGTGGAAGGCAGTGCGTTGGAGATTTTGCGTATTCGTAATGCGCGTATCAGCCAGCAGGTGCTGGTGCAAAATGCCAGCGAAGAAACGCTGGATGATCTGAGCGAGCAGGACGTGTTTGTGCGCTGTTTGGATGCCCATCAGATACCGCAGGAACAGCGGGAGGCATTATTGAGCAGCTATCAGCAGGTGCTGAGCGCTTTGCACGATGATGACGGCATGGCCGAAGCGCAAGGGGGCCAGCCATGAAAATCTTGCAACTGCGCTTTGCCAACCTCAATTCGCTGACCGGTGAATGGCACATTGATTTTACCGATCCAGCCTTTGTCGCCGAGGGCATCTTTGCCATCACCGGCCCCACCGGAGCCGGCAAATCGACCATTTTGGATGCTATTTGTCTGGCGCTGTACGGACGCACGCCACGGCTGGGCAAGATCACCAAAAGCAGCAACGAAATCATGTCGCGCCAGACCGGCGAGTGCTTTGCTGAGCTGAGCTTTGCTACCGCCCAGGGCCATTACCGCTGCCACTGGAGCCAGCACCGCTCTCGACGCAAAGCCAGTGGCGAGCTGCAACAGCCCAAACAAGAAATTGCCAACGCAACCACGGGCGAGCTGCTAGAGAGCAAGCTGCGCGAGGTAGAAGAGGCGGTGATACGCATTACCGGCATGGATTTTGAGCGCTTTACCCGCTCGGTACTGCTGGCACAGGGGGGCTTTGCCGCCTTTTTACAGGCTGCCCCCGATGCCCGTGCCCCCATTTTGGAACAGATCACGGGCACCGCGATTTACAGCCGCATCTCGATGCGGGTGCACGACTGGCAGCGCGAACAGCGTGATCAGTTGCGCGAGCTGGAGGCGCAGCTAGCCGGTATCCGCTTGCTGTCGGCGGATGAAGAACAGGCGCTGAGCGCAGCGCTGGCCAGCGACAGCGCAGCTGAACAGCACGCGGCAGCACAGCACACACAGCTGCAGCACGCCCTGCAGGGGCAGCAGGAGCTGCTACAGCTGCAACAAACCCTTGAGCAGCTGCAGCAGCAGTTGCAGCAGCTGGAAGCGCAGCGGGAACAGTTTGCGCCACAGCGTAGCCGGTTGGCGCTGGCGCTGCAGGCCGCCGAACTGGAAGCACCTTTGGCCGCCCTGAATGCACTACGGAGTGAACAAGCGGGCAACCGCACGCAGTTGGCGCAGGAACACCAGGCGTTGCCGGCGCTGACTGAGGCGGCTCAGCAAGCCAAGGCCATCGGCCAGACACTGGATACACAGGTGCAGGCTGCCCGCAGCGCCTTACAGCAGGCGCAGCCAGTGCTCAAACAGGTGCGAGCGCTGGATGTACAGCTTGCGCAGCAGGCCGAGCGCCTGCACGAACTGCAGCAAGCGGCAGATAACGAACAGCGGCAGGCGCAGGCATTGCGCACGCAACAGGACCAGCAACAGCAGCGGCTGGAACAGCAACGCAGCCAGCAACAGGAGCTAGCCGACTGGCTGCAACAACACAGTGCCGACCAGTGGCTGGTCAGCGGGCTGGCCGGTATCGAACAGCAACTGACGCAACTGCAACAGCAGCGCATGCAAGTCAGTCAGCTGCACCAACGCCAGCAGCAGGCACAAAACGGGCTGCAACAGGCCGCGCAGCAGTTGCAACAACAGCATCAGCGCCGCCTACGCAGCCAGCACCAGTTGCAACAGGGCATAGCCGCGCTGGCAGAACGACAGGCTGCGCTGCAAACGCTGTTGGAGGGGCGTCAGTTGCGTGACTACCGCAGCGACCGTGATCACCTGCTGGACAAGCGCGCCCTGCAGGCCCACATCCAGAGCCTAGAAGCGCAGCGCCGGCAGCTGCATGAGGGCCAGCCTTGCCCGCTGTGCGGAGCGTGCGAGCATCCCTATGCGCAGGGGCAACTGCCGCAGCTGGACAGCTTGGCGTCCGACATTGCCGCCGTGGAGCAGCGCATCCAACAGATCGAGCAACAACAGGAACAGTGTCAGCAACAGGAGCAGGCCAACCAGCAACTGCAGGCGGCCTGTGCCGAAGTGGAGGTGGCCGGCTTGGCCGCCCAAGCAGAGCTAGAGCTTAAACAGCAGGCGCTGGACGCCCTTTGTCTGCAATACGAGGGCCAGCACGAGCAGCTGGAACGCCTGCAATACCAGCTTGATCAATCTTTGCAGCCGCTGGGCGTGCAGTTTGCGGGCGATATCAACGCACTGCTACAGCAGCTGCGCCAGCGCCAAAGCGACTGGCAAAGTCGCCAGCAGCTCAAGCAGCAACTGGACAGCAGCCAAGGCAGCTTGCAGGCAGAAATCAGCCGCTTGCAGTCGCTGGCCGACTGGCACCAGCAGCAGTGGCAGGCACAACAGGCGCAGCTTGAACAGCAGCAAAGCCAGCAGCAACACAGCCGTGAACAGCGCCAGCAGCTATACGGCGACCGACAGCCAGATGCAGAGGAACTGCGGCTGCAACAGGCACTGGAGCAGGCTTTCGGGCAGCTTGAGCAACACCGCTTGCAGCTCCAGCAGCTGGAACAGCAACAGGCCACCGCCGCCGACCGTATCCGGCAGCTGGAACAGCGCCTGCAGGAGCAGGACGCCGCGCTGCTGCAACAGCAGACGGCCTTGCAGCAGAGGCTGACCGGCAGCGGGTTTGCCGATGAAGCCGCGCTGACCGCTGCCCTATTGCCCGCTGCCGAGCGCCAGGCCCTGCAGCAGCAGGCGCAGCAGCTGGACGATGCCCACACCCGCCTAACCGCCCGCCTGCAGGACAGCCAACAGCGCCAGCAAGCACGTCAACAGCAGCAAACCAGCGAACACACGCTGGAACAGCTGCAGGCCGCCTGCCAACAGAGCGACAGCGCGCTGCAAGCCCTGCGCGAGCGGTTGGCGACCCTGCGCTATCAGCTGGACGAAAACGCCAAAGCCAAACACAGCCAGCAGGCCCAGCAGCAGGCACTGTTGGCGCAGCAGCTTGAATGCAAGCGCTGGGATGCGCTGCATGCGCTGATCGGCTCTGCGGATGGCAAAAAATTTCGCAACTTTGCTCAGGGTTTGACCTTCGAGTTGATGGTCGGCCATGCCAACCGCACCCTGCAGCACATGAGCGACCGTTATCTGCTGGTGCGTGACAGCAACGAGCCGCTGGAGCTGAACGTGGTGGACACCTATCAGGCCGGCGAAATTCGTTCGACCAAAAACCTGTCCGGCGGCGAGAGCTTTATTGTCAGTCTGGCGCTGGCGCTGGGGCTGTCACGCATGGCCAGCCAAAATGTGCGGGTGGACTCGCTGTTTCTGGATGAGGGCTTCGGCACGCTGGACGAAGAAGCGCTGGATGTGGCGCTGGATACCCTGGCCAGCCTGCAGCAGGACGGCAAGCTGATTGGGGTGATTTCCCATGTGCAGGCGCTGAAAGAGCGGGTGGCGACCCAGATAGCGGTGCGACCGCAAAATGGTGGCCGCAGCCGGCTGGATGGGCCGGGCTGTAGTCGTAGTGATGCGTCGTAAGTCATTGTATTACTGATAATGTTTTGACTGGGGTTGCAGTGGCAATCCCGTAGCCCAATGAGGAACCTGTGATGCAAATCTGGATTGATGCCGATGCCTGCCCGCGCTTGGCGCGGGATTTGGTGGTGCGCTTTGCCCTCAAACGCAAGCTGCAGGTGGTGATGGTGGCGGGCCAGCCCCAGCAAAAACCGGCGTTTGCCTGTGTGCAGCTGGTGGTGGTGCCCAGCGGGCCGGATGCTGCTGACGACCATATAGTCGAGCAGGCACAGCCGGGTGATCTGGTCATCTGCAGCGACATCCCGCTGGCCGACCGCCTGCTGAAAAAAGGCGTGGCGGCGCTGGACCCGCGCGGGCGCGAGTTCACCGAAAAAAACATGGGCGAGCGGCTGGCCACCCGCAACCTGCTGGCCGACCTGCGCGACAGCGGGCAGATCAACAGCGGTGGGCAGAGCGCTTACGGTGAACGCGACAAACAACAGTTTGCTAACGCGCTGGACCGCCTGCTGGCGCGACTGGCGGTTTAGGCGGCTTGTGAGGGGCAGCGTGTTAGGGGCCGACGCACCGCCTGCGGGCTTTCCAGCGCCGACTCGCGTCAGTCCCCCCGCTTGCAGAGGGCTGCCCCTGTGCTGGGCTCAGGACTCAGGGCAACAACAGGTCGCTGGATGCGTCCTGCGAGTTAGCGGGTGCTCTATCCAGTGGCCGGAGCGACGGCTGCGTCAGCTCACCGGCGGCTTCCAGCGCCGGATAGGCGGTCGAGCAGATATGCGAGTGAATGCGCTTAAGGTCGCGCAGAATATCCAGATGCAGTGAGCTGGTTTCCAGACTCTCTACCCGCTGCTGGCGCAGGCGTTCGATATGGTTTTCTGCGGCACGAAACTCCAGATCGCGGATGCGGGTTTTTTGTGCCAGCAGCATGCGCGCCGAGGCGACATCGCCGGAAAAAAACACACTCATGGCCAGGCGCAGGTTGTCTTGCACGGCGCGGTGGATTTCGCGCAGTTCGCGCGCGCCTTCGTCAGAAAACTGCAGGTGTTTCTTGATTTTCTTGCTGGCCAGTTCCATCAGGTTTTTGTCGATGATGTCGCCGATATGTTCCAGATTGATGGCCAGACTCAGAATTTCCATGGCGCGGCGGCTTTGCCGATCATCCATTGCCGCTTGGCTGAGCTTGATCACATACAGTTTGATGCTTTCATGCAGCTGGTCTACGGCATCATCCATCGTCGAAATGCGTGTGACCAGTTTGCGGTCGTTGGTCATCAGGGCGGTGATGCTGTCTTGCAACATGCGCTCAATGATGTCGCCCATACGCATGCTTTCGCGCGCGGCGTTGGCCAGTGCAATGCTGGGTATGTCGAGGGATTGATGGTCCAGATAGAGCGCGCGGCCGGGGTCGTTTTCGTTGTCGGCGTCGGGCAGCAGGCGCTCCATCAATCGCGCAATCAGCCCCAGCGGCAGAATAAACACCAGCGCCATCACCAGATTGAACAGCACATGAAAGTTGGCGATCAGCCGCGCGGGGCTGTCGTCCATACCCAGCATGACCTCGGCCAGCAGGGGCAGCAGTGGCACAAAAATCACGCAGCCCAGCAAACGGTTGAGCAGATTACCCAGCGGCATGCGCCGGTGGGCGGGGTTCTGGCTGCCCATGCCCTCTAGCAGCGGGTTGAGGGCGCTGCCCAGATTGGCACCGAGCACCAGTGCCAGCGCGGCCAGCGGCGTAACCAGCCCAGCGCTGGCCAGTGACATAAACAGCAACACGGTTGCCACGCTTGAATGGGCGGCCCAGGTCAGCACCGCGCCCAGCAGTACCGCCATCAGCGGATCGCTGGTGATGGCTCCCAGCAGCTCGTGGGCAATGTGTGACTGGGCAATCGGGTCAAGGCTACTGACCAGCATCTCCAGCGCCAGCAGGATCAACCCCAGACCAATGCCGACTCGGCCCAAGTCTTTGATCATGGTTTTTTTGCTGCGTTTAAAGGCCAAAAAACCCAGCAGCAATAGGGTGGGTGCAAAGGCCGAGGTATCAAACGACAGCACCTGCACAATTAACGTGGTGCCGACGTTAGCGCCCAGCATCACCGCCAGTGCCGGTGCCAGTGCCACCAGCCCCGAAGCGCTAAATGAGCTAAGCATCATGGCGGTGGCGGTGCTGCTTTGCAGAATAGCGGTGACGCCCATGCCGGCTAGAAAGGCGGGCAAGCGCCGGCGCAACGCCTTACCTAGAAAGCGGCGCAGCCGCGCACCAAAGGCGCGCACGATGCCGCTGTTGACCATGTGCAGGCCCCACAGCAGCAGGGCCACGCCACCGGCCAGGTTGAGTATCACGGTTATGCCCATGGGGAATGTCCGGCTGCGGGAGGAACAAGAATGCTTTGCATCCTAACACTTGCTGGTCGGGTGCTGTGTACGACGTCTGTATGAGCAACAGCCGCGTACCGGCGCTGAGCAGCCGGGACGAGGGTGTGGCAGGGCTTATTTTTTGCCCATCAGCGAGCCTAGAATGCCGCGCACGATCTGGCGGCTGATCTGGTTGGTGGCCTGGCGTATGGTGCTCTGTACTACCTTGCCAGCAAGATCGCCCAGCACGCCGCCGGCTGCATGGGTTGCGCCTTTGGTGGCGGCTTTTTTAACCGGTGCAGTTTTTTCAGGGGCTTTGGCTTCTTGCGCGGCACGTTCGGCACGTTCGGTGAGAATTTCGTAGGCGGATTGGCGGTCAATCGGCTTGTCATAGCGCATGCCCAGCGGCGACTGACGCAGAATCTGTGCCCGTTCACCTTCGGTCAGCGGCCCGATCCGTGACTGCGGCGGTGCTATTGCCACCTGTTGCACTATGCTGGGCGTGCCCTTGTCTTCCAGGGTGGCAAACAGCGCCTCGCCAATGCCCAGCTCGGTCAGCTCTTGCAGGGTGTTGAAATCGGGGTTGGGGCGGAAACCATCGGCCACCGCCTTGAGCGATTTTTGCTCTTTGGCGGTAAAGGCGCGCAGGCCGTGTTGTACACGCAGGCCCAGTTGCGCCAGCACCGCATCAGGCAGGTCGGACGGCGACTGGGTGACGAAATACACGCCTACGCCCTTGGAGCGGATCAGCCGTACCACTTGCTCAATGCGGTCTTGCAGTGCCTTGGGCGTGCCCTTGAACAGCAGGTGCGCCTCATCAAAGAACAGCGCCAACAAGGGTTTGTCGGCATCACCGCGCTCGGGCAATTGCTCAAACAGCTCCGACAGCAACCAGAACAGGAAGGTGGCGTACAGCTTGGGCGCTTCGTGTACCAGCCGGCTGCCGTCCAGTATATGGATGGTGCCGCGCCCGTCGACTGACGGTTGCAGGATGTCGCCCAGTTGCAGCGCCGGCTCGCCAAAGAACTGATCGGCTTGTTGTTGCTCCAGCGTGGCCAGTTTGCGCAGCAGCGCATTGGCCGACTGGCGGGTAAACAGCGCGCTGTCGTCAGCCAGCGCCTCGGGGTTGTCGAGCAGGTGGCTGATCATCGCCTTGAGGTCTTTCATGTCAAGCAGCAACAAGCCTTCGCGGTCGGCGACCTTGAAGGTGGCATGCAGCACCGCCTGCTGGGCATCGGTCAGCTCCAGCAGGTTGGCCAGCAGCAGCGGGCCCATGTCGCTGATGGTGGTGCGCAGCGGGTGGCCCTGTTTGGCAAACACATCCCAGAAACACACCGGATAACCTTTGGGCGTGTGCTGCAGCCAGTCCATGCCGGCAATGCGCTCGGCGATCTTGCCACTCGGGCTGCCGGCGGTGGCAATGCCGCTCAGGTCACCCTTCACGTCGGCGGCAAATACAGTCACGCCGGCGTCACTGAATTCTTCCACCAGCCGCTGCAGGGTGACGGTTTTACCGGTGCCGGTGGCGCCGGCAATGATGCCGTGGCGGTTGGCCAGGCGCAGCGAATGGCCGATGGGGTCACGGGTCAGCAGGTTTTCACCCAGGGTCAACAGGCGGCTGGTAGTCATGGCAAGTCTCGTGTTTGGATCAGTTAAAAGTGCGGGGCAGCTTAGCAAAAAATAGCGGCCACGGCTGCGGCCGCTCTACTCAAACGCGCGCACCCGCTCGCGGGTGTCGGGGTGGCTGGACAGCATGTGCAGCAGTTTTTCGGTACGGCTGGCGGGTGTGTCGTTGGCGGCGGCAGCGTCTAGGCGGCGCATGATATTGGCAAAATGTATCGGTGCAATGTTCTGCCGGTGCAGTTGCTGCAGGGCAAAGTCATCGGCTTCGCTTTCCATGTCCCGTGAGTAGGCCATGTTCATCAGGTAGGCCGGCGCGCCGGCCAGGGTGTCGGAGGCGGCGGAAATGTCGCCGGTAATCGCCATCATGCCCCAGTACAACAGGCCGTTTTGTACGATGCGGCGCATGCCGTGGTGGCCGGCCACATGGCCGATTTCGTGGGCCAGTACCGCGCTAAGTTCGTCATCGTCTGCGGCCAGTTCGACAATATCATCCAGAAAAACCAGATCACCGCCGGGTAAGGCAAAGGCGTTGGGCCCGATGCCGGCATGGCGAAAATGCACGCGCAGATTCAGCTCAGGATGCGCGGCCAGCATGGGGGCAAAGTGCTGTTGCAGTTGCTGCTGGCGTTCTGCGGACAGCTGGCTGGGATCAAGCACGTAATCATCCAGAAGCTGCAGTGTTTGGCGGCCGATATGGGCTTCGATGCCGGGTGGCAGTACCGCGACAATGCCGCGGGCAGCCAGCGGTACGCCCTTGGTCAGCCCCAAATAGAGAGCCAGCAACAGCACCACAGCACTGGCCAGTATCCATTTCCAGCTGGACTCCAGACGGTGCAGCGTACCCTGACCGGCTCCGTGCAGGTGGCGTACCATCAGATCAAGAGCGGCATGCTCGTCACTGGCAAAGTGACCGCCGTCGGCAAAATTGACCGTGCGGGCACTGTTGCCCAACCGGCTGCCAACCTGCACCTCGGCGGGGGAGTAGCTGCGGATTGTTTGGCCGTACTGCAGGCACCAGTTGTCATCGGCATCCAGCCCCAGCTGTGCGTCATGGCGCTGCGAACTTAGGCCATCAAAGTAAAAACCCTTGGCGTGCATAATTAGAAAGCCGCGATATCCATGTCGAACATGTCGCCCAGCTCTTGGCCAAGGGCGTTCACCTGTGCCTGCTGGGTACCCACAAATTTGTCCAGATCACTGTTGATAATAAAGGTGGTGCATTCGGCGCGGTAACGGGCCATGCGCACCTTGGCCCAGGGCGTGTACAGCCCCAGCGTCAGCAGGATCAGAATGCTGTTGGTGAAGTAGATCCACACTGTGGTGCGTTTGCTCAGGGTAGATTCGATCCGGTTGCCGGCCAGTTCGACGTTGTTCAGGTACAGATTGCTCAGCGAGGCCATGAAATAGCCGAATACCAACAGATAGCCAAGCAAGCCGATCAGTGGATGCGCGATAACCGACAGTGCGCCGGCGGCAATAATGACCAGCAGGATTTTTAGGCCAAATAGGTAGTAGTCGATCAGCGTGCCGTTAAAGCGGAACTGCGACAGGCCGTAATGGCTGTTTTCTACTTGGTATTTATGCTTTTGCTGCAGGCTCAGTGGCAGGCCCAGCGAAAAGGTAATCGCTGACACAAAGGGCCACAGCAGCACGACCTTGGCCGCACCGCCGTAGCTGCCGGTAAAGTTGAAACGCACGCCGCGATAGGCGCTGTTGATGGCATTAAAGCGCAGCGAGCGCGCCAGCACCCAAGGGATGGCCGGCACAATGGCCAGCAGCAAGACCAAGCTGAGGATGGGCATAAAGTTGGTCGTTAGGTTCCAGATCACCAGCGCAAAAAAGGCGATGATGCGGCCCTTGAGAATAACTTTAGGGTCGGCCAGATACTGGAAATTGTTGCCGTCCAGAATACTGTGGCCATAGAAGTACTTGCGGGTGCGCACCTTGGCCCAGGCCGAATAGATGCCAAGGGTAAGAATGGTCAGCACCACATTGACAATCCAGATGCCGAAGTACTCACGGCCGTCGCCGGTAAACTCCATCGGTACGCGGCGCTCGCGGATAGGGGCAGGGCGTTCGCCAAGGTTGGCAGCGTGCTGCGTTTGCGACTGTTGTTGCGGGGGTTCAGAGACGGCAAACACGGCCCTGCCGGCAGCAACGGGATGCTCTTCGGGGGCTGGGCCGGGTTCCAGCTCCAGCTGGGGCTCAAGGGTGACGGCAATGCCGTAGCGAGCCAGATACTGGCGGTAGGCTTCGGCTTTGTCCTTCGCCAGATCCTTTTTCAGCACCTTGCCGGGCGTCATGTACAGCGCACGCAGTTGGTTGTCGTTGAGCTTGAGCAGCTGTTGCAAGTGCTGCTGTACCTGTTGCAAGCTGAAACCGGGCAGGGGCTGGGGGTTGAATAGAAGGCGATATGTGAGCATAACAGGCGAACCGTGGCGAAAAGCGCTAGTTTAGAGAGGCGGTGCCGCGTCTGCCAGCACTATGGCATGACGCGGCAGGTGAGTGAGATCCGCGTCTCAGTGTGAGGATTTGGCCTGCTGCAGTTTGCGGTAGGCCGCCAGCAGGCGCTGCATGGCTGGCAGGTTGGTAAAGCCTTCGCTGTCGATGGCCTCCAGACCATAAAAGCGCTGCTCGCCCAGCAACACGTCCAGCGCATCGTTTAGCGTGTGTTCGCCATATTGCCAGGCCAGCGCACCGGCATAGTTTTCCAGCGCGTCCAGACCATGGGCCTGGCCCAGTTGCAGCAGGCTGGTTAGGCACAGGTAATGCTGCTGGCGCACCGGCGCCAGACCGCACTGGTTGTAATTAAGTTGCCACTGCACCCATTCCAGCGCACTGGCATGGTCACCGCCGGCCAGTGCCAGCATGGCTTTCAGTTCAGCCACGCGCAGGCTGGCCCAAGCGCTGTCTGGGCTGAACAACAAACCCAGAAACTCGCTGATTAACAGGTCGTCGGCCAGATTTTCCTCGTTCAGGGTTTCCAGCAGCGCAAGAAAGTCTTCTGGCTGTGCCTGCTGTTGCGGCAGGCTGCAAATCAGCTCGCGCCAGCCAAGACCGGTATTGTTGTTGGCGTGGAACAGGTCATCCAGCGGATAAATTTCCGACATGCCGGGTACCAGAATGCGGCAGGCATCCACACCCAGATGGTTGTAGTCGGCGATATAAACCTCGTAATCCAAGCCGTGCAGCAGATCCAATAGTTGCTGGCGGGACTGTTGGTTGTCGCCTTCGAAATTCCAGCGCACAAAGGGGTAATCGGCCGGGCTGCGCAGCATGTCCCAGCCCAGATGGCCGCTGGAGTCGGTGAAGTGGGTTTCCAGGTTGGTCGGATCGGCCACCAGCTCGTTGTCAAAGGTTGGCTCGGCAAAGACATCCAGCTGGTTCAGGTTACGGCCCTGCAACAGCTCGGTGACGGTACGCTCCAGCGCCACGGCAAAATTCGGATGGGCACCAAAGGAGGCAAAGCTGGTGCCGTTGTCACGGTTGAACAGCACCACGCAAACCACCGGAAACTGCCCGCCCAGTGAGGCGTCCAGCGTCAGCGTTGGGTAGCCGGCGGCCTCCAGTTCGCGCTGGGCTTCACGCACCCCAGGGTGCTCGTCCAGCACGCTATCCGGGATCGGCGGCAGGCTGATGGCTTCGGTGAGGATGCGCTGCTTGACGTGGCGCTCGCAGATTTCCGCCAGCGCTTGGCTGTGTGCTTCGGCACTGTTGTTGCCGGCGGACATGCCATTGGAAACATAAAGATTGCCAATAATATTGACCGGAATATGGCTGGTGCGGCCATCGCTCTGACGGACAAAGGGTAGGGCGCAGATACCGCGCTCCTCGTTGCCGGACTGCAAGTCCAGCAGCTGGCTGGCGGACAGTTCGCCCTGTTGCTGGTAAAACTCCAGCAGGTGCTCATCCAGCAGGCCAGCAGGCAGGCTGTCGTCCTCAGTCAGGGCAAACCAGCGCTCGTTCGGGTAATGCACAAAAGCGCTGTCGGCCAGTTCACGACCCAGATAAAAGTCGGCAAAGAAATAGTTGCACGACAACCGCTCAAAAAATTCGCCCAGCGCCGAAGCCAACGCCGCTTCACGGGTTGCACCCTTGCCGTTGGTAAAACACTGCGGACAATCACGGTCGCGAATGTGCACCGACCAGACATGGGGTACCGGATTGAGCCAGGAGGCTTGTTCGATGCTGAAGCCAAGAGTGGCCAGTTGCTGCTGGAAGCGTTCGATGGTTTGTTCCAGTGCGGCGTCTTTGCTGGGGATGTGGGTCAGGGTCATGGCGGCGGCTTGCGGTTGAGGGAAAGCGGCGGATTATACGCAGCTTGCTGGTGGGGTGGGTAACAGAGGCTTGGTGGCTGGTGCTGGGCATATCACGGACAGACGCAAAATAATTTTTATGGCATAGTTGACAGCTTTATAAATCAGCTATCTTGCGACCGCTGCGCCAAGGAACACCTTATGGACAACGTTTTTGATTTTCGCAACCAGCTGGTTGAGGAATACAGCACCTTTTCCCGCAGCTTTGCCAAAATTTCTGCCCCCGACATCAGGCAGGCCGTTGAGCAGGAGTACAACGCCGGACGCTATTGGCCGCAGCCTCTAATCCAGATCAACCCCAACTATCGGCGCGACGCCAGCGTGCAACAGCTGGCCGGCAACGGCACGTTGCATCCGCTCTGTGATGAAATTTTCCGCACCGGCAAACCCGAAGGTCATAACGGCGAGTTGACCCTGTTCAAGCACCAGTTGGAGGCGCTGGCCAAAGGTCAGGCCAAACAAAGCTATGTCGTCACCACACCTACCGTGGCCGTCAGGGTGCTGATGTAGCGATTCTGGTGCGCCGTTTGCGCCAGCGTTTGGGTCGTACTTTCACACCACTAGGGCCCATGGCTTCACGTAACAACAGGGCGCCGCCGGTTGACGGTTGTCGAGGCAGACGGAAACGACACTGTTGCAGCCCCGCTTCCAGGCCGATACCGTAGCCCGCCTCATCCGCCCCAAGGAACCCCCATGAGCGTCATCACTCTGGCCCTAGTTACCTATATTTTTGTCATGGCGGTTACGCCGGGGCCGAACAACGTGCTGCTGGCGGCGTCCGGCGTCAACTATGGCTTGCGCCGTACCTTGCCGATGGCGTTGGGCATTGCCTTGGGTGGTGGCTTTCACTGCTTTGTCAGCATGCTGATGTTTGGTCATCTGTTTGAGCTGGTCAGCATGATTCGCTTGCCGATTGCCGTAGTGGGTTGCCTGTATCTGCTGTGGCTGGCCTGGCAGATTCTCCGGGCTGCTGCACCCGAAAGCGGCGAGCAGGGAAGGCCGCTGACCTTTATGCAGATGGTGGTGTTTCAGTGGGTGAACCCCAAGGCATGGGTGATGATGCTGAATATGGCGGCGCTGTTTATGCCGCAGCAGGGGCCGCTGTTTTCCAGTGCATTGCTGATTGGCCTGACCGATAGCCTTACCAGCCTGCCCACCGTGTTTTTGTGGGCTTGGCTGGGTGATCGCTTGCGCTTGGCATTGCACAATCCGCGCCACTTGCAGTTATTTAATGCGCTGATGGCCATCAGTTTGGCACTGACTGCGGCTTGGTTGTTGCTGGACGAAATCCGTTTGCTGTTGAGCGCGGGCTAGAGCGGGTGGTGGTAGAACACCGAGTAGGATTCGATGCCATCGTTCGGTTTCTTGATGCGCGCGTTCGAGTAATGTTGGGCGCGGATACCAAGTTTGCCGGCGTTGGGCAGGGTTACACCTAAACCTAGCCGGTCCTCAAAGCTGAAGGCCACACCAAGTTTGCGGCTGCTGACCCGGGTTTTCGAAAAAGCAGCTACGCCGATGCCGCCTTCAATGAATGGCTGCCAGCGTGCACTGGTGAAGTTATAGGTGAAGACCGGCATAAAGGATACCGAGTGAGCTGCGGACGAGCGGCTGCCTCCGTCCCAGTAGGTGTAGCCGGCGTCCCAGTAGCCGCCCAAGTGACCGGTATCGCTGACCCACCATTGTTTATTCCATGTGCTGAGCAAGCCAGCACGCAGGGTCGCGTCACCCTGGCCAGTGCTGCCGGCGGACAGGGCCAGTTCGGCGCTGAAGGTTGGCAGGCTGGTGAGACTTAGCATTAGCCCTAGGGCGGGCAGCAGGCGTTTGTTGTTCATTATGTGGGTCCTTTTTTTCCAACTGAAACGTGCGTGTGTTGTGTGCAGCCTTATGCCGACGGCCTGTGATTATCCGGGCTAAGTGTTAGGGCGGCGGGTACGCCACCAAGCGGCGTTGGTGCTGGTTTTTCCGCCGTTGGCCGCTGTTGCCGGCGTTATTTGCAGCGTCATTATGTTAGACTCGCGCCCCATTGTCAGGCAGGGGGGTGCTCCGCCTGACGCATGCCATGATGCCATTTTTGGGTTTGCCGAAACAGCTGCGACCGCTTGAGCATGGTGCTGTCTTGATTTTAACCGGTTGATTTATGTCCCTGCCTGCTACTCACCTTGAGTTACTGAGCCCTGCCCGTGATACCGACATTGCCCGTCAGGCCATTTTGCACGGTGCCGATGCTGTGTATATCGGCGGCCCGGGCTTTGGTGCCCGCCACAATGCCGCCAACTCTGTGGCCGATATCGCCAGATTGGTGGAGTTTGCCCATCCGTACCATGCGCGGGTGTTTGTCACCCTGAATACCATTTTGCACGACAACGAGCTGGAGCCAGCGCGCAAGCAGATTCATGCGCTGTATGAAGCGGGTGTTGATGCGTTGATCGTGCAGGATATGGGCGTGTTGGAGCTGGATATCCCGCCCATCGAGCTGCATGCCAGTACCCAGTGCGATATTCGCACATTGGACAAGGCTAGATTTTTGTCGCAGGCCGGTTTCTCTCAGCTGGTACTGGCGCGTGAGCTTAATTTGCAGCAAATCCGCGAAATTAGCGGCCAAGTTGATGCTGCTGTCGAGTTTTTCATTCATGGTGCGCTGTGCGTGGCCTATTCGGGCCAGTGCAATATCTCCCATGCGCAGACGGGGCGCAGCGCCAACCGGGGCGACTGCTCGCAGGCTTGCCGTTTGCCCTATACGCTCAAGGACAATCAAGGGCGGGTGGTGGCCTACGACAAGCATCTGCTGTCGATGAAGGACAACGACCAGAGCGCCAACTTGCAGGCGCTGGTCGAGGCCGGTGTGCGCTCGTTCAAGATTGAAGGCCGCTACAAAGACATGGCCTATGTGAAAAATATCACCGCCCATTACCGCCAGTTGCTGGATGCTATTTTGGCGCAAAAGCCCGAATTAGCGCGTGCGTCCAGTGGCCGTACCGAGCACTTTTTTGTGCCCAGCCCCGATCAGACGTTTCACCGTGGCAGCACGGATTACTTTGTCACCGAGCGCAAAATCGACATTGGTGCCTTTGATTCGCCCAAGTTTATCGGCCTGCCCGTTGGGGAAATCCTTAGCGTGGGCAAAAACGAGCTGATGGTGCAAACCAGCACGCCCTTGAATAACGGCGATGGCCTTAACGTACTCTATAAGCGTGAGATCAGCGGTTTTCGCGTAAATACCGCACAATTGCTGGCTGAATATGAGCAGGATGGCCAGCCGTGCTATCAATATCGGCTGCTGCCCAATGAGCTGCCGGCTGAAATCCGCCAGTTGCGTGCCGGTCATGCGCTCAACCGCAACCTCGACCATAACTGGCAGCAGGCACTGCAAAAAACCTCAGCCGAGCGCCGCGTCGGGCTGCGCTGGCAACTGACACTGGACGCACTTGGCCTGAATGCCACCGCAATCAGCGAAGAAGGTGTCAGCGCCACCGCCACGCTGGACGGCCCCTTTGCCGCTGCCAGCAAACCGCAGCCGCTGGACGAGCAGTTGCGTGACCTGTTTAGCCAGCTGGGCACTACGCTTTATCAGGCGGACAGTATTGAAGTTACGGCGCAAAGCGGTTTGTTTGTGCCGGCATCGGCGTTGAAAAAGCTGCGTCGCGAGGCTATCGCCTTGCTCGATGCAGCGCGTGAACAGGCACGCCCCAAAGGCAGTCGCAAGGCCGTCAGCAATCCGCCGCCGGTCTATCCCGATACCCAGTTGTCGTTTTTGGCCAACGTCTACAATGAAAAAGCGCGCACTTTTTATCATAAATACGGTGTGCAGCTGATTGATGCCGCGTTTGAAGCGCATCAGGAAACCGGCGAGGTGCCGGTGATGATCACCAAGCACTGTTTACGTTTTTCCTTCAACCTGTGCCCCAAGCAGGCCAAGGGCTATACCGGCGTGCGCAACAACGCCAGCGATATGCAGTTGGTGCACGACAACGAAGTGCTGACGCTGAAATTTGATTGCAAGCCGTGCGAGATGCATGTGGTGGGCAAAATTAAGCCCCATATTTTTAACGCGCCACAGCCAGGCAGTCAGGCCGAGCCGGTGAAAATAATCGGCTTTGCTTGATCGGCACTGCGTTACCGCAGGCTCATGATTTAACTGTATTTATTTTGTAAAGGAAGTTTTTCCATGACGGCAACCTTCGTCCATCTGCGGGTACACAGTGAATTTTCTCTGGTGGACGGGCTGGTTCGCATGAAGCCGCTGATGAAGGCGCTGGAGGCGGGCGGCATGCCGGCGGTGGCCATTACCGACCAGAGCAACCTGTTTTCGCTGATCAAGTTTTACAAGGCGGCCCGTGGCAGCGGTATCAAGCCGGTGTGCGGTGCCGACATCTGGCTGGCCAGCGAAGAAGCGGACGGCCCGCTGTCGCGCATGACCCTGCTGGTGATGGATGCTACCGGTTACCGCAACCTGACCGAGTTGATTTCCCGTGGCTGGAGTGAAGGCCAGCAACAGGGGTTGGCCATTTTGCAGCGTGGCTGGATTGCCGAGGCGGCAGATGGGCTGATTGCCCTGTGTGGCGCGCGCGAAGGCGAGATCGGCAAGGCGTTGCTTAATGACGATCAGAGCCGCGCCGAGCAGCTGCTGGATTTCTGGCTACAGACTTTTCCTGGGCGATTTTACCTCGAACTGCAGCGAACGTCGCGCATCAACGACGAAGAGCATGTGCATGCAGCCATGGCGCTGGCTGGGCGTCGGCAGGTACCGGTGGTGGCCACCAACGATGTGCGTTTTCTCAAGCAGGACGACTTTGCTGCCCATGAAACACGGGTCTGCATCGGCGAGGGCCGGGTGCTGGATGATCCGCGCCGTCCGCGCATTTATTCCGACCAGCAATACCTAAAAACGCCGGATGAAATGGCGGAATTGTTCGCCGATATTCCCGAAGCGTTGGCCAACACCGTCGAAATCGCCCGCCGCTGCAATATCGAGGTGCAGTTGGGCACGCACTTCCTGCCGGACTTTCCGGTGCCGGACGGCATGACCATGGATGAGTTTTTCCGTCAGGTCTCCCACGAAGGGCTGGAAGAGCGGCTGGCGGTGGTGCTGCCGCCGGATACGCCGGATTACGCCAGCAAAAAGCAGGTGTATCTGGATCGGCTCAAGTTCGAGCTGGACATCATTATCCAGATGGGCTTTCCCGGCTACTTCCTGATCGTGATGGACTTCATCAAGTGGGCCAAAAACAACGGCGTGCCGGTCGGCCCGGGCCGTGGGTCCGGTGCCGGCTCGCTGGTGGCCTATGTACTGAAAATCACTGACCTTGATCCGCTGCAGTACGACCTGCTGTTTGAGCGCTTTCTCAACCCCGAGCGGGTGTCGATGCCCGACTTTGACGTTGACTTCTGCATGGACGGGCGCGATAGCGTGATCGACTATGTGGCCGACACCTATGGCCGCCAGGCGGTGAGTCAGATTGTGACCTTCGGCACCATGGCCGCCAAGGCGGTGGTGCGCGATGTGGCGCGGGTACAGGGCAAGTCCTATGGCCTGGCGGATCGTATGTCCAAGCTGATTCCCTTTGTGCCCGGCATGACGCTGGGCGAGGCGATCAAGCAAGAGCCGCAAATCCAAGAGCTGCTCGACAGCGACGACGACGCCCGTGAAATCTGGGACATGGCGCTCAAGCTGGAAGGCGTCACCCGTGGCACCGGCAAGCACGCCGGTGGTGTGGTGATTGCCCCCACCAAGTTGACCGATTTTTCTGCCACCCTCTGTGATGAGGATGGCAGCGGTCTAGTGACCCAGTACGACAAGGATGATGTGGAATCTGCCGGGCTGGTCAAGTTTGACTTCTTGGGCCTGCGCACCCTGACCATCATCAAATGGGCGCTGGAAACTATTAACGCTACCCGTGCGAAAAGTGGCGAGCCGCCGCTCAATATCGACTTCATTCCGCTGGACGACAAGCCGACCTACCAGCTGCTGCAGCGGGCCGAAACCACGGCGGTGTTTCAGCTTGAATCACGCGGCATGAAAGAGCTGATCAAAAAGCTTAAGCCTGACTGTCTGGAAGACCTGATTGCTTTGGTGGCGCTGTTTCGCCCTGGCCCCTTGCAGTCGGGCATGGTGGATGACTTCATCAACCGCAAACATGGCCGTGCCGAGCTGGCCTATCCGCATCCTGATTATCAGTACGAGGGCCTCAAGCCAGTTCTGGCGCCCACCTACGGCATCATCCTGTATCAGGAACAGGTGATGCAGATTGCCCAGGTGATGGCCGGCTATACGCTGGGCGGTGCCGACATGCTGCGCCGCGCCATGGGCAAGAAAAAGCCCGAAGAAATGGCCCAGCAGCGCGGGCTGTTTGTCGATGGTTGCAAAAAAAACAACATCAGCGCCGATCTGGCGGGCAACATCTTTGATCTGGTAGAAAAGTTCGCTGGTTATGGCTTTAACAAGTCCCACTCAGCGGCCTATGGTTTGGTGTCTTATCAGACGGCTTGGCTGAAAAAACACTACCCAGCCGAGTTTATGGCCGCGGTACTGTCGGCGGATATGGACAACACCGACAAGGTGGTGACGCTGATTGAAGAATGCCGTGACATGAAGCTGCGCATTGTCGCGCCGGATGTGAATCACTCCAGCTTTAAGTTTGGCGTTAATCCGCAGGGCGAAGTGGTGTATGGGCTGGGGGCCATCAAGGGCGTGGGCGAGGGGCCGGTAGAAGCCATCACCAATGCCCGTGATCAGGGCGAACCCTTTGCCGACCTGTTCGATTTTTGTGCGCGGGTTGATCTAAAGCGGGTCAACAAGCGCACGCTGGAAGCGCTGGTGTCCAGCGGGGCGCTGGACCGTTTGGGTCCTTGTTTTTCTGATGACCCCAAAGACTATCAGGCCGGTATCGACCAGAATCGCGCCATTTTGTTTGCCGCCATGGAAGAAGCGGTGCAGGCAGCCGGCCAAGCGGCGCGTGACCGCGAAAGCGGCAACATGGACCTGTTTGGCGGCGTGTTTGCTGAGGCGCAAGAGGATGCGTATGCCCAGTATCGCAGCGCGCGTCCGCTCACCCTAAAAGAGCGGCTTAAAGGCGAAAAAGACACGCTGGGCTTGTACCTGACCGGCCACCCGATTGACGAGTACGAGCAGGAGGTACGTCGGTTTGCGCGGCAAAAAATCGTTGATCTGCGCCCGTCCCGCGATGCGCAAACCGTGGCCGGCCTGATTGTGGCGCAGCGGGTCATGCGCAATAAAAAAGGCGACAAGATGGGCTTTATTACCCTGGATGACCGTTCCGGGCGGATAGAGGCATCGCTGTTTGCTGAAGCCTTCAACCAAGCGCACGGCCTGTTGCAGACTGATACCTTGGTTGTAGTTGAAGGCGAAGTCAGCCATGACGACTTCTCCGGTGGGTTAAGATTCCGTGCCCGCCGTGTGATGGGGCTGGAAGAGGCCCGTACCAGTTTGGCCGAAAGCCTGCGCATCCGGCTGGAGGGTGCAGCACTGACAGCCGAACGGGTAGAGTGCATGCGCCGCCTGTTGCAGCAATTTCGCGGCGCCTGCCCGGTTAGCGTTGACTACCGTGGCGCGCAGGCACAGGCGGTCTTGTTACTGGGAGACGACTGGCAGGTTGATCCGGCGGACAGCCTGATCGAGGGTCTGCGTGACCTGTTTGGGCGCGATAACGTCTTTTTAAACTATCACTAGAGATTTTTAGGGCGGGTGCAGTTGCTTCCGCTATGTATTCGGCCCCGGTAGTGCGGGGACACACAGAGACCTGGATATACACATGAACCCAAACTTTCTCGATTTTGAACAACCCATCGCGGATCTGCAGGCCAAGATTGACGAACTGAGCCGAGTGGGCAGTGACAACTCGCTCAACATCAGTGATGAAATTGCCCGCCTGCAGGAAAAAAACAAAACCCTGACCAAAACCATTTTTTCCGATCTGGACAGCTGGCAAGTCGCTCGCATGGCCCGCCACCCGCAGCGTCCCTATACGCTGGACTACATTGAATACCTGTTTACCGAATTTGAAGAGCTGCATGGCGACCGTCATTTCTCCGATGATGCGGCCATTGTCGGCGGTATTGCGCGCTTTGAGGGTGTTCCGGTAATGGTCATCGGCCACCAGAAAGGCCGTGAAGTGCGCGAAAAAGTGCGCCGCAACTTCGGTATGCCGCGCCCCGAAGGCTACCGCAAGGCGTGCCGCCTGATGGAAATGGCCGAACGTTTTAAGCTGCCGATCCTGACCTTTATCGACACCCCCGGTGCTTACCCCGGCATTGATGCCGAAGAACGCGGCCAGAGTGAGGCCATTGCTTGGAACCTGCGTGTGATGTCGCGCCTGAAAACCCCGATCATCGCCACCGTCATTGGTGAAGGCGGCTCGGGCGGCGCATTGGCCATTGGCGTGTGTGACCGCCTTAACATGCTGCAATACTCCACCTACGCGGTGATTTCACCCGAAGGGTGCGCGTCCATCCTGTGGCGTAGCGCCGACAAAGCGCCGGAAGCTGCCGAAGCCATG
Organism: Thiopseudomonas sp.; assembly: GCA_018384595.1. Classification (GTDB taxonomy): domain Bacteria; phylum Pseudomonadota; class Gammaproteobacteria; order Pseudomonadales; family Pseudomonadaceae; genus Thiopseudomonas. The sequence goes on from JAHAYO010000084.1 coordinate 21,108, forward strand.
GGCATCACCGCCGACCGCCTGCAGGGGCTGGGCATTGTGGATGAAGTGATCGAAGAGCCGTTGGGCGGCGCTCACCGTGATCAGGCAGAAATGGCAGCCAATATCCGCAAAACCCTGAGTATCCAACTGGCCGAGCTAACCGGACTGGATGACGCAGAACTGCTAGAACAGCGCTATGCCAAGCTGATGAGTTTCGGTATCAGTGGCAGCTGATAAGCTCGCGCATCCTTGAAGGGCCGCCGCAATCCGCAGGGAAAGCGGCGGCTTTTTTATGCCATGAAGACCCTTATTGAAACCTTACAGCAGCAACTGCAGCCGCATACCGGTGCGCGTGGCTGGTGTGTGGCACTGTCGGGCGGGCTGGACTCCAGTGTGCTGCTGCACGCGCTGGCCGCCCTACGCCAGCAATACGCCTGTCCGCCGCTGCGGGCGGTGCATGTTCACCATGGCTTGCAGGCGGTGGCAGAGAGCTGGCCGCAGCATTGCCAGGCACTATGCGCGCAACTGGACGTGCCGCTGCAGGTGATCCGCGTGCAGGTTGATACACACGCCAGCACTGAGCGGGCGGCCCGTCAGGCGCGCTATGCGGCGCTGGCTAATCTATTGCTGCCGGACGAACGGCTGCTGGTGGCCCAGCATGCGGATGACCAGAGCGAAACCCTGTTGTTGCGCTTGCTGCGTGGCAGCGGCGTATTGGGACTGCAGGCGATGCCGGCCAGTCGCCCGTTGGGGCCGGGACTGTTGGTGCGGCCTTTGCTGGCGGTTGCGCGCAGGGACCTTGAACGCTATGCCTGTCAGGCTGGACTGAGTTGGGTGGATGATCCCAGTAATGCCAGCGACGAATTTGACCGCAACTTTTTGCGTAATCGTGTGCTGCCGCTGCTGCGTCAACGCTGGCCGCGTTTGGATAGCGTGTGGCTGCGCACCACAGGGCACATGCGCGAAGCACAGGGCCTGTTGGATGAGCTGGCAGTGCTTGATCTGCAACAGGTGCGCAGTTCACCACAGCCAGACTGGCTGCCGCTCGAATGCCTAGACCTGAACGGCATTCGCCCGCTGTCTGCTGCACGACAGCGCAATCTGTTGCGCTACTGGTTGCGCGACAAAACCCTGTTACCCGACAGCGCCCATTGGGCTGGTTGGTTGGCGCTCTTGCAAGCGGGTACTGATGCACAGCCACTTTGGCAGCTGCAGAACGGCGCATTGGTACGTCATGGCCAACGGCTGTACTGGCTGGCGTCACACTGGCTGCAGTCGCCGCCCGCCCCAGCGTTGGCACAGGTGGCCAATGGCGACTACCGCTTACCCGATAACGGCCTGTTGCGGGTGAGCGGTTTGGCCTGCGAGCCGCTGAGGGTGGCCTACCGCACGGGCGGGGAACAGCTGCAGCTACTGGGACGCGGCAGGCGTGACCTCAAGCGGTTGTTGCAAGAGCAGGGCGTGCCGGTTTTTGTGCGTAACCGCGTGCCGTTACTGTTTGCGGGCGAGCAACTGGTGGCGGTGGCGGGCCTGCCCGCGCTCAGGGCAAAAGAGGCGGTAGGGCTGGAAGTTGCTTGGTTGCCACCGAGCTGACGCCGACTTTGGTAGCGTCCACGCTGGCTTTGGTAGCCTAAGGCTTGCTGGCACTGGCCGGCTTTTCCAGAATGAGTCTCCCACCCTTCAAAGGAAATACCCCATGAGCCTGCCCACCCTGTTTGACCTGACCGCAAGCGCACACCCACCTGCTGCTTGGAACGATGCCGTTTTAGTGATTATTGATGCCCAGAATGAATACCGCATGGGCGATATGAAACTGCCCGGTGTTGAGCCGGCCGCCGTACAGATTTTGCAGCTGTTAGAAAAGGCGCGGGCCAGTCGCACGCCGGTGATTCATGTGCGCCATATTGGCGTGCCCGGCTATTTGTTTGACCCAGAAGGCGAACGTGGCCAGATTTTTACCGAACTCACGCCGCTGGCGGGCGAAACAGTGATCGACAAGCCGCTGCCGAATGCATTTGCCGGTAGCAGGCTGCAGCAAGCGGTGGATGATACCGGTCGCAAGGCGTTGATTGTATGCGGGTATATGACGCACATGTGCGTGAGTGCAACTGTGCGCGCCGCCAAAGACTTGGGTTATCAGAGCACGGTCGTGGCCGCCGCCTGTGCCACACGGCCACTACCCGGTGCTGACGACGCAGACCTGTTGCACCGGCAAGAACTGGCCGCACTGGCGGACTTTTTTGCCACTGTGGTTCCCGACGCCGCCGCACTGGATGCTTAAAGGTGCGCAAACGGCACGTCAGCCCTGCGTGCCGTTTTTGCCAGCGGCTTCACTGATCTTTGAATTGAGTCAACCACACCTTTCGCGTAAACTAGCGACCCGTCTTAAGTGGCTGGCCCTGGATGCTTGTTTGGGGTAGCTGTAACCGTTGGTTACAGTGCAGGCACGTAAATTTTCTGGGCGGACTGCCGCCTGCATTACATATCCAGGGTTTTCTATGACGCGCTATCTCTTCGTCACCGGCGGTGTGGTTTCTTCATTGGGCAAAGGCATCGCCGCTGCCTCCCTAGCCGCCATCCTTGAAGCGCGCGGCCTCAAAATCACCATGATGAAGCTCGACCCCTACATCAACGTGGATCCGGGCAACATGAGCCCCTTCCAGCATGGTGAAGTCTTTGTGACCCACGATGGTGCCGAAACTGACCTTGATTTGGGCCATTACGAGCGCTTTATCCGCACCCGCATGACCCGCAATAACAGCTTTACCACCGGCAAGGTCTACGAAGAAGTGCTGCGCCGCGAGCGCCGTGGCGATTATTTAGGTGCCACCATTCAGGTGATTCCGCACATCACCGACGAAATCAAGCGCCGCGTCATCAAGGGTGCCGGCGACGCCGACATTGCTATCATCGAAATTGGCGGCACGGTCGGCGATATCGAATCTCAGCCGTTTCTTGAAGCCATCCGCCAGTTGCGGGTCGAAGTGGGCGCTAAACGCGCCATGCTGATGCACTTGACGTTGGTGCCCTACATTGCTACTGCCGGCGAAACCAAAACCAAACCTACCCAGCACTCGGTTAAAGAGCTGCGCTCCATCGGCCTGCAGCCCGATATTCTGGTATGCCGCTCCGAAGTGGCCATTGATCTGGGCTCGCGCCGTAAAATCGCTTTGTTTACCAATGTTGAAGAGCGCGCGGTGGTCAGCCTGCAGGACGTGGATACCATCTACAAAATCCCCGGCATCTTGCACGCTCAAGGCGTAGATGACTATGTGCTGGAGCGCTTCGGTATGGAGGCGGACACCGCTGATCTAAGCGAGTGGGATCGCGTGATTGAAGCCAAGCTCAATCCGCAAAAAGAAGTCACCATCGCCATGGTCGGCAAATACATGGAACTGCTGGATGCCTATAAATCCCTGATTGAAGCCATGAGCCACGCCGGTATTCATAGCGATACCCGCGTTAAGTTGCGTTATATCGACTCGGAAGACATCGAAACCAACGGCACCGGTGTGCTGGAAGATGTTGACGCTATTTTGGTACCGGGCGGCTTTGGCCTGCGTGGTGTGGAAGGCAAAATCAAAACCGTACAGTTTGCCCGTGAGCGCAAGATTCCGTACTTAGGCATCTGCCTAGGCATGCAGGTGGTGGTGATCGAGTTTGCCCGCAATGTGCTGGGCTGGACCGCCGCCAACTCCACCGAATTCGACAAGGACACCGCCTATCCGGTGGTTGGCCTGATCAACGAATGGCAAAGCCAGCCGGCGCGCCTACCCAATGCCGACGATGAAGGCCGCCCAGCCAGTATGCGCTTGGGTGCGCAGCTGTGCCGTCTACAAGAAGGCAGCAAGCTGGCGCAAAGCTATGGCGTCACCGAGATTGAAGAGCGCCACCGCCATCGCTACGAGGTCAATACCAGCCTGCTAGAACCGCTGCAACAGGCAGGTCTGCAGGTAACCTCTTGGTCAGAGGATGAGCAGTTGGTTGAGGCGGTAGAAATTGCCGATCATCCGTGGTTTGTGGCCTGTCAGTTCCACCCGGAATTTACCTCCACCCCGCGTGATGGTCATCCGCTGTTTAGCAGTTTTGTGCAGGCTGCGCTTAAGTTTAAGGAAGATAAGCAGTGACTCAGAAAATCATTCGTGTTGGCAATATCGAGATCGCCAACGACAAGCCAATGGTGCTGTTTGGCGGCATCAATGTGCTGGAATCGCGCGACCTGGCCATGCAGGCCTGTGAAGAATATGTTCGCGTCACCGAAAAACTCGGCATTCCCTATGTGTTCAAGGCCAGCTTCGACAAGGCCAACCGTTCGTCCATTAACTCATTTCGTGGCCCGGGTCTGGATGAAGGCCTGAAAATCTTTCAGGAAATCAAAAGCACCTTCAAGGTGCCGGTGCTGACAGATGTGCACGAGCCATATCAGGCGCAACCGGTGGCCGAGGTGTGCGATATCATTCAGTTGCCGGCATTTTTGTCACGCCAGACTGATCTGGTGGTGGCCATGGCGCAAACTGGCGCTGTGATTAACATCAAAAAAGCCCAGTTTCTTGCGCCGCAAGAGATGCGCCACATCCTGACCAAGTGCGAAGAAGCCGGCAACGAGCAGCTGATCCTGTGCGAGCGCGGCAGCTCCTTTGGTTACAACAATCTGGTGGTGGACATGCTCGGCTTTGGCATTATGAAGCAGTTCAACTACCCAGTATTTTTTGATGTTACCCATTCCTTGCAGATGCCAGGTGGCCGTGCCGATTCTGCCGGTGGCCGCCGTGCTCAGGTTACAGATCTGGCCAAGGCCGGCATCAGTCAGGGGCTGGCCGGTCTGTTTTTGGAAGCCCACCCCGATCCGGACAACGCCAAATGTGATGGTCCCTGCGCGCTGCGCTTGGACAAGCTCCAACCCTTTTTAACCCAGCTGAAACAGCTGGATGACTTGATCAAAAGTTTTCCCACCATAGAAACTGCTTAACTTTACTTACGCTGGAGTACCCCAAGCCATGGCAAAGATTGTAGATATCAAAGGACGTGAAGTTCTGGACTCGCGCGGCAACCCTACTGTGGAAGCCGATGTAATTCTGGATAACGGCATTGTTGGCAGCGCCTGCGCGCCATCTGGTGCCTCTACCGGCTCGCGCGAAGCGCTGGAGCTGCGTGACGGCGACAAGTCCCGTTATTTGGGCAAGGGCGTGCTCAAGGCAGTCGCCAACGTCAACGGCCCGATTCGTGACGCCCTGCTGGGCAAAGACGCCACCGCCCAGCAAGAGCTGGATCGCATCATGATTGAACTGGACGGTACCGAGAACAAAGAAAAGCTAGGTGCCAACGCCATTCTGGCTGTCTCTCTGGCTGCTGCTAAAGCTGCCGCTCAGGCCAAAGGCGTGCCGCTGTACGCACACATAGCCGACCTGAACGGCACGCCTGGCGTGTACTCCATGCCGGTGCCGATGATGAATATCATCAACGGTGGCGAACACGCCGACAACAACGTCGATATTCAAGAGTTATGGTGCAGCCGGTGGGCGCGAAAACTTTTTCCGATGCCCTGCGCATGGGTGCGGAAATTTTCCACCACCTCAAAGCAGTTCTGCAACAGCGTGGCCTGAACACCGCTGTGGGTGACGAGGGCGGCTTTGCCCCCAACCTTGAGTCCAACGAAGCCGCGCTGGCCGCCATTGCCGAAGCCGTCGCCAACGCTGGTTACACACTGGGCGAAGATGTCACTCTGGCGCTGGACTGCGCTGCCACCGAGTTCCACAAGGACGGCAAGTACGATCTGGCCGGCGAAGGCAAACAGTTTGACGCCGCCGGTTTTGCCGACTACCTGACCGGCCTGACCCAGCGTTATCCCATCATCTCCATTGAAGACGGCATGGACGAGTCCGACTGGGCCGGCTGGAAAATTCTGACCGACAAGATTGGCGAAAAGGTACAGCTGGTCGGTGACGACCTGTTTGTAACCAACACCAAGATCCTCAAGCGTGGCATCGACGAGAAAATCGGCAACTCCATCCTGATTAAGTTCAACCAGATCGGCTCGCTGACCGAAACCCTGGAAGCCATTCAGATGGCCAAGGCGGCCGGCTTCACTGCGGTGATTTCCCACCGCTCCGGCGAAACCGAAGATGCCACCATTGCTGATCTAGCTGTGGGTACCGCTGCTGGTCAAATCAAGACCGGCTCGCTGTGCCGCTCCGACCGCGTGGCCAAGTACAACCAGTTGCTGCGCATCGAAGAGCAGCTGGGCAGCAAGGCTCCCTACAAGGGTCGTGCCGAGTTTCGTGGCTGATTTCGGTAATAACGCTTAACCGCTAAAGGGCAGCCGCTGTGCTGCCCTTTTTGTCATTGGCTGGATCATCATGCACAAGCCGTCGTTGATTGTTCTGATTATTCTTGTGTTGCTGCTGTCGGGTCTGCAGTACCGGCTGTGGCTGGGCGAGGGTGGCATGGCCGATATCGGCCGCCTCAAGGCGCAAATCGCTGAGCAGCGTGCCGAAAATGAGCGCTTGCAGGAGCGTAACCGCGTTATGGAGGCCGAGGTCATGGAGCTTAAACAGGGTATGGAAACAGTCGAAGAACGTGCCCGCCATGAGCTGGGCATGCTCAAACAGGGCGAAACCCTGTACTTGCTGATGGAGTAACCATGAAATTCTGGCTGATTGTTCCGGCTGCAGGTATTGGCGCACGCATGCAGGCCACGCGGCCCAAACAGTACTTGCAGGTGGCCGGTAAAAGCATCCTTGAACATACACTGGCTGTTTTTCTGGATCATCCACAGTTGCAACGGATTGTTTTGCCGCTGGCAGCGGATGATAACGGGTGGCCACAGACCGCGCTGGCGCAGGACGCACGGATTTTACCGGTGGCCGGTGGGGCGGAACGCGCCGATTCGGTATTGGCCGGATTACGCGCCTTGCCGTCGCTTGGCGCGGCGGCAGATGACTGGGTGCTGGTGCATGATGCGGCGCGGCCTTTGTTAAGGCAGGACGATTTGCAGTTATTGCTCGACAGCCTGCAGGATGATCCCGTGGGTGGTCTGCTGGCTTGTCCCGCGCGCGATACTCTGAAACTGGCGGATGGGCAGGGGCGCAGCCAGAGCACGCTGCCGCGCGAGCAGATCTGGCATGCCCTGACGCCGCAGATGTTTCGCCTGCACGCATTGCAGACGGCCCTGCAAGCAGCATTGCAACAGGGCGTTGCGGTGACTGACGAAGCCTCGGCCATGGAATGGGCCGGTCACGCCCCCCGCCTGATTGAGGGGCGCAGTGACAATATCAAGGTTACCCGCCCCGAAGACTTACCCTTGCTGGATGCCTTGCACAGCGCAGGGCCATCCCATGTCTGAGCCAGCTGATAGGCAGCTCAGCTGGGCACTGATTCGCCGGCTGGCGCTGCAGCACAAGCGCAACATTGTGCTGGCCAACCTGTTGGCTGTCCTAGCAACGCTGGCCAGTGTGCCTATTCCACTGTTGTTGCCTTTGCTGGTGGATGAAATGCTGCTGGGGCAGCCGGGCCGCGCCATCCCATTTCTGAGCGAGATTTTGCCGGTTGCTTGGCAGGTTCCTGCTGGTTTTATTGGCTGCTTGCTACTGGTCAGCCTGATGCTGCGCAGCAGTTCGTTGCTGTTCAATGTGTTACAGGGACGGCTGTTTACCGGTCTGGCCAAGGGCATTGTGTTCCAGTTGCGCTTGCTACTGCTAGGCCGGCTAGAGCGTATTGCGATGGCCGAGTATGAGAGCTTGGGCAGCGGTTCGGTGGCGGCCCATTTGATTACTGACCTTGACACGCTGGATGCTTTTATTGGCGAAACCCTGAGCCGCTTTCTGGTGGCTTTGCTGACCCTGTGCGGTACCGCAGCCATTTTGCTGTGGATGCACTGGCAGTTGGCACTGTTGATTTTGCTGCTGAATCCGGTGGTGGTGCTGGCCACCGTTAAATTGGGCAAGCGCATTAAGCATCTAAAAAAACAGGAAAATGACAGCACTGCCCGCTTTACCCAAGCATTAACTGAAACCCTAGACGCCATCCATGAAGTGCGTGCAGGTGGCCATCAGAGCTACTTCTTTGGCCGCCTGCGCCAACGCGCTGCCGAGGCGCGCGACTTTGCCATTGCCAGCAAATGGAAAACCGAGGCATCCATGCGTGCCAGCGGACTGATGTTTCAGTTTGGCATTGATGTGTTTCGCGCGGTGGCCATGCTAACGGTGCTGTTTTCCGATTTGTCGATTGGTCAAATGCTGGCGGTGTTTAGTTACCTCTGGTTCATGATAGGCCCAGTTGAGCAATTGCTTAATCTGCAATATGCGTTTTACGGTGCCAATGGAGCCATGCAGCGCCTTAACCAGCTGCTGCAGCGCAAGGACGAGCAGGACTGGCCAGAGCAGGACAATCCTTTTGTTGCAGGTGAGGGTGTGGAGGTACAGGTGCGCGATCTGGCCTTTGCCTACCGCGATGAGCCCGTTTTGCGTGGTTTGAGTTTTACCATCGCGGCCGGCGAAAAGGTTGCTCTGGTGGGGGTTAGCGGTGGTGGCAAGAGCACGCTGGTGCAGGTGCTGTTGGGGCTGTATTGCCCAGCTGACGGCCAAATTTTGTATAACGGCGTTGCGCTGGAGCGCATTGGACTGCACAGAGTGCGCGAAAATCTGGCGGTGGTGCTGCAAAGTCCGGCGCTGTTTAATGCCAGCATTCGGGAAAATATCTTGCTGGGTCGCAATGATAGTGACGCAGCTTGCTGGCAGGCGCTGGAGGTGGCGCAACTGGCAGACTATGTGCACGAATTGCCTGAAGGGCTGGATACGCGGGTGGGGCGTGCCGGCGTGCGCCTGTCAGGCGGGCAGCGGCAGCGACTGGCGATTGCGCGCATGGTGCTGGCCAACCCAGCAGTGGTTATTTTGGATGAGGCTACGTCTGCACTGGACAGCCATACCGAGCAAGCTGTGCACGATGCTTTGCAGGCATTTTTGCATAACCGTACTACGTTGATTATTGCGCATAGATTGAGCGCGGTGCGCCAAGCCGATCGCGTGCTGGTGCTGGCCGATGGTAGGTTGGTAGAAGAGGGCGACCATCAGAGTCTGCTGGCGGAAAAAGGTGTCTATGCCGGTCTGTACGGGGTTTGATGGTTTATTTGTGCGGGGCAGTTGACACGGGACGTGTTGGTGCTTATTATGCGCCCCGTCCTGACGAGTTGGGGCTATAGCTCAGCTGGGAGAGCGCCTGCATGGCATGCAGGAGGTCTGCGGTTCGATCCCGCATAGCTCCACCAAACTCGTACACATCAGGTTTTGCCTGAACAGAAGGGTATCAGCGTCCCCTTCGTCTAGTGGCCTAGGACACCGCCCTTTCACGGCGGTAACAGGGGTTCGAGTCCCCTAGGGGACGCCATATTTGGGGCTATAGCTCAGCTGGGAGAGCGCCTGCATGGCATGCAGGAGGTCTGCGGTTCGATCCCGCATAGCTCCACCAAATAAAAAACCGGATCTTATGATCCGGTTTTTTTGTGCCTAACGATTATAGCGGGCTGTACGTTGCTAGCAAAAATGCCGCGACAAGCGCGGCAGTGATTTGGTGTTTAGGCTTAGAACAAATCGCCTTCTTGCCTGCGGCGCGCCTCGCGCTGGAGTTGGTTGACGTAGCGGTCGATGGTGCGCTGGGCCATGCCGTCTAGGTTGATGAAGCGTAATCCGGCGATGCTATAGGGCAGGCTGTCATGTGTTTTGCAGTGACGTACCTCGGCAACCAGCGGCAGTCTACCGTCAGGCAGCATCAGTGTTGAGTTGGCAAGGGCGTCGCCGGCATTCAGACCGGTTTCCTGTTGTTCGATGCGCACTCTGCAGCCGGTGGCGGACAGGTCTAAGATTTTGGCTTCCAGTGTAGGCGTGCTGGCATGGCCGCTGAGTAGGATGCTAATCGGTTCGCCAGGTAAGGTAGGCGCGCGGAATGCGCTGCGTTTTTGGTGATAGTACAGCTCGTCCGGCAGGTTAAACCAAGCGGCGGTATGCCCACCTACCAACCCCATTTCGGGCGCGGTATGGGACTTCCAGTAAATATGTACGCCATCCAAATGAGCATCAACGCGAAAGGCGTCGCCACGCACAAGAAAGCGCTGCCCTTCGGCGGGAACCAGTTCGTCCAAGGCTAGTTTGCCCTGCTCGCGCGCGGTGTCGCTGATGTAGGTCAGAAAGCGCTGGCCTTGGCCTTGGAAAATCAGGGTGAGCGGAATGTTCTGCTGGGCCAGCTGATTAAAAATACCCAGTTGCTCCAAGGGAGCGCGCAAAATTCTGGGTGGCTGGGGGCCGCTGGAGTCCCCGAAAAAACCGGACATGTATAGGTTTCCCGGACAGTTGAATGTGGGCGCGGATCAGGCGCGGGTGTAGGTTCGGTGTGAGCCACTGCTGGTCGTGCTGCCGGAACGATCGTAAAGGGCGGGGCCGTCATTGCCGCGCAGGATATTTAGTGCACTATCAACGCCCACCTGGTTGGTGCGGATCAGGCGGCCGTTGCGAATGTTGGCTGTTTGGCAGGCTTCCATCAGGCTGGCCAGTTGCTGGTGTTGCTCGGTCAGACGCGGTGCAAGGGCGGAGTTGGCGGTGAAGGCGGCAAAGCCTTCAGCACTGGCCGCATGACCGTGCTCACGCAGAATGTTGGTGCGCCGGTTGGCATTGTGCGCCAGGCTTTCGAGAAGGGGTTGTTTGCTCTGCAATAGCAGCTGCAACTGTTCGATTTGGCGTTCGCCAAGGGCAGCGAACTCCAAATCAAGGGTTTCCAGCAGCTGCCTGCAGGTATCAATATCTGTTTCGATAAGGTTTAACAGTTCAGTGTCGGCCATGGTGTACGCAGATTAAAAACGGGCTTCAAGAGCCGTTATCTTATCGGCAACAGCAGTGCTGTCAACACTGTACTGGCCTTCTGCAATGGCTTGACGGATGGCTGCCACTTTTTCTAGGTCAACCGGCTCGGCAGTGGCGGCCAGTTTTTCTGCCACGCCCTGCAGACGCAGCGCGTCGCTGCTGAGGTGTACGGCCTCACCCTGAAGGGAGCTGGCTGATGTAGGAGGCGGCTGGAGCGTGTTGCCAGCAATCTTGTTGCTGGATGCCTGGTTGGCACTCACATGGCCGCTGGGCGGCTGGGTGTCACCAGGTCGATTAAATTGAATGGCCATTGTAGTTCTCCGCTATGAGCGCGGCCGCAGATCACGGGCAGGTGTGTGGACGGCGGCGCTTTATGTATCTGACTTGCGCGGTGTATCGGCGCTTGGCAGGTAAACTTTAGCGGGAATACAAGACTGGTGTGCAGCAGTTGGCGCAGGCGTGCCGGCGGTGTTACATGAGAGCGTCGACTTGGCCGGGGCCGGTGACGATGGCTTGAATGATACGCTGCGAGCGTATATTGCGTACCTTAATTTGCTGGCCAGTGGTGCCGTCACTGAGGGCTTCGCCGGGCATGCGCACACTGATGGGGCCGCTGTTGGCGCTGATGGTGACCTGGTCACCGCGTTTGATGGTGGGCGGGATGCGGATCATGCTGGAAAGCACAGGCTGGTTGGCCGGTAAGGCGCGGGCGCTAAGGGTGCCGGCGGCTTGGCTGATATCCAGCAGGTATCCTTGCGTGAGGGTGCTGATGTCGCGCTCGGCCAGCATCAGGTCAGTCGCCTGCAGTACAGTGTTGCGTTTAATCGGGTGGCGTGTGACCACAATATCCCTGTGCAGGCTGATATGTGCTGGCACATACAGTGCCCAGGGCGTGGTGCCAGTGCAGCGCACGCGCACGCTCAGGCGCCCGATGGGGACTTCCGTGTTTTCTAGGCTTGCTTGCAGCGGCTCGGAGCAGGATTTCATGCGCAGACGGTTGTCCAGCCGGCCGATCTTGATTTGATGCCGGCCAGCAATCTGGCTTGTGCTTAAGTAGTCTTGGACGTGTTGCTCAAGAAACAGGTCGGCGGTGTCGATAATCTCGTCGATGCTGGTGTAGGCGGCTGCCCGCGCTGCAGGGGCGAGCAGAATGCCGGACAGCAGACTCAGGATGATTAAGTGCAGGCCAGGGTGGCGTAAGAATCGCGGTGCTGTCATCATGGCCTCCATAAATGTAGGTTTGTTTGGGCGTCTGCTTTAGGTCAGACGTTTGCAGATTGTACGGTAGGGTAACACAGGGCCTTCAGTGCGTTGCATGGCGCGTGGTTTCTGGCGTGAACATCAGATAGGGTTGAGGAGCATGTATGGCTAGTGTTTTGGATTCGGTAAACCAGCGAACGCAGCTTGTTGGTCAAAACCGCCTTGAATTGTTGCTGTTTCGACTGTCCGGTTCACAGCTGTATGGTATTAACGTGTTTAAGGTACGTGAAGTGCTGCCCTGTCCGCCGCTCACCGCCTTGCCGCATGCTAGCGCGGTGGTTCGCGGTGTGGCATCGGTGCGCGGTACAACGGTGCCCATTATTGATCTGGCGCTGGCCACTGGGCGGCGCGAGCGGGCGGATCTTAAGCACAGTTTTGTCATTATTACCGAATACAACACCCGGGTGCAGGGTTTTTTGGTGAGTGGTGTGGAGCGTATTGTCAACCTGAACTGGGAGGCCGTGCTGCCGCCTCCGGTGGGCAGCGGCCATGATCACTACCTAACAGCGGTTACGCGGGTTGACGAGCAGTTGGTCGAAATTATTGATGTGGAGAAGGTGTTTGCCGAAGTTGTGCCCGGTGACGAGCGGGTGGATGACGGTGTTATTGACTCCGGCGTGCGTGAGGGAGCCAGCGGTCGCAAGATCATGATCGTTGATGATTCTTCGGTGGCGCGCAAGCAGTTAAGCCGTGTGCTGACTGAAATAGGTGTCGAGCTGGTCGTTCTCAACGACGGGCGTGCAGCCTATGAATACCTACACACTATGCTGCAGGAAGGGCGTAATCCGGCTGATGAGTTTGTCATGTTGATTTCGGATATTGAAATGCCAGAAATGGACGGCTATACCCTGACCGCAGAAATACGCAGCCATCCGGTGCTCAAAGATATGTATGTCATGCTGCACACCTCGCTGTCGGGCGTGTTTAACCAGGCCATGGTAGAGAAGGTGGGGGCCAACGAATTTCTGGCCAAGTTCAAGCCCAACGAACTGGCGGGCAAGGTTATCGGTCGCCTGCGTTCATTGCAGTAGGCTGCCTCTGGAGCATTTAAAGCATTAAAATGCCAGCAAATGATCTATACTTAGAAACGTATCATTCTTCTAAAAGGCGCATGCTGTGTCAGTGACTAATCTGGATTTCGAGTTGTTTCGCGACTACCTAGAGAAGCAGTCGGGTATTTTGCTGGGCGACAACAAGCAGTACTTGGTCACCAGTAGGCTCAGAAAAATTATGGAAAACGAGCGCCTGCAGTCGCTGGCCGAGCTGGTGCGGCGTATGCAGTCGCAGCCGCGTAGTGGTTTGTATCAGCAGGTTATCGATGCGATGACCACTAACGAAACCCTGTGGTTTCGTGACACCTATCCGTTTGAAGTGATGAAAAACAAGGTGTTGCCCGAGCTTACACAAAAATATCCCAATCAGCGATTGCGCATCTGGTCGGCAGCTAGCTCATCCGGCCAAGAGCCTTACTCGTTGTCCATGATGCTGGATGAGTATGAGCGTACCAATCCAGGGCAGTTGCGAGGCGGCGTACAAATTTTGGCGACCGATTTGTCGGCCAGTATGCTGGAGGCCTGCAGGTTAGGTGAGTACGATGCGCTGTCCATGGGGCGCGGCTTGTCGATTGAGCGCCAGCAGCGCTACTTTGAAAAACTTGAGGGCGGGCGCTGGCGGCTTAAATTGCCGGTGCGTCAGCGGATTGAATTTCGTCAGCTTAATTTGCTGGAAAGCTATACCTTGCTGGGCAAGTTTGATGTGGTTTTTTGCCGTAACGTACTGATTTATTTCTCAGCTGAAGTGAAAAAGGATATTTTGCGCCGCATTCATGCCACGCTGAAGCCAGGCGGTTACTTGTTTTTGGGAGCGTCCGAGGCGCTTAACGGTCTGCCGGAACTGTACAGCATGGTGCAGTGTAGTCCGGGGATTATTTATCAGGCTAAATAAGTATAGGTTGCGTCACCAAGCTGCGCTTTGTCTTTGGCAATGCGCAGTTTTTTTGTTTTTGGCAAGGAGGTTTTAATGCGGATCGTAGTGGATGAAAACGTACCACAGGCGCAAGCCTTTTCCAGCCATGGTGAGCTGATTCGCTTGCCAGGGCGTAGTTTGCGAGCAGAGGATGTGCGTGATGCAGATGCATTGATTGTGCGCTCGATCACCCAGGTGGATGCGCAGTTGCTGGCAGGTAGCCGGGTGGCCTTTGTTGGCACGTGCACCATTGGCATTGATCATCTGGATACGCACTGGCTGGACGGGCAGGGCATTGCTTGGACGAATGCGCCGGGTTGCAATGCGCGTTCGGTAACCGAGTATGTGCTGGCGGCATTACGGCTGCTGTCGGTGCGCCGTGCTGCCAGCCTTGCGCAGCGTTGTTATGGCATTGTGGGTGTGGGCGAGGTGGGGCAGCGGTTGGCCAGCCTGCTGCAAGGGCTGGGTTGGCAGGTGCTGCTCTGTGACCCGCCGCGTGCGGCCGGTGGCGCTGCCCCTGGTGTAGAGGCTGCGCCTGATCAGAGCTTTGTCGGGTTGGATGAGCTGATCGAGCGCTGTGACGTGATTTGTTTGCATACACCACTGACCACGGCGGGTGACTGGCCAACCCGTCATTTAATGGATGTACACCGGTTACGCCGGCTGCGGCAGGGTTGCTGGCTGATCAATGCCGGTCGCGGGCCAGTGATCGACAACGTGGCCTTGCTAGCCGTTTTGCAGGAACGTGACGATCTGGCCGTGGTGCTGGATGTTTGGGAGCACGAGCCGGTGGTCGAGCCAAGGTTAGCGGCGCGGTGCGAGCTGGTAACGCCGCATATCGCCGGTTATAGCTTGGATGGCAAAATTCGCGGCACCGAAATGATTTATCAGGCATTTTGCCGTCACTTTGCCTTGGCGGCAGGGAGCGGTGTGCGTTATCCGGCAGCTGAAATTACTCACTTGGGTGTGGGACAGGGGGTGACCGCAGAGCAGTTGTTGGGTCGTTTGTCTGTGCTGTTTTATGACCCGTTGGCCGATGATGCGGCCTTGCGGGCTACGCTGGGGCTACAAGCGCAAGCGCGTGCAGCGGCGTTTGACCGCTTACGCAAACAGTATCCGGTGCGACGGGAGATGACCTCAACCTGTCTGCAGCTGCCAGTCGATGCGGCACAGCTGCAACAGGTGGCCAGGGCACTGAGCATGCCTTGGCAGTGGACAGAGCGAGCGTTCTAGGGATTGCGGGCCACTGGATTGAGGTTGAGCCAGTCGATCAGGATGTGGGCGGTTTCTTTCAGGTAAGCGTCATCTTCGGGTTTGCTGTCCGCGTCGTTTTCGCTGTGGGTCAGCAGGCTCTCGTCATCGTCTTCCTTGAGAGCTTTCAAGGGTTCTTCGCCTTTGGCAGTACGTAGGCGGTTTTCCAGTTGCAGCTGCAGTTGGTCAATGCGCGCTTGCTCGGCGCGGCGCGTGCTTTCTTTGAGGCTGACGCGGGTTTCCTGTAGTAGCTTGCGTACCAGTGCCAGACGTTCGCGGCTGTAGATGAAGTCGGGGTCTTGCTGGGTACGGCTGTCGTGTCGCGCCTGCAGTTCAGCCAGATAAGGTTTGAACGGGTCTTTACGCACGCTGATAGCCGGCTTGATGCTGTCCCATGGCATGGCTTCCGGCAGGGCGCTTTCACCAATTTGCTCGGTATCAACCAGCGCCGGGTAGCTGATGTCGGGAATGACCCCTTGGTGCTGGGTGCTTTGTCCTGAAACTCGGTAAAACTTGGCTAGGGTGAGTTTGAGCTCGCCGTGGTTGAGCGGCTGAATGCTTTGAACGGTGCCCTTGCCGAATGTTTGGCCACCGATTACCAGGGCGCGGTGGTAGTCCTGCATAGCGCCGGCAAAAATTTCTGAGGCAGAGGCAGACAGGCGGTTGACCAGCACGGCAACCGGGCCACGGTAAAAGGGGCCGTTGGCCTCGTCATCGGCCAGCACATCGACACGGCCATTGCTGTTGCGCACCAGAACGGTAGGGCCTTTGTCGATGAACAGGCTGGTCAGCTCGGTGGCTTCCTGCAGTGAGCCGCCACCGTTGTTGCGCAGGTCGATGACAATGCCTTCGATTTTTTCTTTTTGCAGTTCAGCGATCAGGCGCTTGACGTCGCGGGTGGTGCTTTTGTAATCCGGTTTGCCGGCGCGGTAGGCTTTGAAGTCGATGTAAAAGGTGGGGATTTCGATCACGCCGATACGCGCCGTGTGGCCGTTCTGTTCCAGTTCCAAGATGGATTTTTTGGCGGCCTGTTCTTCCAGCTTGACCGCCTCACGGGTCAGGCTGACCACCTTGCTGGTCGGATCATTGGGCGCGTTGCTGGCAGGAATGATCTCCAGACGAACTTGGGTGCCCTTGGGGCCACGGATCAGTTTGACCACTTCGTCCAGACGCCAGCCGATCACATCGACCAGCTCTTTGCTGCCTTGGCCGACGGCAATGATTTTATCAGCCGGAGCCAGCAGTTTGCTTTTGTCGGCAGGGCCGGCGGGTACTAAGCGCACAATCTTGACGTGCTCGTTGTCGTTTTGCAGCACGGCACCAATGCCTTCCAACGACAAGCTCATGTTGATGTCGAAGTTTTCCGCGTTTTCTGGGGATAGATAACTGGTGTGCGGGTCATAGGTTTGGGTGAAGGCGTTGATATAGGTCTGGAATACATCTTCGCTGCGAATTTGTTGCAGGCGCTTAAGCTGGTTGCGGTAGCGTTTAGTCAGCAGCTCGCTGATGGCTTGGTCTTGCTTGCCGGCCAGCTTAAGGCGCAGCACTTCATCTTTCAGGCGCTTGCGCCACAGGTCTTTCAGCTCAGGCAGGTCGGCGGGCCACGCTGCTTTTTCGCGGTCGGTTTCTAGGCTTTCGTCGCGATTAAAGTCCATGTGCTCAAGCCCTTCTTTTAGGGTGTGCAGGGACTGTTCCAAATACAGAGACTGGCGCTGCAGGTATAGACGGTAGAGCTCGAAGCCTGGTTCTAGGTTGCCCTTGAGCAAAAAATCGTCGTAGCGTGTTTCCCAAGCTTGATAGTGCTCAAGGTCTTGGCGAGTGAAAAACAGACGCGCTGGGTCGAGACTTTTCAGGTAGTTAGCGTGGATTTTTTGCGAGCGGGCGTCATCCAGCGGTGGTTTGTTATAGTGGTGACGGCGCAGCAGTTCGACGATGTTTAGGCTGGCGATAACCTGCTCGTGCTCGGGCTGTAGATGTGTCCAGTCGCCGCCGGGCGTGGCTGCCTGCACATTCAGGCAGAGCAACAGGCTGAACAGGACAGGTGTCATGACGCCGGAAAAAGGCAGTTTCATAAGCTTCATTCTTTTGTTGGGTGGCCGTTTGGGCGTCTGGATGAAAAACTAGTGATCCGAGCTGCAGGTGTGCAGCTGTTGTACGGGTTTGGCAATAAATGGGTTCTGGAGCTCACGGGTGTGATGAACCTTAGCATAAAGCAAAGAGTGTATAGCACACTACTATGGAGGCAGCATGAAGGCTTTACAAGCAGTGGAAAAAAAACCGGTTCTGGTCGAGGTGGCAGCGCCGACGTGCCTGCCCGGACAGGTGCGGATCAAGGTGCAGGCCAGCGGTCTGAATCGTGCTGACCTGCTGCAAGTAGCAGGTTTGTATCCGCCACCGCCTGGCGTGAGCGATGTGCTGGGACTGGAATGTGCCGGTGAGGTAATTGAGGCGGGCGAGGGTAGTGGCTGGCAGGTGGGG
>JAHAYO010000104.1 GCA_018384595.1 Thiopseudomonas sp.
AAAATATCGAGGCTGCTTGCAAGGAGTTTACTGATCGCATCAATTGTGGCGACCTCAACCTATTTACGAACCCAAAAACAGCAAATAAACTACAGCAAGTAGTGTGTCACTGTGACCAAAATGTAGTTGACCTTGAGCGCATAAGAGGGATTAAACAAGCACGAGCTATCTTACTAGCCGGATTGGAACAGTCAGGCCGATAATGTTAAAGGCCACAAAAGTACGCATCTATCCCACACCTGAGCAGGCGGAATTTTTAAACCGCCAGTTCGGTGCTGTGCGCTTTGCGTACAACAAGGCTTTGCATATCATCAGCAGCCAGTACAAGCGTCATGGCCTGAAATTGAAGGCCAAAAAAGACCTCAAACCCCTGCTGGCCGTGGCGAAGAAATCTCGCAAATATCACTGGCTAAAAGACTTTGATTCGATTGCCCTGCAGCAGGCCTGCATCAATCTGGATAAAGCCTTCCAAAGCTTCTTTGATCCGAAGCTGGCCTCCCGTTACCCCAAGTTCAAGCGTAAACACGGCAGGCAGTCCAGCTACCATTGCATGAGCGTTGATTGTGGTGATAACTGGATCAAAGTGCCTAAGCTGAAGCAACCGATCAAAGCGCGGATGCATCGCAAGGTTGATGGCAAGCTGAAAAGTATCACCCTGTCTCGCAGCATGACGGGCGAATACTATGCCTCACTGCTGCATGACGATGGGCAAGAAACACCAGCACCGATCCATGATCTGGATGCAAGCCAGGTGCTCGGATTGGATATGGGTTTAACGCATCTTGCCATTGATTCAAGCGGCAACAAAACGCTTAATCCACGCTTTTTGAAGAAAGCCAGTGACAATCTGCGCCGTAAGCAAAAAGCCTTATCCCGCTGCAAAAAAGGCAGCAAGAGTCGTGCAAAGGCGCGACTCAAACTGGCCAAGGCGCATCAGCGTCTGGCGAATGCCCGTGCTGATTTTCAGCATAAGCTGTCTCGAACGATTGTTGACGAAAACCAAGCGGTGATTGTCGAGACACTGAAAGTCAAAAACATGCTGAAAAACAAGAAGCTGTCGAAGCACATCGCTGATGCCAGTTGGTCAGCTTTGATCCAAAAGCTTGGATACAAGGCCAAAGAGCAAGGCAAGCATCTGATCAAAATTGACCAGTGGTTTGCCAGCTCCAAGACCTGCTCCTGCTGTGGACACAAGCTGGAAGAGTTATCACTGAAAGTGCGCAACTGGCAGTGTCCAGCTTGTTCAGTCAGGCATGATCGAGACATCAATGCCGCATTGAATATCAAGGCGCAGGGTATTTTGAAATTAAAGGCCGCAGGACTGTCGGTCTCTGCCAACGGAGGCAAGCGTCAATCTGGTCACGAACCAGTTGCTGCCTGAGAAGTTGGAAGCCTCGCCCGTGGCGCTTTAGCGCTAGGGTGGGGAGCAGTCACTGATACGGATCATGAAGTTATCCAGACCTATTTGTGCCTCACCCAAGAGCAGCGGGAAGCCGTTGCGCGAATGATTTTTTTGCTGGCGCGCAGTCAGGGGTGACATGAGCCCATAAAAAACCTGCAGTGTGCAGGTTTTTTATGGGGGTTGGTTTTTATACCGTGCGCGAGAAGTTGCCTTTTTGGCGGTCGCCTAGATAGGCGTCAAAAGCCATGGCGACATTACGCATCATCAGTTTACCTTGGGGCAGCAAGCGGATTTCAGCGGCTGTAATCTCGACCAGGCCGTCGGCCACCGGCTCGGCCAGTTGCTCCAGCGCATCGGCAAAATAATCCTGAAAGATAATGCCGTGTGCTTGCTCAACGGCGGCTACCTGTACCTTTTCATGGCACATCAGCGCGCTGATTACATCGCGGCGGATACGGTCGTCATCATTTAGCTCGTAGCCACGGTGGAGTGGCAGCTTACCTTCGCGCAGCATGCGGTAATACAGCGACAGCTCTTTGACGTTCTGGCTGTAGCTGTCGGCAATTTTACCGATGGAGGATGAGCCCAGCCCGATAATGTCGCAGTCGGCGTGGGTCGAGTAGCCTTGGAAGTTGCGTTGCAGGGTGCCCTGGTTGCGGGCGAGTACCAGTTCGTCGTCGGGCAGGGCGAAGTGATCCATGCCGATATAGACGTAGCCGGCGCTGCACAGGCGCTGGATGGTCAGCTCCAGCAGCTCTAACTTACGCTCGGGTGGGGGCATGAGTTCAGGACGAATCAGGCGCTGAGCGCGCACCAGCTGTGGCAGGTGCGCGTAGCTATAAGCTGAAATGCGGTCGGGGCGCAGCGCGATGATTTTGTCCAGCGTGGTATTAAAGCTATCGCGGGTTTGCAGGGGCAGGCCGTAAATCAGGTCCACACTGGTGGCGCGAAAGCCGTATTCACGGGCGGCATGGATCAGGCTGCTGACTTGTTCGTCGCTCTGAATGCGGTTGACGGCGGCCTGTACATCGGGGTCAAAGTCTTGCACGCCAAAGCTTAGGCGGTTGAAACCCAGTGTGCGTAGGTGCTTGAGTTGCTCTGGTGAAATGGTGCGTGGGTCAACTTCCATGGAAAACTGGCGCTGGTCGCTGTCGTCCAAGGTAAAGGTGTCACCCAAACATTGCATGAGATAGGCCAGTTGCTCGCCGGTCAGATAGGTGGGAGTGCCACCGCCGAAGTGCAGCTGGGTCACGGTGCGCGAACGGTCGAATAGCTCGCCCTGCAAGCGGATTTCCTGCGTGAGGTAGTCGAGGTACTCGACGGCGCGGCTGGTTTTTTGGGTAATGATCTTGTTGCAAGCACAGTAATAGCACAGGCTTTTGCAAAAAGGGATGTGAATGTACAGCGAAATGGGTTTGGCTGGGGCTTGGTTGCTGCGTGCCGCTGCTGCGCGGTAGTTGTCTTCGACAAACAGGGTATGAAATTGCGGAGCGGTGGGGTAAGAGGTGTAGCGGGGGCCGGGACGGTCGTACTTCTCTACTAGGTTGCGGTCAAAACTGGGCATCTGCTCCATGGGTTACTCACCTCGTGCGGCTGAACGACAAACGGCTGACGGGCAAGGGGTCTGCCTTCAAGAAGGTGCAAGAATAGCCTAACTGGCTGTGGAATCGGTAAAATAACGGGTATTGATTGATTTAACACAAATTTGCGGTCAGTAAGGGCGTTTGGGTGTTCAGGGTACCGGGGGTCATGTTGATGTGTTTGTTCGGGCTGGCCGGTTGCGTCGGCTTGCCTTCGCCTAGCGAGCGCTCGCATACGGCAGCCATTGCGCCAGAACAGGCCGCACAAACCTCTATTGCCCGCGCTCTGCAGACCTTGCAGCGTGACCGTGACCCCGCCCACAGCGGAATTTTTCCGCTGGTTGAAGCCGATGATGCCTTTGCAGCGCGCATGTTGATGGCGCGCCACGCTGAGCGCACCCTCGATGTGCAGTATTACATCTGGCGTGCCGACATGACCGGCCTGATGCTGCTGGAGGCGCTGCACGAAGCAGCGGATCGCGGCGTGCGTGTGCGCCTGTTGTTGGACGACAACAACACTGCAGGAATTGAGCTGTATTTGCAGGCGCTGCATGCACACCCGAATATTGAGGTGCGCCTGTTCAATCCTTTTGTGATCCGCAAGGTGCGTTGGCTCAACTTTGTCACCGAATTTGCGCGGGTCAACCGGCGCATGCACAACAAAAGCATGACGGTGGATGGTGTGGCGACCATCATAGGTGGACGTAATATTGGCGATAAATACTTCGGTGCTTCGGATGACATCCTGTTTGCTGATCTGGATGTGTTGACGGTTGGGGCGGTGGTGCCCGAGGTGTCAAAGGATTTTGACATTTACTGGAACAGTCAGGCGGCGTATTCGCTGCAGGAAGTGACTGGCACGCAGCAAAAACAGGTTTCACTGTCGGAGTTGGCCGGCACGGCCAGCCAAATTGCCCGCAGCCCTGCGGCGCAGGATTATCTGGAATCCTTGCAGGAAAGTGATTTGCTGGCGGGTTTGCTGTCGGGCGCGCTGGAGTTTGAGTGGGCGCCGGTGCGCATGGTCAGCGATGCGCCGGCCAAGGTGTGGCAAAGCCATCATGCCGAAAGCCTGCTGGTTGAGCAGCTGCAGGAAATCATCGGCAACCCGCAGCGAGATGTGGAGCTGATTTCACCTTATTTTGTGCCTACGGCAGCCGGTGTGGAGGCCTTTGCTTGGTTGGTACGCAATGGCGTGGAGGTACGGGTACTGACCAACTCGCTGGCGGCCACTGACGTAAGCTTTGTGCATGCCGGCTATGCGCGCAGGCGCGCAGCCTTGTTGCGTGCCGGTGTTCAGCTGTATGAGCTAAATCATGTGCGTGTGCGCAAGCCGGTAACGAGGCGGCGTATGGGGCGTATCTTGGGCAGCTCTGGCTCCAGTTTGCATGCCAAAACATTTTCGGTGGACAGCCAATATGTATTTGTTGGCTCGTTTAACTTTGACCCGCGCTCTGCCCACCTGAATACCGAGCTGGGGTTTGTGATAGACAGCCCGCTGCTAGCGCGCCGCATTCGCCAAGCCTTTGACGAAGAAATCCCCGAGCAGGCGTTCCGCGTGGGCCTAACAGAGCAGGGGCGCTTACGCTGGACGTTGCGGGGTAACGACCGGCCACAGGTTTTTCTGCATGAGCCCCATAGCGGTTTATGGCGGCGAGCCAGCGTGCGTTTTTTATCATGGCTGCCGATTGAAGGCTTGCTATAAGGATAAAAACTGTGCCGGTAGGATAGATATTTCTGGTCAACACGAATAGAATGCCCCCCTTTGATTCTAGGGTCGGTCTGTCTGGCCGTGTCTTTTCAACGAGGATTATCCATGCAAGTTTCAGTAGAAAACACCTCTGCCCTTGAGCGCCGTATGACTGTTGGCGTGCCTGCCGACCGTATCGAGGCCGAAGTGACCAAGCGCCTGCAGCGCACCGCGCGCCAGGCCAAGGTGCCGGGCTTCCGCCCGGGCAAGGTGCCTATGAACATCATTCGCCAGCGTTATGAAGCCGACGCGCGTCAAGACGTTCTGGGTGAAGTAATCCAGACTTCTTTTTACGAAGCCGTAGTTGCTGAAAAACTCAACCCCGCCGGCCAGCCTGCTATCGAGCCTAAAGTGTTCGAGAAAGACCAAGACCTGCAATACGTTGCCACCTTTGAGGTATACCCAGAGTTTGAAGTGTCCGGTCTGGAAAACATCGAAATCGAGCGACTGCAGGCTGAAGTGGCTGATAGCGATATCGACAATATGCTGGATATCCTGCGCAAGCAAAACACTCGCTACGTCAAGGTTGAGCGTGCGGCAGCCAAGGACGACCAGGTCAACATCGACTTTGTCGGTCGCATTGACGGCGAAGTGTTTGCGGGCGGTAGCGCCGAGGGCGTGCCGGTCATCCTAGGTTCCGGCAATATGATTCCAGGCTTTGAAGAAGCTCTGGAAGGTGCGAATGCCGGCGAAGAGCGCGTTATTACGCCGACCTTCCCTGAAAACTATCAAAACGCTGAGCTGGCCGGCAAGCAGGCCGAATTCACCGTTAAGATTAACGCGGTTGAAGAACCCACCATGCCGGAGCTGGACGAGCAGTTCTTCACCCTGTTCGGCATGAACGAAGGCGGTTTGGAAGGCTTTCGTACCGAAGTGCGCAAAAACATGGAGCGCGAACTGAAGCAGGCGCTGACCGGCAAGCTGAAGGCCCAAGTTATGGATGGCCTGCTGGCACAGAACGAAATTGAAGTGCCCAAGGCGCTGATTGAAAACGAAAATTGGCGTCTGCGTTCGCAGGCTGTGCAGCAGTTTGGCGGCCAGATGAAAGCCGACCAGTTGCCAGCCGACATGTTTTCCGAACAGGCCAAGCGTCGCGTCAGCCTGGGTCTGCTGATTGCCCAGCTGGTCAAACAGCTGGACATCAAGGCCGATGAAGACCGCGTGCGTAGCTCTGTTGAAGAAATGGCATCTGCTTACCAAGAGCCACAGCAAGTTATCGACTGGTACTATAAAAACGAGCGTCAGCTTGAAGACGTGCGTGCGCTGGTACTGGAAGAGCAAGTTGTTGAAGCCGTACTGGCCAAGGCCAAAGTGACCGACACACAGGTGGCATACGAAGATGCGGTCAAGCCCGCCGCCGTGACAGCCGAAGAAGCCTGATAGCCTGCACGCAGGCCGGTAATACGACACAAGCCAGCCTTAGCGCTGGCTTGTGTGTCTACGGAATTCTATCCGGGTAACACGAACACAGGAGCAATGCTGCCCATGACAGCCTCAAGTTTTATGCACGGTCAACATGATATTCAGGCCGTTGGCGGACTGGTACCCATGGTGGTGGAACAGTCATCCCGTGGTGAGCGTGCCTACGATATTTATTCACGCCTGCTCAAAGAGCGCATTATTTTTCTAGTGGGTCCGGTTGAGGATCACATGGCCAACCTAGTGGTGGCTCAACTGTTGTTTCTGGAAGCGGAAAACCCTGACAAAGATATTCACCTGTACATCAACTCGCCAGGTGGCTCGGTCACTGCGGGCATGTCGATTTATGACACCATGCAGTTCATCAAGCCTGACGTATCCACCACCTGCATTGGTCAGGCGGCCAGCATGGGCGCGTTGTTGCTGGCGGGCGGCGCTGCCGGCAAGCGTTTTTGCCTGCCGCATTCGCGGGTGATGATTCACCAGCCGCTGGGCGGCTTCCGTGGCCAAGCATCGGATATCGAGATCCATGCACGGGAAATTCTGCACATCCGTGAGCGGTTGAACCAAGTGCTGGCCCACCATACCGGTCAGCCGATTGACGTGATTGCACGGGATACTGACCGCGACAACTTTATGAGCGGTGATGAAGCCGTTAAGTACGGCCTGATTGACCAGGTGGTAACCAAGCGTTAATACGGTAGCAGCTGGGCAGTGCATGCCCCAGCTGCAGCTTGACCAAGCAGGACAACTAAATGACAAACATGCAAAAAGGCGAAGACAAGGGCAAGTTGATGTACTGCTCTTTCTGCGGCAAAAGCCAGCACGAAGTGCGCAAGCTGATTGCCGGCCCGTCGGTATTTATCTGCGAAGAATGCGTGGATCTGTGTCTCGACATTATTCGCGAGGACACCGAAGAGGTTGAAGGCGAAGAAAACGCCAGCAAGCTGCCGACTCCTCATGAAATCAGCGCGGTGCTGGATCAGTACGTCATTGGCCAGGAAAAAGCCAAAAAGGTGCTGGCAGTTGCCGTATACAACCATTACAAACGACTGCACAGCCGCGAGCGCAAGCGCGACGACGTTGAGTTGGGCAAAAGCAACATTCTACTGGTGGGACCAACCGGCTCTGGCAAGACGTTATTGGCACAGACCTTGGCGCGCCTGCTTAACGTGCCCTTTACTATCGCCGATGCTACCACGCTAACCGAGGCCGGTTATGTGGGCGAAGACGTAGAAAACGTCATCCAGAAACTGCTGCAAAAGTGCGATTACGATGTCGAAAAAGCGCAGATGGGCATTATCTATCTGGACGAAATCGACAAAATTACCCGCAAGTCAGAAAATCCCTCCATCACCCGTGACGTATCGGGTGAAGGTGTGCAGCAGGCGCTGCTTAAGCTGATCGAAGGTACAGTGGCGTCGATTCCGCCGCAGGGTGGCCGCAAACATCCGCAGCAGGAGTTTTTGCAGGTGGATACCTCCAATATCCTGTTTATCTGTGGCGGTGCTTTTGCGGGTCTGGAAAAGATCATCCAAGCGCGCTCCGAAAAAGGCGGCATGGGCTTTGGTGCCGAAGTACGCAGCAAGGAAGCCGACAAGAAAATCGGCGAAACGCTGTTGGCCATTGAGCCGGATGATCTGGTTAAATTTGGCCTGATCCCTGAGCTGATTGGCCGTCTGCCGGTCATTGCCACCTTGGAAGAGCTTGATGAAGACGCGCTAGTGCGTATTCTCAGCGAGCCGCGTAACGCGCTGACCCGTCAGTACGCAAAACTGTTCGAGATGGAAGATGTCGAGCTTGAGTTCCGTCCTGATGCGCTGCAGGCCGTGGCCAAGCGCGCGTTGGAGCGCCGCACGGGTGCCCGTGGCCTGCGCTCGATTTTGGAAGAAACCCTGCTGGACACCATGTTTGACATCCCCTCCACGGAAAACGTCAGCAAGGTGGTGATTGACGAGAGCGTGATCAAAGGTGAATCCAGCCCGATGCTGATCTACAGCAGTGACGAACTGCCGAAGGCGGAGCCGGCCAACTGACCGGTATTCACTGTTTTAAAGGGCCGCAAGGCCCTTTTTTGTTGCGCGGTTGATGGCATGGGCTTGTAATTTTCCCGTATGCCCCCATTTGAAGGCAAAGCTAGATTTCGCGGTTAGCCCCGCTGGTGAGAATGTATATGAAAACAGTGATCGAGTTGCCTTTGTTGCCGCTGCGGGATGTGGTGGTGTACCCGGGAATGGTTATTCCCTTGTTTGTTGGGCGACCCAAGTCAATCCGGGCGCTGGAGGCGGCCATGCAGGATGGCAAACAGGTGCTGCTGGTCGCGCAAAAAGATCCGGCCAGCGATGATCCTGATCTGCAGGCGGTGCATGGCTGCGGCACGGTCGCCAGTATTTTGCAGATGCTGAAACTGCCGGATGGAACGGTCAAAGTGTTGGCCGAAGGCAAGAGCAGAGGCTTGGTGCAGGCCAGCTTGGGCGATGCCGAAGGCTACTGGCGCGTTCAGGTCGAAGTTGATGAGCCAGAAGCGATGCTGGGCGAGATGGAAAACACGGTGCTGCGTCGTGTCTTGCTTGACCAGTTTGAGGAATATGCCAAACACGGTAAAAAAGTACCGGCCGAGTTTTTATCCAGCCTGAGCGATGTGGTCAATGTGGCGCGCTTGACCGACCTGATCGCTGCGCAAATGAGCCTGTCTCTGGAGCAAAAGCAGCAGGTGCTGGAGCAGGACACCATTGTGGCGCGTACCGAAAAACTGATGGAGTTTCTCGATGCTGAGCTGGACCTGCAAAACATGGAAAAGCGCATCCGTGGCCGCGTCAAGAAGCAGATGGAGCGCACCCAGCGAGACTATTATCTGAATGAGCAGATGAAGGCCATCCAGAAAGAGCTGGGTGAGGATGAGGACGGGCATAACGAAATTGAGGCCCTGCGCAAGCGCATCGACGAGGCCAAAATGCCCCAGGAAGCACTGGATAAGGCCAATGCCGAGCTGAAAAAACTACAGCAGATGTCGCCGATGTCGGCTGAGGCTACTGTGGTGCGTACCTATCTGGACTGGATGGTCAATGTGCCGTGGCACAAGAAAACCAAGGTGCGACTGGATTTGGACAAGGCCGAAGAGGTGCTCGATGCCGATCATTACGGTCTGGAAGAGGTCAAAGAGCGCATTCTTGAGTACTTGGCCGTGCAAAAACGTGTACGCAAGTTGAAAGGGCCGATCCTGTGCTTGGTTGGGCCGCCCGGTGTGGGCAAGACCTCGCTAGCCGAATCCATCGCCCGTTCTACCAACCGTAAATATGTACGCATGGCGCTGGGCGGCGTGCGTGATGAAGCCGAAATTCGTGGCCATCGCCGTACCTATATTGGCTCGATGCCCGGTCGTCTGATTCAGCGTTTGAGTAAGGTGGGTGTGCGCAACCCGTTGTTTTTGTTTGATGAAATCGACAAAATGGCCAGCGACATGCGCGGTGATCCAGCTTCGGCGCTGCTGGAGGTGCTGGATCCTGAGCAGAACCACAGCTTCAACGACCATTACCTAGAAGTGGACTACGACCTGTCGGACATCATGTTCGTCTGCACCTCCAACTCGATGAATATTCCCGGCCCCTTGCTGGACCGTATGGAAGTCATTCGTATTCCCGGTTACACCGAAGATGAAAAGCTGAAGATCGCCCAGAAGTATTTGATTCCCAAGCAGCGCGAAGCCAATGGTCTGAAAGATAAGGAAATGGCCATCTCCAATGAGGCCATTTTGGATGTGGTGCGCTACTACACCCGCGAGGCCGGGGTGCGTGGCCTAGAGCGCCAGATTGCCAAGTTGTGCCGTAAGGTGGTGAAAAAGCATCAGGATAACAAGAACATTCGTATCGAGATTGTGCCTGACATGTTGGAAGACTTGCTGGGTGTGCGCAAATTTCGTTATGGCTTGGCGGAAACCGAAAACCAAATTGGCCAGGTGACGGGGCTGGCTTGGACTCAGGTTGGTGGCGAGTTGCTGACCATCGAAACCGCAACGATGCCTGGCAAAGGGCAGCTGATCAAGACCGGTTCGCTGGGCGAGGTGATGGCCGAGTCGATGACGGCCGCCATGACGGTCGTGCGTAGTCGTGCGCAGGCGCTAGGCATTGCGCCCAATTTTTATGAAAAGACCGACGTTCACATTCACATGCCAGAAGGGGCGACGCCCAAGGATGGCCCCAGCGCCGGTATTGGCCTGTGCACGGCGCTGGTGTCCTCGCTGACCCGTATTCCGGTGCGGGCCGATGTCGCCATGACGGGCGAAATTACCCTGCGTGGCGAGGTGCTGGCCATTGGTGGGCTGAAAGAAAAACTGCTGGCTGCCCATCGCGGCGGCATCCAGACGGTAATCATTCCTGAGCAAAACAAAGCCGATCTCAAGGAGATCCCCGACAACATCAAGGCAGACCTTGAAATCAGGACGGTTAAATGGATTGATGAAGTGCTGGCAATCGCTCTACAATACGCCCCCGAGCCGCTGGCTGATGCAGATGTTGAGCTCTTGTTGCGCAGCGAGCAAGCCGGTAAAGATCTTAAGGAAGAAAGACGCCAGACACACTGAGGACTGGCGTCTTCCTGTTTTACTGGACGTTTACGTGCAATACAGCTTCAAGTGTTGACGGCTGGTAGGCAAGTCATTATCTTGCACAGCCACCAACCAGATTTTACGTTATGAATTCATAAGGGGATTTACGAGTGAACAAATCAGAACTGATTGAAAAAGTAGCCGCTGCTGCTGACCTGCCCAAAGCTGCTGCTGGCCGTGCGCTGGATGCCGTGCTGGAAACAATCACCGATGCCCTGAAAGAGGGTGACTCCGTTGTACTGGTTGGTTTTGGTACCTTCGCCGTCAAGGAGCGTGCTGCCCGTACCGGTCGTAACCCGAAAACTGGCGATACCATCGAAATTGCTGCTGCCAATGTTCCAGGCTTCAAGCCAGGCAAGGCGCTGAAGGATGCAGTCAACGCCTAATCAGGCTGCCGGCTGCACCCTGACCATCTGGGTCAATTGATAAACAAAGGCGCATCCAGTGGTGCGCCTTTGTTTTTTTATCATTTTAACGATGTGTTCTGGAGGGCATATGCTACAAGACATCAGGGACCGTTCTACAGGCTGGATCGCCAAGGTGATTGTCGGTGTCATTGTTGTGCTGCTGTCATTTACCGGCTTTGAAGCCATTATGAGTTCGACCAGCAACCGCAACAATGCGGCCAAGGTGAATGGTGAGGAAATCACCCTTGATGCCCTGGCTCAGGAAAAAAGCCTGCAGCAACGTCAGCTGGCGCAGCAGTTTGGTAGCGATTTCGACATGAACCTGCTGGATGACAAGCTGCTCAATGAAATGGCCCTGAAAAACCTTATTAGCCGTAAGTTGCTGTTACAGGCGGCGGCTGATGCTGGTTTTGTTGGCTCTACTGCAGCCGTTGACAGTTTTATTCTGCAGTTTCCCGAGTTTCAGGAAAACGGCGCGTTCAGCGCCCAGCGTTTTGATCAGGTTCTGCGTCAGATGGGCTATGGCCGCATGCAGTTTCGCAGCATGCTGGCGCAAGACATCCTACTGAGCCAGCTGCAAAGTGGCATCATCAACAGTGCTTTTGTGACTGAGGCTGAAGCGCTTGCGTTTATCCAACTCGAAAATCAGACCCGTGACTTTTCCATGACGCGCTTTCAGCCTGATTTGAGCAGCATCGCAGTGGGTGAGGATGAGGTACAGGCTTTTTATCAGGCCAACCTGTCGCGCTTTATGAGTCCTGAGCAGGTTGTTCTAGAATACATCGAGCTGAGCAAGGCCGATCTGGCTGGGCGCATTGAGGTGGACGAGGACGAGGTCCGTGCAGCATATGAGGCCGCCATTGCCAATCTGGCCGAGCAGCGTCGCCCCGCGCACATCTTGTTTGAGGCAGAGGGTGAAGAACAGTACGCACAGGCATTGGAGCAGGCTGAAGCAACTGCCAAACGCATTGCAGCTGGCGAGGACTTTGCCGAGCTGGCCCGTGAGTTGTCGGCAGATAGCGGTTCGTCAGCCGAAGGCGGCGATCTAGGCTTTGCTGGCCCTGATGTGTTCGAACCGGAGTTTGAAGCGGTGCTGTATGCGCTGGAAAAAGGCCAAGTTTCAGAGCCGGTTAAGACTGCATACGGCTGGCACCTGATTAAGCTGCTGGACGTGCAGGCCGCTGATATTCCTGCCTATGCAGAGCTGCGTGACAGCCTGCTGCAAGATGTGCGCATTACCAAGGCTGAGCAGCAGTTTGTTGAGCTGGTGGATGCGCTGGAAAGCGCAGCCTACGAGGCCGCTGACCTTGTGCAGCCCGCACAAGAGCTGCAGCTTGAAGTTAAAACCAGCCCGGCCTTTGGCCGTGAAGGTGGCGAGGGCATCTTTGCCAACCGGCAGGTGATTGAGAGCGCTTTCAGTGAAGAGGTGCTCGAAGAGGGCGCGAACAGCCATGCGCTGGAGCTGGATGCCGATACCGTGGTGGTGTTGCGAGTTAAGCAGCATGACAAGCCCGAGCAGATTGCGTTGGCAGAGGTTAGCCAAGACATTGTCGAGCTATTGCGTGTTGACAAGGCCAGTGCGCAGACCCGTGCCGAAGGCGAGCAGCTGTTGACGGCGTTGCGTGAAGGCCGTGCCGAGCCGACTGCAGACTGGCAGCGTTTTGAGGCGGCTACCCGCAGAGAGGACAATCTGGAACCTCAGGTAGTGCAGCAGGTATTTCGTATGCCAAGACCGCAAGTCGGTCAGTCTGTGTATGACGGCTTGGCGCTGGCTGATGGCAGTTATGTGGTGCTGCGTTTGAGCGGTGTTAGCACGCCAGACGATGCAGTGAGCGCTGACAATCTGAACGCGTTGCGCGATATCCTGGCGTCACGTCAGGGGCAGGGCGATTTTGCAGCGTTTAGTCGCCAGCTGGAACGGGATGCAAAAATCGAGAAATTCTAGGATTTAGCAGCTCCAAATAAAAACCGCAGCCAATGGCTGCGGTTTTTATTTGCGGATCAGGCAGACGGGCTATCCCAGTTTTTTTGCTGATTGATGTAATCGACCAGTTGGCGTAACCGGCCCAAATCGCGCGCGTTAAAGGTAAATTCCAGCCGCTGCAGGTTGCAGAACTCCGGCTCTTTGTGAGTTTCTGGGCAGTAGCAAATCTGACTAAAACCGCCCGACAGGCAGATGTCGCTAAAGTGGTCGTTTAGGTGTTGCAGCGCTGTTGTGGTCAGTTTGTGGTTGGTGCGGATGACAAACTTGTCGCCGTACCAGCGGGTGGAGTGGTAGTTGGCGTAGAAGTTGGCGATTTCCAGACCGGCTTCCTGTGGCGTGCGTACCAGCCTCATCAGGCCGAGATCTTCGGGCAGGATGTAGCCCTTGTCCGACATTTCTTCTCGCATAAACTCCAAGCACTTGTCCCAGTAAGTGCCGCCTTCTACGTCCAGCAGTACCACCGGAACCAGTGGGCTCTTGCCGGTCTGGATCAGTGTCAGCACTTCCCAAGCTTCGTCCAGCGTGCCGAAGCCGCCCGGGCAGAGCACCAGCGCGTCGGCTTCTTTGACGAAGAAGAGTTTGCGCAGGAAGAAAAAGTGGAAGGTGAGCAGGTGATGGGCGCGCTCCTGCATGGTGGCGTTGGCTCCCTGCTCGAAGGGCAACACGATGTTCAGGCCGAGGCTGTTGTCGGGGCCAGCACCTTCATGGGCGGCGGCCATGATGCCGTTGCCGGCACCGGTAATCACCATCAGGTTACGGCGGGCCAGAATTTCGCCCAGTTCCTTGGCTTGCTGATACAGCGGGTGCTCAACCGGGGTGCGCGCTGAGCCAAATACAGTCACCTTGCGGCGGCGTTTAAAACGATCCAGCAGCTCGAATGATGCTTCCAATTCGCGCAGGGTTTGCATCATGATTTTGGCGTCCCAGCGGCTACGGTCGGCTTCAGCCATGCGTGCCACAGTTTGCATCATTTCACGGTACAGGGCGGCATTGGGGCTGTTAGGCGGCACCGCGGCCTCCACCAGCGCATCAATGCGTTCGGCTACATCAAAGGAACTCACCAGATACTGGCGTTCTAGGTATTCATCGGAATGGTTTGACATTGTTTCTCCTTAAATGGCAAGGCGATCGCCGTGCTCGGGGATTTGTACTTCATAACCCAGCTTTTCGTGTAGTTTTTGCTGCAAAATTTGCATTTTCTCCAACTCGCCGTGAACCAGATGGATTTCAGGGCGGTTGTCGAAATGGCTGGCCCAGTTCACCAATTGTGACTGACCGGCGTGGGCGGAAAAGCCGCCCAGCGTATGGATTTTGGCGCGTACCACGATCTGCTCACGCAGAACTTTGACCGATTCGGCACCATCAACAATGGCACGGCCGGTGGTGCCACGGGCCTGATAGCCGGTAAATACCAGATGGCAATCGGAACGCCATAGATTGTGCTTGAAGTGGTGCACAATGCGCCCGCCGTTGCACATGCCGCTGCCGGCAATGATGATGGCACCGCCTTTGATGCGGTTGATGGCCATGGATTCGTCGGGTGAGGGCGTCAGGCGCACAATAGGCAGCCAGTCTTCTAGGCGGCTGATGTTGTGGGTGCGCAGCATGGCCAAGTTTTCGTCGTCAAACTCATCGCGGTGATTAAAGTAAATTTGGTTGGCGCGGATGGCCATGGGGCTGTCGAGAAACACCACTTGCTGTGGCAGGCGGCCTTCTTGGTAAAAGCGGCCCAGATGAAACAGCAAATCTTGGGTGCGACCCACGGAAAAGGCAGGGATCATGACGTTACCACCGTCCTCGTGGGCCTGCTGCAAAATGGCGGCTAGCTCGTCGAGGGTTTCCTCGTTGCAGCGGTGGTCGCGGTCGCCGTAGGTGGATTCCAGTAGCAGTACGTCGGCCTGTTTCAGCATGGTCGGCGTGCGCATCAAGGGTGAGCAGGTGCTGCCCAGATCGCCGGAAAATACCAGCTTGCGTGTGCTGTTGTTGGGCTCTTTGAAGGTCAGCTCGACGATGGCCGAGCCGATAATATGGCCGGCATCGTGGAATTTGAGTTCTACGCCAGGCAGAATTTGTATGCTTTGATCATAGCCAACCGGACGGCGCTGGCCGAGTGCGCGCTGGGCATCAAGGCTGACGTAGATGGGCGCAATGGCCCGCTTGCCGCGCCGGGCACGCCAGCGGTTTTCCCATTCGGCGTCTTTTTCTTGAATGTGCGCCGCATCCATCAGCATCACTTCCAGCAGATCACTGGTGGCTTCGGTGGCATAGATGGGGCCTCGGTAACCTTCGGCAGCCAGTCTAGGTAGCAGGCCGCTGTGATCAATGTGGGCGTGGGAAATGACCACCGCATCCAAATGTTCAGGATTGAAGGCAAAAGGAGAGCGGTTGCCTTGTCCGTTACCATTGCCGTTTTCGTTGTCCAGCTCATGGTGCCCGCCCTGCTGCATGCCGCA
>JAHAYO010000108.1 GCA_018384595.1 Thiopseudomonas sp.
ATTCGCCAGATGCCAACTGAAGATGCGCTGCGTCTGGCCGAACGATTGGACGAGATGCGCAGCCTGCTATTTGAGACGCGGGCTTAAGACTAACCGCGTATACTCGCGACAATCGTTTTTCAGTGCTGTGCCGGCTAGGTGCGGTACAAAGGACAAGGCGCCAGAAGGCTGGCGAAGGTGGTTAACATGGCAGGTATAACAGGATTGGGTTCTGGGCTGGATATCAACAGCCTGGTAAAAACCATGGTGCAGGCTGAAACCGCACCCAAGGCATCACAGTTATCGCGGCTGGATAAAAAGGCAGAAGCCCAGTTTTCTGCGCTGGGTACCTTGCAGGGTGCGCTCGGTAAATTTCAGACCGCATTGAAGGATCTTAATAAGCCCTCGCTCTACGGTAACGTCAAGGGGACATCCTCGAATGCTGATGTTCTGGGTGTCTCAATTGAAAAAAACGCCCTGCCAGGCAAGTATTCGGTTGAAGTGAGCCAGTTGGCCACAAGCAGCCAAATCGCGACCGCGCCGCTAAGCAAAGACCTCTCAACCGCCAGCGCCACCACCTTGACGGTCGGCCTCGGCGCTGATGATTCGCCGGTCAATGTACAGATTGCCGAGGGTGCCAGCCTGACAGACATCCGCGATGCCCTTAACGAGCAGCTCAAAGATAAAGGCATCAGTGCCAATATTATTAATAACCCAGCTGGTGGAACGTCACAGCTGGTGCTGACTTCGAAAGAAACAGGCGATGGTAAGGATATTCAGCTGAGCGGCATGCTGGACGGAGTGGATTTGGGTGCGGGTCAACAAAAATTGCAAGCAGCCCAGAATGCAATGTTCAAGGTTGACGGCTTGGAGCTGAAAAGCGCCACTAATACTGTCAAAAATGTCATTCCTGATGTTGAATTCACCCTGAAGGCTAAAACCGAAGAAAACAAGCCGGTTAATGTCACTGTGGGTGAAGACAAAGCTGGCGTGAAAAGCCAGCTGAAAAAATTTGTTGACGCCTATAACGAATTGATGACAGTGACCAAGGACTTGACCCGCGTAACCCAGGTGGGTGAAGGGAAGGAACCAGTCGTTGCTGCGCTGGTCGGCGATTCGAGCGTTCGCAACCTCGTCAACGGTGTACGGGCAGAACTGAGTGCGCCAGGCAATAGCGGCTCTGCGTTCAAAGGGCTGTCTGATCTGGGTATTAGCCTGGATAAGGACGGCAAGCTAAAGATAGATGACAAAAAACTCGACAAGGCACTTGAGGGTGGCTTTGACGAAGTGAGCGGTTTCCTTACCGGCGATGGCGGCTTGATGTCGCGGCTGGAAAATCGTATAAGTGGCTTTGCTGGCAAAGAAGGTATTATTGGCACGCGCCAGAAGAGCTTGGAAAGCCAGCGTGCAGACATCACCAAGCAGCAAGAAAAGCTTTCGCTGAGGGCCGCACAGGTCGAGGCGCGACTGTTTAAGCAATTCAACACAATGGATGCGCTGGTAGGCCAGCTCAGCCAGACGAGTTCAAGCTTGGCTGCATCGCTTGCGAGCTTGCCGGGCATGAATAGTTAATGCATTTATGAAAATTAACCCAATAGAGGCGTACAGCACTATGAGCGAAGGACAGGATTTGACCCCCTACGAAGCAGTACAGGTACTGCTCGATGGCGCGCTGGAATACACTTCAGCTGCCATTGTGGCGCAAAAAGAAAATAACCCGGCTGGCCGGGGCGAAGCGGTTGATACCACACTGACCATTATCGGTTTGCTGCAGGACAGTCTAGACCGTGAAACAGGCGGTGAGCTGGCTGAAAACCTGAACGCCTTGTATGACTACATGACCCGCCGTTTGGCACATGTGGCGCTGGATAAAACCTCAGGCACTCTAGAAGAAGTGCAGGCGCTGGTAGTGCAGATTCGTGACGCTTGGGCAGAAATCGATCCTGCCAAGGAGCCTGCGGCTCTGTAAGGGGGTGCCGGCCTGCTCTGCAGGTCGGCTTTCTGTGGCTGGCCAGAGCCGTGCCAACAGACTGTGAGGCCCATCACAAAAATTAAAGATTTACATGCTGTTGCCGATAAAATTTCCAACTTGGCAACAACATTTGGAGTAACCGCCATGAATGCCTTCAGTGCGTTACAGCAGTATCAAACCGTGAATAATCAGGCCCAGGCGGCTGCGGCAGATCCTCACCGCTTGATTCAGATGCTGATGGAGGGCGGGCTGACCCGCCTGGCGCAGGCCCGTGGTGCGATGGAGCGTGAGCAAACTGCCCTTAAGGGTGAATTGATTGGCAAGGCCATCGGTATAGTAGGTGGCCTGCGACAAGGGCTTGACTTGGAGAACGGTGGTGAAATTGCCGTCAACCTCGACCGCCTTTATGACTACATGACACGCAGGTTGATGGAAGCCAACGTGCAAAATGATCCGGCCATTCTTGAAGAGGTTTCGTCCTTGCTGCGCGAGGTCAAATCAGGATGGGATGCCATCGCCGCCTGAGTTTTTAGTGCCGTAAGGCCAGAGGATGCGGTAGACAGGATTCAACAGACAGGGGATTTGCCATGAACTCGACCGTATTACAGCTGGAACAGACCCAGAACGCTTTGCGTGATGCCATGCGGCGTGCTGACTGGGAGGCTATCGGCGGCCTTGACCAACAGTGCAGGCAGGCTGTAGACCAAGCGCTGACAGATCCACATACACCGGTCGAGCTTTTGCGTGATCGCATGCAGCAGCTGCTGGATCTGTATCGTGAATTGGTTGACGCCTGTACTGGAGAGCGCCAGCGTATTGCTGGCGAGCTGGTGCAAATAAACCAGTCAAAAAAAAAGGCCAAAGTTTATCAGCTCTTCAGCTAGTGCTGGATGGCCAATCACCTGAGTGAAGCACAAAAACCGGCAGGCACCCTTGCCGGTTTTTTGCGTTCCAATAACGCTAAATTGTGCACTGTTCCATAGAATTTTATAATATATCGAAATGTTGTCGCCATTAAATTGACATTGGTACGCAAATTGTCTTTACTTGTGACTGGTGTGGGCGTGCAGTGCCTGTTTAAGTGGCTTTATTGTTGAGTGGCTGGAATGTTGCAAGAAACCAAGCTCTTGTTGATCAGTGATGACCAGGACCAGCGCAAGGCTTTTGGCGCGATTTTTGACTTTCTGGATGAGGAGTCCGTTCTGGCCGACGCAGCAGGTTGGCAGGCAGCCGTTGGTCGGCTGTCGTCAAGCAAGGAAGTTTTGTGTGTATTTCTGGGCGGCTCCGACCCAGGCAAACTGCTGGAGTTGATCAAAGAAATTGATGCGTGGGATCAGACACTGCCGGTCGTCATGCTCAGTGAAGCCGCTGCAGGCTGGCCGTCGGAACAGCGCCAGCGTGTGCTGTGCCAGATGGAAATGCCACCGCGCTATAACCGTTTGCTGGATTGTCTGCACCGTGCCCAAGTTTACCGCGAGGTTTACTCTGATGCTTCCCAAGGCCGCACGCAGCGGGAAACCAATTTGTTTCGCAGTCTGGTAGGCAATAGCCGTACTGTGCAAAAAGTACGGCAGATGATGCAGCAGGTCGCCGATACAGAAGCTAACGTATTGATTTTGGGTGACTCGGGTACGGGTAAGGAAGTGGTCGCTCGTAACCTGCACTATCATTCCGCACGCCGTGATGGGCCTTTTGTGCCCGTCAACTGTGGTGCCATTCCGGCCGAGTTATTGGAAAGCGAACTGTTTGGCCATGAAAAGGGTGCGTTTACCGGTGCTATCAGTGCCCGCGCTGGGCGTTTTGAGTTAGCCAAGGGAGGCACGCTGTTTCTGGATGAAATTGGCGATATGCCGCTGCCCATGCAGGTGAAAATTCTACGCGTGCTGCAAGAGCGCATGTTTGAGCGGGTGGGGGGCAATAAGTCCATTGAGGCGGATGTGCGCATTGTAGCGGCCACCCATCGTGACCTTGAAAGTATGATTGCCGAAGGCAAATTTCGTGAAGACCTGTATTATCGACTGAATGTATTTCCCATCGAAATGCCGGCCCTGCGCGAACGGGTAGAGGATATTCCGCTGCTGCTCAATGAGCTGGTGCTGCGAATGGAAAAAGAAAAGCGCGGCTCAATACGCTTTAATGCGGCGGCTATCATGTCGCTTTGTCACCACGACTGGTCCGGTAACGTGCGTGAACTAGCTAACTTGGTTGAGCGTATGGCCATCATGCATCCGCATGGTGTGATCGGCGTCAGCGAACTGCCAAAAAAATACCGCTACATCGAAGAAGATGCCGACGTTCAGGAAATGCGCGAAGAGCTGAGCGAACGTGCTGCGCTGAATGCGGTGGTGCAGGGCAATGTACCCTACGTAACTACCGAACAATCGCTGCCAGAAGAAGGCCTTGATTTGCGCGAGCATCTGGCCAATATCGAGCAAAACTTGATTGAAAAAGCGCTGGATGAAGTGGGCGGAGTGGTCGCGCGTGCCGCTGAGCGCTTGCAGGTCCGGCGTACCACGCTGGTAGAAAAAATGCGTAAATATGGCATCAACCGCAAGGATGGTGAGGAGTAAGCGGACCTAGCCGCATTTATTCCGTTAGCCATTCGCTGGGCACCTGATGCCTCAGACAGAGTTGGCACTGGCCGGTGGGTGGGTCGAAAACAATCACTGCCCGGCCGATGTCCAGCGCACGCTTGGCCCGTTCAATGCGGGTGGTAAAGGGCGTCTCATCACCGTTATCGGTGCCGTCACGTGTAACAAAATCCTCAATGAGTCCGGCCAGTGCTTCGGGGCTAAGCTGATCGTGTGGAATAAGCATGCAGAATCTCCTGTAAGGCGGCCACTATAGCAAATCGCAGAATGGGCGTTTGCCGATAAAATTGATTCTTCACTTTGACAGCAGGCGCCCCATGACGCAAAGTACGCCGTTTTGTTGCGTAGTTCGGGGAAATCCATGAATGCTGTTGTAATTGCCGTGGCGCTGATGCTGGTTTTGAGTCTGTGCCGTGTGCATGTGGTCGTGGCGCTGATTATTGGCGCAATGACGGGCGGGCTGTTAGGTGGGCTGGATATTGGCGCAACGTTGGCCGCTTTCAATAAGGGGCTAGGCGGCGGGGCTACAGTTGCGCTGTCTTACGCCTTGCTGGGTGCGTTTGCCGTAGCCATTGGCAAGTCAGGGGTGGCCGATGCGTTGGCAGAAAAAACGCTGGCGGCCATTGGTCGCCAGGGTGAAAGTGGCGGCGGTGCACGGGCGGTCAAGTGGATGTTGATCCTGCTACTGCTGGCGGCTGCCGTCTCATCACAAAATATCCTGCCCATCCATATTGCCTTTGTGCCGCTGCTGGTGCCGCCATTGCTATATGTTATGAGCAAGCTGCAGCTTGACCGTCGGCTGGTGGCCTGCGTGCTAACTTTTGGTTTGATTACGCCATACATGTTTTTTCCGGTGGGTTTTGGCGGTATTTTTCTCAAAGAAATTTTATTGGCCAACGTGGAGCGTGCGGGTGTGGATGTGACGGGGGTCAGCGTAATGCACGCCATGTTTATTCCTGCGTTGGGCATGCTGACCGGTTTGCTGATTGCTATTTTTTTCAGCTACCGCAAAAAGCGGGTATACGCCTTGCCTGAGGACGCCGCTTCGTCAACGAAGGCCGGTCCTCGCTACAACCCGCGCAGCTTGCTGGCTGCGGCAGTTGCGGTGATAGTCGCCTTTGCCGTTCAACTCTGGTTGAACTCTATGATTATAGGAGCGTTGCTGGGGTTTGTGGTGTTTTCGCTATCCGGCGTGGTGCGCTGGAAAGAGGTGGACGACCTGTTTACCGAAGGCATGAAAATGATGGCCATGATCGGCTTTATTATGATTGCTGCATCCGGTTTTGCCGAGGTCATGCGAGAAACGGGACAGGTGCAAACACTGGTTGATACATCCGCCGGACTGGTTGGTGGCAGCAAGGCGTTGGGTGCTTTTTTGATGCTGCTGGTGGGGCTGTTGGTGACTATGGGTATTGGCTCGTCATTTTCTACGGTGCCCATTATTGCCGCCATTTTTGTACCGCTGGCCGTGCAACTTGGCTTTGAGCCGCTGGCCATTGTTTGTTTGGTTGGTACCGCAGGTGCGCTGGGGGATGCCGGTTCACCGGCTTCCGATTCGACGCTTGGCCCAACTGCGGGCCTTAATATGGATGGCCAGCACAATCATATTTGGGATACCGTTGTGCCGACTTTTTTGCATTACAATCTGCCCTTGCTGGCCTTTGGCTGG
Source organism: Thiopseudomonas sp. (assembly GCA_018384595.1). Lineage (GTDB taxonomy): Bacteria > Pseudomonadota > Gammaproteobacteria > Pseudomonadales > Pseudomonadaceae > Thiopseudomonas. The sequence continues at coordinate 6,212 of JAHAYO010000108.1, forward strand.
GCGGCGGCCATGCTGTTGTAAACAGTGGTGACGCGCCTCGTACAGCCCTGTATAAGGCTATCCAAACCAGGCAATCGTGACTGTATGGATAGATGTTGAACAGGAAAAGTCTGCGCTGTGGCTAGCTCAATGCGCGGACTGGATTGGCCAAACAGTGACCTGCTTCAACGTGAACGTGCGGGGTTTACGGTAGAGTGTAGGCGTCGCTCAATAGTCATCAGCAAACTTATCGGGGTGAAATAAAATGAGGCGTTTTTGGCCCCTGCTTATATGTTGGGTCGTGTTGGGCAGCCAAACGGTTGCTGCTGGCCAACGCAAAATCATTGCGCCAGGCATTGAAAAAGTCATTCATGCCAATGGCAGTGTCGAGTATCGGCAGATTGCGGTTGCCATGCCGGTGGCCTTGCCAGAGCCGGCTGTTGAGGTGAGCAAGCCGGAGCCGGTGGCGGTCAAGTTGGCCGAAACCCTTCCAGTTGCTGCACCGAAAATTTACAAGTACCGCGATAAAAACGGCGTGGTTACTTATCAGAGTGCGGTGCCGCCCAGCGGTATTTCTTTTGTCGAGTTTAAGCCTAGAACAGACTGTTTTGCTTGCTACACCCGCTCGGGTGTGAGCTGGGAAACGACGCCGCTGTTTGTAGGGCGCTACGAACAAGAAATTCAGCGTCATGCTCGCCTGCATAATGTAAGCCCAGCGCTGGTGAAGGCGGTGATTCATGCCGAGTCAGCCTTTAATCCGCAGGCGCGTTCACGGGTTGGGGCGCAGGGGCTGATGCAGCTGATGCCGGGTACTGCGGCTGAGCTGGGAGTGGCGAGCCCGTTTGATCCTGACCAGAATATTGATGGTGGCGTGCGTTATCTGGCTATGTTGCTGCGCATGTACAACAATGATATGCGCTTGGCAACGGCTGCCTATAATGCAGGGCCTGGGGCGGTGAAACGCTATAACGGGGTGCCTGCCTTTCCGGAAACCCAGGCGTATGTGCAGCGGGTGGCGATTTTGGAGCGTCGTTACCGGCAGGGGGGCTGAGCAGGCGGCATACAGGCGCTGGTGCTAAGGCGCGTTCAAAGCGAGTACATATAAAAACGGCAGCCTGCAGGCTGCCGTTTTTTGTTGGCGGGCCATTTACTCGGCTAGCAAGTTTTCTACATCCTGTGCAATGGCAGCGGAGGCCTTGTTGTAGTAGTCGAGCAAGGCTTTGCCTGGCTCCAGCGCCTTGGCATGGTCGTGCAGGATGATGCGGATATTTTTCTGTTCCAGCTGCGGAAGAACGTCCATGGCCGCAGCACGCTGGGCGTTTTCGAACTCGAAGGGCAGGGTGGCAACCAGTGTTACCTTGATGCCCATCTCTAGGGCCAGATCAATGATGACGGTGGATGCGCCGGTGGCAGTACCACCGCCCAGCCCGGTGAGCAGGATAAGGTGATCGGCACCGCGGATGGAGTAACGCAGGTCTTCCAGTGACTCTTCGGCGGCGAGGCGACCGCGTTGTACGCTTTTGGCAGCCTTGCCTTCACAGCAGCTGGCGCCGATTTGCAGGCGCTGGTTGAAGGGGCTGGCGGCCAAGGTATCGGCGTTGGTATTGACAGCGAGAATGTCGCAGCCCAGTTCCTGTTTGACACGGCTGGCGATGTTCATGCCGGCTCCGCCTAGGCCCATGATTAAGGTTTTGCGCATATACAGTATCTCCAGTAAAAAGTATGTGTAACCTGAACAGGCCCGGTGATGCGGGTGCCCTGTGTCTAACGGCCCTTGATACCGGTGTGCAAACTGCGTGCTATCAAGGGGTTGCTGTGTTGTTGGCCGGCGCTAACATAAGCGATGGCTGGCGGCTTGTAAACACTGCCAAGGGGTAGTGGCGGGCTTATTCCGCGGGTTCCACCTGCAGCTGGTCAGCTTGGATTGCGGTGATCTGTACCCTTTGGCCTATTGCCAGTTCTCGTGTGCTGCTGGTTGCTGGGTAGCTGCTGCCGTCGAGACGGATGCGACCATGGCCTTGAGTAAAGGGTTGACTGACTTCGGCAATACGGCCAATAAAGCCGTCCAGACCCAGATTGAGTTGTGCCGGCTGGCGACGCAGTAGCGTGCGTTGCCATTTGAGGCCTGCGGTGACGGCGATGCTGATGCTGCAGGCCAGTGCCAGCAGTTGCCAGGCAAGGCTAGCGCCGGGTATGAGCAATAAGAACAGGCCGGTCAGTGCCGCGCCGAGGCCAAGCCAGATCAGGAAAACGCCGGGCACCACAACTTCCAAGATCATCAGCAATATGGCCGCAATGAACCAGTGCCACCATGCGGAAAAAATCAGCTCTAGCATTATTTGGCCTGCGTATTTTTCAGCAGCTCGGTGATGCCGGCGACGGCACCGGTTACCCCTGAGGCTTCCAGCGGCATCAAGACCAGCTTGCTGTTGTCGCCCTGACCGATGTGCTGCAGGGCTTCGACATATTTGACGCCCAAAAAGTATTGCAGCGCCTGCACGTCGCCCTCACTAATGGCCTGGGAGACAACACGGGTGGCCTTAGCTTCGGCGAGTGCTTCGCGTTCGCGGGCCTCGGCATTGAGGAAGGCAGCTTCCTTCTCGCCTTGTGCCTGTAGCACTTGTGCCTCGCGCTGGCCTTGGGCCTGCAGTACGGCGGCTTCCTTGTCACCATTGGCTTTGGTGACTACGGCGCGGCGGTGGCGCTCGGCGGTCATTTGCAGGTTCATGGCTTCTTGCAGTTCGGGCGACATGCTGAGGTCGCGGATCTCAATGCGGGTGACTTTGATACCCCAAGGCGCGGTGGCCAGATCCACTGCTGCGAGCAGGCGTTCGTTGATCTCCTCGCGGCTGGACAGCATGTGGTCCAGCTCCATTGAACCTAGCACCGAGCGCAGGTTGGTAATGGTCAGGTTGACGACAGCGTAGGTCAGGTTGTCGACCTGATAGGCGGCCTTGGCGGCGTCCATGATGCGGTAGAACACCACGCCGTCGGCGGTGACGGCTGCGTTGTCCTTGGAGATTACGGTTTGTGAGGGAACGTCCAGCACCGACTCCATCATCGATAAGCGAAAGCCGATGCGGTCAACAAAAGGAACAATTAGGTTCAGACCCGGCTCTAGGGTTGCGGTGTAACGGCCAAAACGCTCGACTGTCCATTGCTGGCCCTGGGGAACCACCTTGACACCGGCAAAGAAAAATACCACCACTAGTGCGACCAGCACACCAAATAAAGAAAGCAGAGCGTCCATGGAATATCCTCGTTGGGAGCAGAAACGGCTCAATGGCCGTAAGTAAACGCTGATTATTATGTTTTTGGTAAAAAAATGAAACTGTCAGCACAGAGTGTGTTGTGTGAACTGGTGGTCACAAGTGGACTATTTAGACTTTTGTTGGATGACGGGTGCTGCGTGTGTGGCGTATAGTGGCACCCGTCTACCTCCTGCGAGAAGACAGATTCATGCGTAAACGTTCCTCCCCCGGAACGTATTTCAGACGGCCCTTGGGTCGTCTTTTTTTTTGCCCGCACAAAAGTACCGTAGCGGGTATGCTGGGGCTGCTTGTTTTCAGACTTAGAGAGGTTGGCATGAATACCCACCAAGAGGTGATCCACAATTTCGCGGCGCAGTCGTTCGAGGTGTTTGTGGATGGGCACCGTGCTCATCTGGACTATCAGCGGCTGGATGAGCGCACGCTGGATTATTGTCACACCTTTGTACCGGACGCATTGCGTGGCCAGGGACTGGCAGCACGGGTGACGGCGGCGGCGCTGGACTATGCGCGGGACAATGGCTTTGAGGTGCGCCCCAGTTGCAGTTATGTGGCGGCCTACATGCAGCGCCAGGCGAGTCGACGCTAGTTTTGCACTGTAGAAATAACAAAGGCCGGAAAAATCTTCCGGCCTTTGTTATTTGAAGCAAACGTTATGCAGCAAAGACTCAGCCACGCTTGCGCTGGGGCAGCACGTCCTTGAGTTTTTCGTGCATGGCGCGTAGGGATTTTTCCGTGGTATCCCAGTCGATACAGGCGTCGGTGATGGAAATGCCATACTTGAGCTGGCTGATGTCTTCACAGATGGCCTGACTGCCCCAACCCAGGTGACTTTCAATCATCAGGCTGGTGATGGAGGTGTTGCCATCGACGATTTGGGTGGTGATATTTTCCAGCACCAGTGGCTGCAGGGCAGGGTCTTTGTTGGAGTTGGCATGGCTGCAGTCGATCATGATATTGGGGCTGATTTTGTTTTTGGCCAGCTCCTGCTCGCACAGCGCCACGCTGACCGAGTCGTAGTTCGGCTTGCCGTTGCCGCCGCGCAGAACGACATGACCGTATGGGTTGCCCTTGGTGGTCACAATGGACACCTTGCCGTACGAGTCGATGCCAAGAAAGCGGTGTGGACTGGATACCGACTGTAGCGCATTGATGGCCACGGTTAGGCCGCCATCAGTGCCGTTTTTGAAGCCTACTGCCGAAGACAGGCCAGAGGCCATTTCACGGTGAGTCTGGGATTCGGTGGTACGTGCGCCGATGGCTGACCAGCTGATTAGGTCCTGCAAGTACTGCGGGGTGATGGGGTCCAGCGCTTCGGTGGCGGTGGGAATGCCCTTTTCCGCCAGCTCCAGCAGCAGCTGGCGGCCAATATGCAGGCCGTCTTCAATGCGGAAGGAATCATCCAGGTAGGGGTCGTTGATCAGGCCTTTCCAGCCAACGGTGGTGCGTGGTTTTTCAAAGTACACCCGCATGATGATGTACAAGGTGTCGGATACTTCCTCGGCCAGTGCCTTGAGGCGATCGGCGTATTCATGGGCAGCTTTGAGGTCGTGGATGGAGCAGGGGCCGATAACGATGAACAGGCGATGATCCTTGCCGTCGAGGATGTTGCGTACGACCTGCCGGCCTTCGCTGACGGTCTGGCGGGCCGTGTCGGTCAGCGGTATCTTGGCTTTCAGCTGGTCCGGGGTGATCAGGGCAATATTGGAGGCGACGTTAAGGTCGCTGATGGGCAAATCGGCCATGGGTATCTACTCGCAAGAAGTCAGGACATAAAAAGTGCGCAAAAGCATAGCAGAAAAATGCCGGACCTTGCAGTTGGACTATCGGTGGCGGCCTAGTTAGGGCTTTAGTCCTTAATGGCTGGCGTGTGCAGGCCGCCAAGGATGGCGTCTTCGCTGCCGGTCGGGGCGGACCAAGACAGGATGTCCTGATAGCGGCGGATATTGTTGACAAAATGCACCGGCTCGCCGCCACGGGCAAAGCCATGACGGGTCTGGCTGTACCATTGTTTTTGCGCCAGCCGGGGCAAAATGGAGCGCACGTCAATCCAGCTGTCAGGGTTGAGCCCGGCTTGTGCAGTCAGTTTGCGAGCGTCTTCAAGGTGACCCAAGCCGACATTGTAGGCAGCCAGAGCAAACCAATAACGCTCGGGATATTGGATGCTGTCAGGCAGGCGCTCCAGCATCTGGGCCAGATACTTGGCACCGCCCTGTATGCTTTGCTTCGGGTCGAGGCGGTTGCGCACGCCCAGACCTTCGGCGGTACGCTGGGTCAGCATCATCAGGCCGCGCACGCCGGTTTTTGAGCGTGCTTCTGGGTCCCAATGGGATTCCTGATAGCCAACGGCGGCCAGTAGCCGCCAGTCTAGGCCGTATTCGTCGGCATACTGGCGAAACAAGGCTTCGTATTTGGGCAGGCGCTGTTGCAGGTGGCGAGCGAAGGCTTTGGCACCCACATAGCCCATCATGTCCAGATGGCCGTAGTAGCGCTCGACTAGCGTGTCAATCAGGCCGTCTGCACGCGCCTGTTCCAAAAAGGCATTAACGGCCTCTGTCAAGCTGGCGTCTGGCTGATCCAGATGTTGGCGCACCGCCCATTGCAGACCGATGGCCGGCTCTAAGCTGAACGCCAGCTGGATATGGGGGAAATACACCTGATGCATGGCCAGTTCGTTGGAGTTGACCAGGGTGATGTCAATCTGGCCTTCATCAACCATGCGCAGCAAATCGACGATTTCCACCTCGTCCGACTCGCTAAACTCGAGCTGTGGGTGCGTTGTCTGCAGGGTGCGCAGCAGGTCGGCATGGATGCTGTCTCTAAGCACCAGAATACGTTTGCCGGCCAGCGCGGCAGGACTCTGTGGGCGTTTGGCGGCGGTGTTGTAGATGACTTGGGGCGTGACCTGCAGGTAGCTGTCACTGAACTCGACCAGCGGGGTGCGAGCGGGGCTGCTGGTAAGGCCGGCGGCGAGCAATGCGGGCCTGCCGGTGGTACGCAGGCGCTGGAATAGCTGGTCGATGGTGCCGGCGGTTTCTACGCGCAGCTCGACCCCCAGCTGTCCGGCAAAGGCGCTGGCCAGATCGTACTCGAAGCCGGATGCGGAACTGTCATCCTGAACGTAGGTGGAAGGCGTGTTGCGGGTCAGCATCACCAGCTCGCCTGTGTGGCGAAGCTGGTCCAGATCGTTCAGGCGGGCAGCGGCCTGTTCCTGATCTTGGCAGGCAGTCAGGCCTAGGATCAACAACCCAGGCAGGGCGCGGCGGTAACAGTAGGCGAAGGACATGCCGGCAGTATACAAAGCCGTGGCCAGCTGGCCAATATGCGGGCGGTTGTCGGCTGCGGTTTTGACTCTGACAAGCGGTGATAATTTTTGATTGGTCATTTGGCGCATGGACGATTAAAATGCCGCCTCTTGTTTGCTCTGATCAGAGGCAGTTTCAACGATGCTCATTTTGCGTGGTGCACCCGCCCTTACCGAATTTCGCCATCAATCCCTGCTGCAGAAAATTCAGTCCATCGTGCCGGAAGCCGGGCAGGTCTATGCAGAATTTGTGCATTTCCTGGACCTGAGTTCCGGTCTGGATGCAGCAGAAGAGCAGCGCTTGCAGCAGCTGCTGGACTATGGCCCGCAGGCTGAGCGCCAGCAGCCGGCCGGCCGGCTGTTTCTGGTAGTGCCGCGCATCGGCACCCTGTCGCCCTGGTCCAGCACGGCCACCGACCTGCTGCGCCATGCCGGGCTGGACAAGCTCCAGCGTATCGAGCGCGGCACGGCCTATTATCTGGATGCCGAACTGAATGACAGCCAGGCCAAAGCGCTACGCGCCCTGCTGCACGACCGCATGAGCGAGACGGTACTGGCCGATCTGCAGGCCGCTGCAGCCCTGTTTGCCGAAGAGCAGCCGCGCCCGCTGGCTGCCGTGGACATTCTCGGTGGCGGGCTGGCTGCGCTGCAGCAGGCCGATGCCGAGTTGGGGCTGGCGCTGGCCGAGGACGAGATGGAATATCTGGTGGCCAGTTTCCAGAAGCTTGGGCGCAACCCACATGATGTCGAGCTGATGATGTTTGCCCAGGCCAACTCCGAACACTGCCGCCACAAGATTTTCAATGCCAGCTGGGACATTGATGGCGAGGCGCAGCAAAAATCGCTGTTTGCCATGATCAAAAACACCTACGAAAACAACCATGCCGGTGTGCTGTCCGCCTACAAGGACAACTCCTCGGTGATTGAAGGTTATGTCGCCGGCCGCTTCTTTCCGGACGAAAACGGCCAGTACAGTGCCCATCAGGAGCCGATTCATATCCTGATGAAGGTGGAAACCCATAACCACCCCTCCGGCATTGCTCCTTATCCGGGTGCCGGCACCGGCTCCGGCGGTGAGCTGCGTGACGAAGGCGCCACCGGCATCGGCTCCCGGCCCAAGGCCGGCCTGACCGGCTTTACCGTATCCAGCCTGAACATTCCCGGCTACCAGCAGCCCTGGGAGCTGCAATACGGCAAGCCCGGGCGCATGGTGGATGCGCTGGAAGTGCTGATTGAAGGCTCCAAAGGTGGTGCGGCCTTCAACAACGAATTTGGCCGCCCGGTACTCAACGGCTATGTACGCAGCTTCGAGCAGGAAGTGGATACCGTCAATGGCCGCGAAGTGCGCGGTTATCACAAGCCCATCGTGCTGGCCGGAGGCATGGGCAACATCCGTGACGGCCATGTGCAGAAGGGCGAGATCAAACCCGGCAGCCAGCTGATTGTGCTGGGCGGCCCGGCCATGCTGATTGGCCTGGGCGGTGGTGCGGCTTCATCGGCTGATACCCTGGCCGAGGATGATCTGGACTTTGCCTCCGTGCAGCGCGGCAACCCTGAGCTGGGCCGCCGCTGCCAGGAAGTGATCGACCGCTGCTGGCAGCTGGGCGATAACAACCCCATCCGCTTCATTCACGACGTGGGTGCCGGCGGCCTGTCCAATGCTTTCCCCGAGCTGGTCAATGATGCCGGCCGTGGCGGCCGCTTCGAGCTGCGTGACATGCCGACCGCCCAGCCCGGCCTGAGCCCGCTGGAGCTGTGGTGCAACGAGTCGCAGGAACGTTATGTGCTGGCGGTGGATCCGCAGGATCTGCCACGCTTTGCTGCCATTTGCGAACGGGAGCGCTGCCCCTTTGCCGTGGTTGGCGAGGCCACCGAAGAAATGCAGCTGGTGCTGGGTGACCGCCACTTTGACAACCAGCCGGTAGACATGCCGCTGGATGTGCTGCTGGGCAAGCCGCCGCGCATGCATCGTAGCGTGACTCGCGAAGCGAGCTGTCCGCAGCTGTTTGCTGCCGACCAGTTGAGCCTGACTCAGAGCATCGAGCGTGTACTGCGCCATCCCAGTGTGGCCAGTAAGAATTTTGTCATTACCTCTTCTGACCGCAGCGTGACCGGTCTGGTGGTGCGTGACCAGCTGATTGGCCCCTGGCAGGTGCCGGTGGCGGATTGCGCAGTCACCGCGCAAAGCTTTGACAGCCAGTATGGCGAGGCCATGGCAATGGGCGAGCGTACCCCAGTGGCCATCCTGAATGCACCGGCCTCCGGCCGTCTGGCGGTGGGCGAGACCCTTACCAACCTGGCCGCGGCGCGTATCGAGACGCTCAGCGACATCCGTCTGTCCGCCAACTGGATGGCTGCAGCCGGCCACCCCGGCGAGGATGCGCGCTTGTACGAAACCGTTAAGGCGGTAGGCATGGAGCTGTGCCCGCAGCTGGACATCACCATTCCGGTGGGCAAGGACTCCATGTCGATGAAAACCCGTTGGCAGGAAAATGGCGAGGAAAAAACCGTTACCTCACCGGTTTCCCTGATCATCAGCGGTTTTGCCCCGGTAGCGGATGTGCGCAAGACCCTGACCCCGCAACTGCAGCTGGATCAGGGTGAAACCACCCTGCTGCTGGTGGATCTAGGTCGTGGCCAGAACCGCCTCGGTGGCTCGATTCTGGCTCAGGTATACAGCGAGTTGGGTGATGTAACACCGGATGTGGACAACGCTGCCGACCTTAAGGCTTTCTTTGACGGCATTCAGCAGCTCAACCAGCAGGATAAGCTGCTGGCCTACCATGACCGCTCCGACGGCGGCCTGCTGGCAACCGTACTGGAAATGGCTTTTGCCGGTCACTGCGGCCTGCAGTTGGGGCTGGATACGCTGAATATTGCGCCGGCGGATATTAACGCTGCCCTGTTTAACGAAGAGCTGGGTGCGGTGATCCAGGTGCGTACCGCCGATGTGGCGGCAGTGCTGGACGTGTTCAACCAGAAGGGACTGGACGGCTGTGTGCATGCTATCGGCATGCCGCAGGCAGGCAACCAGGTTGAAATCAGCCTGGCCGGCCAGGTGCTGTACCGCGAGCAGCGCAGTCGCCTGCATCAGGTCTGGAGTGAAACCAGTTACCAGATCGAGCGTCTGCGTGACAACGCCGGCTGCGTGCAGGCCGAGTTTGACAGTCTGCTTGATGAGCAGAACCCTGGCCTCAGCGCACAGCTGAGCTATGACATCAATCAGGATCTGAGCGCGCCCTACATCAGTGTCGGCAGCCGTCCGCAAGTGGCGATCCTGCGCGAGCAGGGCAGTAATGGCCAGAGCGAGCTGGCTGCGGCCTTTGACCGTGCCGGTTTTGCCGCCATTGACGTGCATACCAGTGACCTGCTGGCGGGGCGCGTCAGTCTTGAGCAGATGAAGGGACTGGCTGTGAGTGCCGGCTTCTCCTTTGGTGATGCCTTTGGTGCCGGTGCCGGCTGGGCCAACAGCATTCTGCTCAATGCGCAGCTGCGCGAGCAGTTTGCCACCTTCTTTGAGCGCAGCGACAGCTTCACCCTGGGGGTCGGCAACGGCTGTCAGATGCTGAGCCGTTTGCAGCAGCTGATTCCGGGGGCCGAGCACTGGCCGCTGTTTGCCGCCAACACCTCGGAGCGTTTCGAGGGCCGCCTGAGCATGGTCGAGGTGCAGCAGTCACCGTCCATTCTGCTGGCCGGCATGGCCGGTTCGCGCCTGCCGGTAACCGTGGCCTGCGCCAGTGGCCGTGCCGAATTTGCCTGTGCCGATGCACGCACGGCAACCAACGCTTCTGGTCTGGTGGCGCTGCGTTTTACCGACAATGCAGGGCAGGTCACCGAAGCCTATCCGGCCAACCCTTGCGGTACGCCGGACGGCATTACCGGCCTGACCAGCCGTGATGGCCGTGCCACCCTGCTGATGCCGAATCCGGAGCGCCTGTTCCGTACGGTGCAGCACTCTTGGCATCCGCGTGACTGGCAGGAAAACGGTGCCTGGTTACGCCTGTTCGGCAATGCCCGTGCCTGGGTCAACTGACCTGTCGTGACATACAAACGCCGCTCGAATGAGCGGCGTTTTTGTTGGAGGGAGGTTTTGTAGGGGCCGATGGAACGGTTTTGAAACGAATATTGTGTCAAAAGTGTGACGAACCCCAAGGTGGCACTTGTCTATAGGCGTATTTGTTGACAGACTTTCGGCCAGCTTCTGGTGTGATCAGAAACCCATTCTGTTTAAGGAGTTGAGGCAGTATGAGTATTTATGCGTTAAAGCCGGCTTTTCAGGGCGTGTTGCGGCCGCTGGTCAATGCGCTGGCCCTGCGTGGCGTAACGGCCAATCAGGTCACTCTGCTGGCCTGCGCTATTTCGCTGCTGGTTGGCATGGCGGTCTGTGTGGCGGTGGCGCTGGAGCAGACTGTCTGGCTTTGGGCGTTGCCGGTGTGGTTTTTCCTGCGCATGGCGTTCAATGCCATTGACGGCATGCTGGCCCGCGAGCACTACCAGCAAAGCGCATTGGGTGGTTATCTCAACGAGCTGACCGACGTGATTTCGGACAGCGCCATGTATCTGCCGCTGGTATTTGTCGGCTGGATCAATCCCTGGCCGGTTTGGGCGCTGATTGTACTGGCCATCGTCAGCGAACTTGCTGGTGTGCTGGGGCAGGTGCACGGCAATGGCCGTCGTTATGATGGCCCGATGGGCAAAAGTGACCGGGCCGTCGCTGTCAGCCTGTTGGCACTGCTGGTTATTTACTTGCCCGGGCAGGGGCTGCTGCTGAACGGACTGCTGGTGCTGGTAGTAGCCCTGTTGCTATGGACCCTTTACCGCCGGGTTGCCAACGGCCTCAAACCGGGAGCTTGAGATGAGAAACTGGTTTGCCAATCAGCTGGCGCGTTTGCTCGACAGTCTGCTGTGCCTGTTTACTTCCTTTGTCACCGGCATCGGTGTCAAGCATCCGTCCGAGCTGGATTTCACGCCGGAACACAAGGTGTATTACGCCAATCACAGCAGCCATGGTGATTTCTTTCTGGTGTGGATTTCCCTACCGCAGGACTGGCGCATGCGGGCGCAGCCGGTAGCGGGTGCCGACTACTGGCTGGGTAGCAAGCTGCGCGCCTTTATTGCCGAGCGGGTGTTCAGGGTGTTGCTGATCGAGCGCAACAGCAATCCTGAGCAGGCCATTGCCACCATGACCGGTGCGCTACAAAAGGGGCGTTCACTGATCATTTTTCCCGAGGGTACGCGCAACACGGGCGATGATGAACGGCTGTTGCCGTTCAAGAGCGGCATCTACCATCTGGCCTGCCAGAATCCGGAGATTGAGTTTGTGCCGGTCTGGATCAACAACATCAACCGGGTGTTGCCCAAGGGGAAAATCCTGCCGATACCGCTGCTGTGTGATGTACGCATCGGACAAGCATTGCGCAAGCAGGATCACGAGGATAAACAGGACTTTGTTGACCGTGCCCGTGAGGCACTGTTGGCGCTGGCACCGGAGAGTATGCAATGAATCTGGCTTTTTCTCTTTGGTGGCTGTTTGCTGCCATTTTCGGCATTTTGCTGCTGGCCAGTAGCACGGGGCAGATTCTGGCCTGCGTCAAGGGCGGTGACAACCCGACTATCCAGAACCTGAATGCCCGCATCAATGCCTGGTGGCTGATGAGTCTGGTGCTGGTGCTGGCCTTTGTGGTGGGGCGTACCGGCTCCATCCTGCTGTTTTATGTGGTGTCTTTTGCTGCGCTGCGCGAGTTTGCCAGCCTGGTTTCCAGCCGTAGGGCTGATTACTGGGTATTGGTGGCCTGTTTCTATCTGGTGTTGCCGCTGCAGTACTACTTTGTCTGGGCCAGCTGGTACGGCATGTTTGCCGTTTTCATTCCGGTGTATGGTTTTTTGTTGCTGCCAGTGCTGGCCGGCTTGTCGGGCGATCCCAAGCATTTTCTTAACCGTGCCTCGCATATCCAGTGGTCGGTGATGATCAGCGTGTACTGCATCTCGCATGTGCCCTTTTTGCTCAATCTGAACATCGCTGGCTATGAGCATAACATCCTGCTGGTGATTTTCCTGGTGGCAGTGGTGCAGGCCAGCGATGTGTTGCAATACATCTGGGGCAAGCTGTTGGGCCGGCATAAGATTGCGCCGGTGCTGTCGCCTTCAAAAACCGTTGAGGGTTTTGTTGGCGGCGTATTGTCGGCGACCGGCGTGGCCGCCGCGCTCTGGTGGATTACCCCGTTCACGCCCTGGCAGGCGGCGCTGATTGGTTTGCTGATTTGCCTGATGGGGTTTGCCGGCGGGCTGGTGATGTCTGCCATGAAGCGCGATTTTGGCGTCAAGGACTGGGGCAAGATGATCAAGGGCCATGGCGGCATGCTGGACCGAGTTGACTCCATTTGTTTTGCCGCGCCGGTGTACTTCCACCTAGTGAGGTATTTCTGGGCAGGCTAGAGCAGCGCGGCGCGCTGCGTGCCTAAGGCCGTATCTCAATGAGGGTGTTGTCCTGCACCATATCCCACACTTCACGCATATCGTCGTTGGTCAGGGCAATGCAGCCGTCGGTCCAGTTGAGGGTATGGAAATACCACTCAGGGTATTCGTCATTGCTGGGCGTACCGTGCAGCATGATCATGCCGCCTGCTGGGCGCTGCAGGGCATAGGCGCGTTTGAGGTCGTGCACGTTGGGGTAGGAAATGTGCATGGCCAGATTGTATTTCTGGCTGTGTTGACGCCAGTTAATCCAGTAGGTGCCTTCGGGCGTGCGCTGGTCTCCTTCGTACTGTTTGGCACCTTTTTGCTTGCCCAGTGATACTCGGTAACTTTTGATCACCTGGCCTTGGCTGAGCAGGTGTAGTTTTTGTTCGGATTTGACCACCAGCAGCTTGTCGATCAAGGCAGCTTCGGCGTGGGTGGACGTGCAAGCAGCGCTGGCAAATAGGCAAAATATTAAGCGGGTCAGTCGGGTTTTCATGGGACTTCTGCAAAAGGGTGGCTGAAAAGGCGCGATTTTAGCAGCCTGTGCATTGCATGGGGATAGCTGTGGACTGCTATCAATAGGCCGCCGATTTGCAGCAAGGCGGCACGGCAGCGATAGGTAGAACCGGCTTATATGCCTTTGCCCTATTGGGAATGACGTCCGAGCGTGGCATTATTCGGCAGATGATTAGGCAGGGGAGTGTGCATGGTAAATGAAGTTGTCCGGCGTATGGCTGCTTACCGGCCGCGCTGTTCAAGGAACCGCCGCTTGCTGGCGCAGGCGGCTGTGCTGGTGCCGGTCATTCGTGGCGACAGCCCCGAGCTGCTGCTCACCCGGCGCGCATCGAGCCTGTCCACCCATGGCGGCGAAGTAGCTTTTCCGGGCGGGCGGCGTGATCCCGAAGATACCGATTTGCTGCATACCGCGCTGCGTGAAAGCCAAGAAGAGGTCGGGCTGGACCCGCGCTGTGTGCAGATCGCCGGCAGCCTGAGCCAGCTGGTGTCGCGCCATGGCATTGAGGTAACGCCTTATGTCGGCATTATTCCGGCGGGGTTGGAATATTGCGTTAATGCGGATGAAATTGATTCGATTTTCTCAGCGCCGCTGGATTTTTTCGCCGAAGACTGCCGCGAAACCACCCACCGCATCGACTATCTGGGCCAGAGCTGGTATGTGCCCTGTTACCGTTACCGTGACTATAAAATCTGGGGTTTGACCGCCGTGATGGTGGTTGAGCTGGTTAATCTGTTGTATGACCGCAACCTGCGGTTGGATGTACCGCCGCCCCTGTCCCGCAAAGAACTCTAAAGAGGGTGCACAGTATGAAATACCGTTTGGCTGATGTACGGGTCAAGGCCCATGAAAGCAGTTGGATTGCGCCGGATGCCGCTGTGATTGGCAAGGTGCAGCTGGATCAGGACGCCTCAGTCTGGTTTGGTGCGATCCTGCGTGGCGACAACGAGCTGATCCATGTTGGCGAGGGCAGCAATGTGCAGGATGGCTGCGCGCTGCACACGGATATGGGCTTTCCGTTGACGCTCGGCAAGGGCGTAACGCTGGGCCACAACGCCATGCTGCATGGCTGCACAGTGGGCGATTACAGCCTGGTTGGCATTAATGCGGTGGTGATGAACGGCGCAAAAATCGGCAAGCATTGCCTGATTGCTGCCAATGCACTGATTCCTGAGGGCAAGGAAATTCCAGACGGCAGCCTAGTGGTGGGTGCACCGGGTAAGGTGCTGCGCGAGTTGACCGAGGCCGAAAAAGAAAAAATTCGAGCTAACGCTGCGCATTATGTAAAAAACGCCCAGCGCTACCAACAAGAATTGGCGATGGATGATGACTGATACACCACCCTTTGAAAAGCCGGTTCCCTCGCCCTGTGTCAGTGTATGCGTGCTGGATGAGCAGGATATCTGCGTCGGCTGCCAGCGTACCGGCAAGGAAATCAGCTACTGGGGCAAGATGAATAACGATGAACGGCGTGCCATATTGCAGCAGGCAGTACAGCGCGCCAAAGCGCAAGGGTTAAGCAATTGATGAACGACAAACAGGTCAGTATCGGTACCCCGTGTTCGCCCAGTGCAACGCGGGTTTTATTGTGTGGCAGCGGTGAGCTGGGTAAAGAGGTGGCCATCGAGCTGCAGCGCTTGGGCGTAGAAGTGATAGCGGTGGACCGCTATGCGAATGCGCCGGCGATGCACGTGGCTCATCGCAGCCATGTCATCAGCATGCTGGATGGCGATGCGCTACGCCAGGTGATCGAGCTGGAGCAGCCGCATTACATCGTGCCGGAAATTGAGGCCATTGCCACCGATACGCTGATAGCGCTAGAGCAGGAAGGCTTCACCGTAATTCCCACCGCCCGCGCGGCACAGCTAACCATGAACCGTGAAGGCATTCGCCGGCTGGCTGCGGAAGAGCTGGGGCTGCCCACCTCGGCGTACCGTTTTGCCGACACCTTTGCCGCCTTTGAGCAGGCGATTGCCGAAATCGGCTTTCCCTGCGTGGTCAAGCCTATTATGAGCTCGTCTGGCAAAGGGCAGAGCACGCTGAAAAGCACGGAGGATGTGCAGCCCGCCTGGGACTATGCCCAGCAGGGCGGGCGTGCTGGGGCAGGGCGGGTGATTGTTGAGGGCTTTGTTGACTTTGATTATGAAATTACCCAGCTGACTGTGCGCCATGCCGGCGGCACCACGTTCTGCGAGCCGATAGGCCACCGCCAAGAGCGCGGTGACTATGTTGAGTCTTGGCAGCCACAACCGATGCAGCCGCTGGCGCTGCAACGTGCGCAGGACATTGCGCTGAGCGTCACCGAAGCGCTGGGCGGGCGTGGCATTTTTGGGGTGGAGTTGTTTGTGAAAGGCGATCAGGTCTGGTTCAGCGAGGTATCACCGCGCCCGCACGATACCGGGCTGGTGACGTTGATTTCACAGGACTTGTCTGAATTTGCCCTGCATGCGCGGGCGATTTTGGGGCTACCGGTGCCGCAGATTCGTCAGCAAGGCCCCAGTGCCTCGGCGGTGTTGCTGGTGCAGGGTGAGTCAACACAACCCCGCTTTGGCAATCTGCAACAGGCGCTGGCGCAGCCGGATACGGGGCTGCGTCTGTTTGGTAAGCCGAACCTGAGCGGCGAAAGGCGCATGGGGGTAGCTCTGGCGCAGGGCGCTGATGTGGCGCAGGCGCGAGATAAAGCCAAAGCGGTCATCGCGGCTATTCGGGTTGAGCTTTAGCGCTACGCTGCGTGGGACCGGAGCCTATGTTTGTCTACATGGGCTCCGGTTCTTCTGCAGGCTATGGAGCAGGTTATCCAGCGCAGCAGCGCCTTAGTCCAGTGACGTTAGACGCGCCTTGACGATGCGGTTGTCGCGGGTTTCGAGCGTCTCCACCAAGTAGCGACCGATGCGTACGCACACCGAGCCGTCGGGGATGCTCTCCAGAATTTCAGTGATCAGGCCGTTAAGGGTTTTTGGCCCCTCGCTGGGCAGGTTCCAGTCCAGCGCCTTGTTGATTTCGCGGATATAGGCGCTGCCGTCAATGTCGTAGCTGTTGTCATCCTGCTGCAGGATGTCTGGCTCTTGGGTTTGCTCGCGGTCGCTTAGTTCGCCGACGATTTCTTCTAGGATATCTTCCAGCGTCACCAGGCCTTCAATGTCGCCGTATTCGTCCACCACAATGCCCATACGTTTTTTGTGCGTCTGAAAATTAAGCAGCTGCACCGACAGCGCTGTGTCTTCGGGAATGAAGTAGGGCTCGACACAGGCGGCCTCCAGCACGGCATGAGTCAGCTTGTTCAACGTCAGCAGGCGGGCGATTTGGCGCATGTGTACCACGCCTATGATCTGGTTGATGTTGTCGCGGTACACCGGCAGGCGGGTGTGAGTGGTGGTGCGCAGCTGCCAGACGATGTGATCCAACTCGTCGTTGAGGTCGATACCGATAATTTCGTTGCGCGGAATCATCACATCATTGACCGTGACTTTTTCCAGATCAAGGATGCCGAGCAGCATGTCTTGGTGTTCTCCGGGTAGGTCGTCACCGGCCTCACGCACTACCGAACGCAGTTCTTCGGTAGACAGCGCATCAGAGGCGCGCTCTTTGGGGTTGATGCCCAGCAGGCGGATCAGGCCGTTGCTGATGGCGCTGGTCAGCCAGACCACCGGATACAGCAGAAACATCAGCAGCGACAGCAGACGACTGGCGGGGAATGCAATGCTTTCTGGTCGCAATGCGGCTAAGGTTTTGGGCGTAATTTCACCAAAAATCAACAAAATAATGGTCAGGCCCGTGGTGGCAATGGCCACACCCGCATCGCCCCACAGGTCCACAGCTACCACGGTAGCAATGGAAGCCGCCAAGATGTTGACCACGTTGTTGCCCACCAAGATGGTGCCCAGCAGGCGGTCAGGCTGGTTGAGTAGGCGGCCTGCGCGTTGAGCACCTTTGTGCCCCTCGCGCTGCAAATGGCGCAGGCGATAGCGGTTAAGGCTGAGCAGGCCGGTTTCTGAGCTGGAAAAAAAAGCCGAGCAGATGATCAAAAACACCAGAAAGGCCAGCAGATAACCTATGGGTAAGCTGTTCACGGACGAAGGATGCCTCAGACAAGTAAAATAAATTCACGAACCAGTTTGCTGCCAAAGTAAGCCAGCATTAACAGGAAGAAACCGGCCAGCGTCAGACGGATGGCCTTGTGCCCGCGCCAGCCCAGACGCCAACGCCCCCAAAGCAGCAGGCCAAAAATCAGCCAGGCCAGACAGGAAAAGAAGGTCTTGTGCGCCAGATGCTGGGCAAACAGGTTATCCAGAAATAGCCAGCCCGTCAGTAATGACAGGCTTAGCAGCCCCCAGCCGCCCCAAAGCAATGAAAAGAGCAGGCTTTCCATGCTTTGCAGGGGTGGAAAGCTATGCACCCAGGTAGAAACCGGCCGTTTACGCAACTGTTGTTCTTGGAACAACAGCATGACGGATTGCAATACCGCCATGCTAATGACACCGTAGGCGAGGATCGACAGCAAAATATGCGCCAGCACGCCCGCATCTTCATTGATGGGCTGTATGTGGGCGTTGCCGTTGACCAGCACGGTGCCGGCGATGGCAAGTATGGCCAGTATTTGGAAAGGAGCCAGCATCAGGTTGACGGCCAAGCGCTTCATGCAGGCCAGCACCAGCAGGACAATGAATAGGGAGATCAGGCTGGCGGCGTTAAAGAAACTGAGCCAAAGCCCCTGTGGGCTGAGCAGTTGCGAATACAGCGCCAGACCATGGCAGGTGGCGGCCAGCAGGCCAAGAGCACAAATGACGGGCAGGGAAGGTGCATGCCGGCTTAGAAAACGTTGCACCAGATAGGTGCTGTTTGCCAGATAAAGCACCATGGCCAGAATGGCTGACAGAACCGGAGGCATGTTCACCTAAGTAGAGTATGGGTCAATTAAGGCGCAGAGTTTGGCATAAAATGCTTGCGGGATAAAGTGGTGCAGGCGCGGCGGCAATGCTGGCGGGCGTGGCTTGCGCCTGTACATAATAACCTTTGACAGTTGGCCGGTCGGGTACTAGAATGCCGCGCCTATGTCAAACGTCCCGATTCCTAACCAGGTTGATCCGCGCAGATTTGCCGATCGCGCCCTCAGTTTTCAGGGCCAGCTGTCGCAAGATGGATTTGCGCGTCTGGGTGAGCTGGTAACCCGTGCCGACGGTGAAGTTAATGTTTCACTGTCGTTTTTGCGTGATGAGCAAAAGTTGGTGGTCATGCAAATGAGTCTGTCCACCGAGGTTGCCATGCTTTGTCAGCGCTGCCTTGAGGAGGCGTTGTTGCCGGTTGAGGGCGAGTACAGCTATGTGGTGATCCGGCCCGGTAGTGATACCAGCCTGATACCGCAGGAGTACGACATTATAGAGCTGGATGACGAGCCGTTGGATGTGCGGGCTTTGGTGGAAGAAGAGCTATTGCTCTGTCTGCCCATAGTGCCCAAACATCCAGATGATGCCTGTGCGCATCCGCAAGGCTATGTCGAGGCAGAGTTGAGCGGCGAGGAAGTGGCAAAATCCAACCCGTTCAGTGTGCTGGCGCAGTTAAGGAAACCCTGAAAATCGCCAGTCACGACAAGTAGCCAGCCGTTATGGCCGGCACTTTTCAGAGTTTCCTTGAAGCAACGAATTGAAAATTCAGGAGTATTAAAATGGCTGTTCAACAGAGCAAAAAATCCCGTTCCGCGCGCGATATGCGTCGTTCCCACGATGCACTGAGCGCCCCCGCGCTGGCGACCGACAGCAAGAGCGGTGAGGTCCATCTGCGTCACCACGTATCCCCAGAGGGTGTATACCGTGGTCGTCAGGTTATCGCTCAGGGTTCTGACGAGTAATCCTTGACTGCAACCTGGCTTGCAGTTGATGCAATGAGCGGGGACCATGGTCCCCGCTTTATTGTGCCCGCCTGTTTTTCGGCTTTGCGCCGTAATCCTTCCCTGCAAATCATCCTTGTGGGTGAGCCTGCGCAGCTGTCCTTGCTGCTAAAACATACCCCTGCCGAACTGTCCGCTCGCTTGTGTGTTCAGCCCGCCAGCGAAGTGGTGCTGATGGAAGACTCGCCGGCGCGCATGTTGCGTGGCAAACAGGATTCCTCAATGCGCGTTGCGCTGCAGCTGGTGCATGATGGCCAAGCCGTGGCGTGCGTCAGCGCTGGCAATACAGGGGCGCTGATGGCGCTTGCCCGCCATGTTCTAAAAGTTATTCCAGGTATTGATCGCCCAGCACTGATGACCTCTTTGCCTGCTGCCAAGGGGCCGGTGTATCTGCTGGATCTGGGGGCTAATGTGGACGCTACGGCGGATCAACTGGTGCAGTTTGCGCTGATGGGCTCACTGGCCCTGGAGCTGGACGGCGTGGCGCGGCCACGGGTTGCCTTGCTGAATATTGGCATTGAGTCGATCAAGGGTAGCCAGCAGGTGCGGTTGGCAGCGTCCTGCCTTGAGCAGGCCAGTACACTGAACTACACCGGCTATATTGAAGCGGATGCCGTCTTTCGCAACGAGGCCGATGTGGTGGTTTGTGATGGATTTGCCGGCAATGTGTTGCTGAAAGCCACCGAGGGTGCCGCCCGTTTGCTGTCCAACCAGTTGCGTGAAGAAGCAGGGCGTACCCTGTGGCGCAAAGGGCTGGCGCTGCTCAATCAGGGGCTGTGGCGTGAGCTGAGTCGACGTTGGTCGCCGGACCGCTACAATGGCGCGGCGCTGTTGGGAGTTAACGGATTAGTGATCAAAAGCCATGGTGGGGCAGGCGAGCGTGCGTTTCTGTCCGCGCTTGAGTTAGCAGCACGCATGGCACGCGAAGACGTACCGACCCGTCTGGCCCAGCGCTTGGATATGCAAGACGGCCTGTGCAAAATACCCGCTGAGGGTTGACGGCGACGTTTAGCAGGCGTGTTGCGCCGGTTGTGTGACCCGCAGGGTGGGGCCATCATCCAATGGTCGGTTTGTTTATATTGCAACGGGCGTGGCAGACTGCGCCCGATTATTGACTCGGTAGAACTAGACTGATGACAGCAACTCTTGCATTTGTATTTCCCGGCCAGGGTTCCCAGGCCGTTGGCATGCTGGTCGACCTGGCCGCAGCCGAACCTCTAATAGGCGAAACCTTTGCCGAAGCGAGCTCTGCACTGGGCTATGACCTCTGGGCGCTTTGCCAGCAGGGGCCAGCCGAGCAACTCAATCAAACTGACAAAACCCAGCCCGCCATTCTGACCGCTTCGGTTGCGCTATGGCGTCTGTGGTGTGCCCGCACCGAAGTGCGTCCAGCTTTTGTTGCCGGTCACAGTTTGGGTGAATATTCCGCGCTGGTTGCTGCCGGCGCAATGGAGTTGGCGGTGGCGGCCAAGCTAGTGGCGCGCCGTGGCGAGCTGATGCAGCAGGCGGTGCCAGCGGGTACCGGTGCAATGGCTGCCATTCTTGGTTTGGAAGATGCCGATGTGCTGGCTGCCTGCGCCGAAGCGGCGCAAGGGGATGTGGTCAGCGCCGTCAATTTCAACGCGCCCGGACAGGTGGTGATTGCTGGCAGTACAGCTGCGGTTGAGCGTGCCATTGAGGCGTGCAAGGCCCGTGGTGCTAAACGTGCTATGGCGTTGCCGGTGAGCGTGCCCTCGCACTGTGCGCTGATGAAACCAGCGGCTGAACAGTTTGCTGCCGATATCGCAGCCGCTGGCCTCAAAGCGCCGTCGATTCCGCTTGTGCAGAACGTAACCGCCGCCGCTGTCGATAATCTTGATGCGCTAAAACACAATTTACTGGCCCAGCTGTACAGTCCGGTGCGCTGGGTTGAGTCCATGCAGTGGCTGGGCGAGCAGGGTATTAGCGACCTAGTTGAGTGCGGCCCTGGCAAGGTGCTGGGCGGATTGAACAAACGTTGTATCAAGGGTGCCAGCAATCATAGCTTGGATACGCCCGATGCCTTTGCCGCTACTCTGGCTGCCTTGGCCTGAATTTGGAGAAAAACATGAGTCTTGCAGGAAAAACAGCGCTGGTAACCGGTGCTAGCCGTGGAATCGGCAAAGCCATTGCGCTGCAGCTGGGCGCACAAGGGGCTACCGTCATTGGTACCGCCACCTCTGAGGGCGGTGCAGCCGCCATCAGTCAGTATTTGGCCGATGCGGGCATTCAGGGTGTGGGCCTGGTGCTGGATGTGTGCAGTGATGAATCGGTTGCCGCCGTATTCGCACGTATTCAGGCTGACTTTGGCGCGCCGTTGGTGCTGGTCAATAATGCCGGCATCACCCGTGACAACCTGATGATGCGCATGAAAGATGACGAGTGGTTCGGTGTGATCGACACCAACCTCAACAGCCTGTACCGCGTCACCAAAGCAGCCCTGCGCGGCATGACCAAGGCACGCTGGGGTCGCATTATCAGCATCGGCTCGGTGGTGGGTGCCATGGGCAACGCGGGTCAAGCTAACTACGCGGCGGCCAAGGCCGGTGTGGAAGGCTTTAGTCGCGCGCTGGCGCGTGAGCTGGGCTCGCGCGCGGTGACCGTCAACACGGTTGCGCCGGGCTTTATTGATACCGACATGACCCGTGAGCTGCCGGATGCACAAAAAGACGCGCTGCTGACCCAGATACCTCTGGGCCGTCTGGGCGAGGCTGCAGAAATCGCCAATGTGGTGGGTTTTCTGGCGTCGGAGCAGGCCGCTTACGTCACCGGTACCACCATTCCGGTGAACGGTGGCATGTACATGTAAGCGTTTTGGCGCTATGGCGTCATTGTGTTTGCATAAAAAGAGTTTTTACATTGGGACAACCACGCAATTGTGCGTATAATGCCCCCTTTGTTTGAATGGCAGCCTGAGTTGCCTTGTTTATCCATCAGGAGCAAAAAAGAAGATGAGCACTATCGAAGAGCGCGTTAAAAAAATCGTAGCCGAGCAACTGGGCGTTAAGCTGGAAGAAGTTACCAACAGCGCTTCTTTCATCGAAGACCTGGGTGCCGACTCCCTGGACACCGTTGAGCTGGTTATGGCTCTGGAAGAAGAATTCGAGACTGAAATTCCGGACGAAAAAGCCGAGAAAATCACCACTGTACAAGAAGCCATCGATTACGTTAACGCCCACGCGCAATAATGTAGTTGCGGTTCGATACAGCTGAAAACCGCACATCCATGCGTTGGGAGTGCGGTTTTTTTTTGACGTGAATTCAGGCAGTTTTTACAGATAAAGAGGGTTTTGCCATGTCGCGCAGACGTGTGGTGGTGACCGGTCTGGGTATGCTGACGCCGCTGGGCCTTGATGTGGCTTCCAGTTGGGCGGGTGTACTTGCTGGCCGCAGCGGTATTGCTCCGATTGAACACATGAACGTAGAAGCCTTTACCACCCGTTTTGGCGGGTCGGTGCGCGGGTTTGACGTTGGGCAGTACATGCCGGTCAAGGATGCACGCAAATACGACCTCTTTATCCAATATGGTCTGGCCGCTAGCTATCAGGCTCTGCAGGACTCAGGTCTGAACGTAACCGACGCCAACCGCGAGCGCATTGGCGTGGTAATGGGTTCGGGCATTGGCGGGCTGACCAACATTGAAGAAACCTGTCACACTCTGTTTGACAAAGGCCCACGCCGCATTTCGCCGTTTTTTGTACCCGGCTCCATCATCAATATGGTATCTGGCGCGCTGTCTATGCAGATGGGCCTGCAGGGTCCCAATTATGCCATTACCACCGCATGTACCACGGGCACCCACTGCATTGGTTCAGCAGCGCGTACCATTATGTATGGCGATGCCGACGTGATGGTGGCCGGTGGTTCGGAAATGGCCACCTGTGGACTGGGGCTGGGCGGTTTTGCCGCGTCACGTGCGCTGTCCACCCGCAATGATGATCCGCAGGCAGCCAGCCGTCCTTGGGATGCTGACCGCGATGGCTTTGTACTGTCTGATGGTGCCGGTTCTGTGGTGTTAGAGGAGCTGGAGCATGCCCGTGCCCGTGGTGCCACTATTTATGCCGAGGTAGCTGGTTTTGGCATGAGCTCTGATGCCTACCACATTACTCTGCCGCCAGAAGACGGCAATGGTGCTGCACGCTGTATGGCCAGTGCCTTGCGTGATTCCGGCTTGGCGCTGGATGCCATTGATTACGTCAACGCCCACGGCACCTCCACACCGGCTGGCGACGTGGCCGAAGTGGAGGCGCTCAAATCGGTGTTTGGCAGCCATGCCTATGCGCTGAGCGTGAGTTCCACCAAGTCGATGACGGGGCACTTACTGGGTGCAGCGGGCGCTGTTGAAGCCATCTTTAGCGTGCTGGCCATCCGTGACCAGGTGGCCCCCCCCACCATCAACTTGGACAATCCGGGCGACGGATGCGATCTGGATTTTGTACCGCATGAGGCCAAACAGCGCCGCATTGATGCCGTGCTATCCAACTCGTTTGGCTTTGGCGGCACCAACGGTTCGCTGGTATTCACCCGGTTCAGGGAGTGACCTGCTGGGTCAACGGCCAACCCGCCGTGGGGCTTGCCCTGACGGATCGTGGTTTGGCCTACGGTGACGGCTTGTTTGAAACCATGCGGGTGACAGACGGGCAGATCAACTGGCTGGAGCTGCACCTGCAGCGGCTGCAGTCCGGTTGTCAGCGGTTGCGTATTGATCTGGATATGACGCAAATGCGCCATGAATTGCTGGCCTTTGCTGCCCAGCAGGGGCAGGGCGTTTGCAAGCTGATCCTAACCCGTGGCGATGGCCAGCGCGGCTATGGCCTGCCGCAACCCACCTATCCCAGACGTATTCTGCAGGCTGCGCCACTGCCACTTTGGCCCGCTCAGCATGCCGAACAGGGCGTGCGACTGTTTCCCTGTCAGACCCGCTTGGCCATCCAGCCGTTACTGGCTGGGCTTAAGCACCTCAATCGGTTGGAACAGGTTATGGCTCGCGCCGAATGGAATGACAGCGAGCACGCAGAGGGTCTGCTGCTGGACACAGAGGGGCGCATCATCGAATGCGTATTCAGCAACATATTTTTTGTCCGCCAAGGTTGCTTGCTAACGCCTGAGCTGTCCGGCAGCGGCGTAGCCGGTATCATGCGCGAGCGCATTATGCAGCTGGCCCGCGAGCTGGGCATTGCTGTACAGATACGCGACATCTTGCCCGATGCGCTGGCCGGCATGGATGAACTCTTCACCTGCAACAGTCTTTACGGCATCTGGCCGGTGCGCGAGTACCGTGGGCAGCAGTGGTTGCCCGGGCCGCTAACCCGTAAACTGCAGCACATTCTCGACAGGTAACCCCCATGATCAAGGCACTGGTTTTGACGTGTGCGAGCTTTTTTCTGGCTGCACTACTGGTAATCGGCGGTAGCTGGTGGCTGTATCAAAGTGCCATGGAACAACCCCTCCAGCTGCCGCAAGAACAAGCCATGTTGGTGGCCGCCGGCAGCACACCGCGTCAGCTGATTCACGACCTGGAGCAACAGGGCGTTATTAAGGGTGCCATCTGGCTGCGCTTGATGTGGCGTTTGCAGCAACAGGCTCCGGCGGTGCAGGTGGGCGAATACGCACTCACGCCGGGCATGCGCATGAGTGATTTGCTGGAAAAATGGCGCACCGGTGACATGATTCAGCACCGTATCACGCTGGTAGAAGGTTGGACCTTTGCCCGCTTTCGCCAAGCCTTAGCCAGCAACGATGTACTGGAGCAGACGCTGGGCGACTGGAGCGACACGCGCATCATGGCTGAACTTGGCATGGAGGGCGTGCATCCCGAAGGGCGTTTTTATCCCGATACTTACCAGTTCACGCGTGGCCAGAGTGATCTGGATATCCTACGTCAGTCTGCGGCTCGGCTTGAGGAAGTACTGCAGCAAGAATGGTTGGAGCGCGCCGACGCGCTGCCCTACAAAACGCCCGCGCAGGCACTGGTGATGGCGTCCATTATTGAGAAAGAAACCGGTATGGCCAGCGAGCGGCCCGCGATTGCGGGTGTGTTTGTGCGCCGCCTGCAAAAGGGCATGCTGCTGCAGACTGACCCAACCGTTATCTACGGTATGGGTGAGAGCTATCAGGGGCGCATTACCCGCGCCGATCTTAGACGTCCCACAGCCTACAACACCTATGTCATCAGCGGTTTGCCGCCCACGCCCATTGCTATGGTGGGCCGTGCCGCCATCCATGCCGCGCTGCACCCTGAAGCGGGTGATACGCTGTACTTTGTTGCAAGGGGGGACGGCAGCCATCAGTTTTCCCGTAGCCTGCAGGAGCACAACCGTGCCGTGCAGCAATACCAGCTCAAGCGCCGCGCCGACTATCGCTCCAGTCCGGCTCCGGCTAGTGGAGGCAACTGATGCGCGGACTGTTTATTACCCTAGAAGGCCCAGAAGGTGGCGGCAAGAGCACCAATCGCGAGTATCTGGCCGAGCGTTTGCGTGCGCTGGGGCATGAGGTGGTCCTGACTCGCGAGCCGGGCGGTACGCAGCTGGCTGAAAAAATTCGCGCCTTGCTGCTGGCCGAACATGACGAACCGATGGCGGTGGATGCCGAGCTGTTGTTGATGTTTGCCGCCCGTGCCCAGCACATTAACCAGTTGATCGTGCCGGCGTTGACGGCCGGTCGGCTGGTGCTCTGTGATCGTTTTACCGATGCCACCTATGCCTATCAGGGCGGTGGGCGCGGTATTGACCCGCAGCGCATTGCCGTACTGGAAGCTTTTGTCCAGGGGGCGCTGCGGCCTGATTTGACCCTGCTGTTTGATCTGCCGGTTGAGGCGGGCATGGCCCGTGCGCGCCAACGTGGTGCGCTGGACCGTTTTGAACAGGAGCATCAGGACTTCTTTGAAGCGGTGCGCCACAGTTATTTGCAACGGGCGGCTGCCGAGCCGCAGCGCTTTCGCGTGCTGGATGCGGGGCAAAGGTTAGGGCAGGTACAGCAGCAGCTGGAGCCGGTGCTGCAAGAAATTCTGGAGCGGGTGCATGCACACTGAACTGCTGCCTTGGCAACAGCCCCTCTGGGACTCCCTTAGCGGACGGCCGCAGCAAGCCCATGCTTATCTGTTGCATGGCCCAGCCGGTAGTGGCAAGCGTCAGTTGGCCAATCGACTGGCTCAGTGGCTGCTATGCCGCCAGCCGCAGGCGGTAGCGGCATGTGGGCAGTGCAGTGCCTGCCTGCTGTACCGAGCGGGCAGCCACCCAGACCTGTTTGTGCTGGAGCCGGAAGAAGCCGGCAAAAGCATCCTGATCGGTGATGTGCGCGCATTGGTGGCCAGCATTCAGCAAACGGCCCAGCAGGGCGGGCGCAAGGTCATCATTCTGGAGCCGGCAGAAGCCATGGTGATCAACGCGGCCAATGCGCTGCTAAAAAGCCTAGAAGAACCCGGTGCCGGTACGGTGTTTTTGCTGCTGTCTGACCAGCCGAGTTTTTTGTTGCCCACCATTAAGAGCCGTTGCGTGTTGCAAGCCTGTCCGTTGCCGGCAGCGCCGCAGGCCGCCAGTTGGCTGGGCGAGCAACTGCCCGATTACAGCGATGATCAGCGTAGCCTGCTGTTGCAACTGGCCGGCGGCTCGCCGCTGTTGGCGCTGGAGCATGCCCGTAACGAGGTGTTGCAACAGCGCGCTGAAGTGGTCGAAGGTGTCAAACAGCTGATCAAGCGCCAGACCGCGCCGGTGGAGCTGGCCACGCGCTGGGCCAAAATGCCACCGGTATTGCTGCTGGAGTGGTTTGCCAGCTGGTGCCAGCTGATGCTGCGTTATCGGCTGACGCAGAACGAGGCGGATCTGGGTTTGGCCGACATGCAGCCTGTGTTAAAGTACGCCGCTGGTTTTATTGAAACTAACGCATGCCTGCAGTTGCATGCTTGGATTCTGGAACGCCGGATCAAACTGCTGCGCCGCGCACCGCTGCGCCAGGACCTATTACTGGAAAGCCTGCTGGTGCAATGGCTGCAGCTGGTGCGGCCAACAGGCCGGCGCTGACCGGAACTTTACGCCAACAACATACGAGGACAGAGTTATGGGACTCCCACCAGGACTGGGTGCGCGACACGGAATCATGTCGCTGACCATCAAGGACAAGGCCGTACTGTATGCGGCCTATATGTCCTTTGTTAAAAATGGCGGTTTATTCATCCCCACCAACCGGGCATTTCAGCTGGGTGACGAGGTGTTTTTGCTGCTCAACCTGATGGATGAAGACGACAAAGTGCCCGTGGCCGGCAAGGTTATCTGGATTACGCCACGCGGTGCCCATGGCAACCGTGCCGCCGGCGTCGGCGTGCAATTCAGTGAAAATGACGTGGCGGTGCGCAATAAGATTGAGCAGTACTTGGTGGGTGCGCTGCAAAGCGATCGCCCGACCCATACGCTGTAACCGGCTGCCTGCACGGGCAGCGCTCAAAACAGCGGGGTCATGCTGCGCACGACCCCGCTGCCAACGCCATGAGCTCAACGCAGGCGCGCTTGGGCTGTTATGGCGAGCAAAACCGGCCTGTTTTCGCCTTAGGCTCGAACGCTTTTCTTAATACGGTTTCCCATGCTTGTAGATTCACATTGCCATCTTGATCGCCTTGATTTGTCCCCGTTTGCGGACAATCTCGATGCGGTGCTGGATGCCGCCCGCGCCCGTGGTGTTGGTCATTTTCTCTGTATTGGCATCAGCATGGAAAATGCGGCCACTGTGCGTGGGTTTGCGCAAAAATACCCCGATGTGGATTGTTCGGTGGGCGTGCATCCGCTGGATTTAACGCGCGGAGGCGAACCGACGCTGGAGTGGCTGCTGGCCGAGCTGGCGCATACCGGCGTGGTGGCAGTGGGGGAAACGGGGCTGGATTATTACTACCAGACCGAAACCGCTGCCATGCAGCAAGACTCGTTTCGGCTGCACCTGGACGCCGCACGCATCAGTGGCAAACCGGTGGTGGTGCATACCCGCGATGCCAAAGCCGATACATTAGCGCTGCTGCGCGAGGCTCAGCTGGCGCAGGCTGGCGTCATGCACTGTTTTACCGAAGACTGGGAGATGGCCAAAGCCTGTTTGGACTTGGGCTATTACATTTCGTTTTCTGGCATTGTCACCTTCCGTAATGCCGACATGCTGCGCGACGTGGCACGCAAGGTGCCCGCCGACCGTCTGCTGGTAGAAACCGACTCTCCCTACTTAGCGCCGGTGCCGCACCGTGGCAAACAAAATTTTCCGGGTCATGTTGCTGATGTGGCTGCTTTTTTGGCCGACTGGCGCGGCGAATCACTTGAGCAGCTGAGCGCGCAGACTACCGCTAACTTCAGGCGTCTGTTTCCGCTGGCGCGGATCGGGCAGGCAGAATGATGGACGCAGCTACCGACACCGCACGCAGCATCCAACTGGAAGCCGGTTGGCAGCAGGCACTGGAAAGCGAGTTTTCCCAGCCTTACATGCAGCAGCTATCCGCTTTTTTGCGTGCTGAAAAAGCCGCAGGCAAGCTGGTTTACCCAGCGGGCGGGCTGATTTTTAATGCCCTTAACCTGACGCCGCTGGATCAGGTGCGGGTGGTCATCCTAGGCCAAGACCCTTACCACGGGGCGGGGCAGGCCCACGGCCTGAGCTTTTCCGTACCTGCGGGCGTGGCGATTCCCCCTTCGCTACAAAATATTTTCAAAGAGCTACAGCGGGATCTGAATATCGTGGCACCCAACCACGGCTGTTTAGAAAGCTGGGCACGGCAGGGTGTATTGCTGCTCAACACCGCGCTGACGGTGGAAGCAGGGCAGGCCGGTTCCCACGCCAAAAGCGGCTGGCACCGCTTTACCGACCGTATTATTGAGGTCATCAACCAGCAGCGTGAGCACGTCGTGTTTATGCTCTGGGGCGCTCACGCTCGCAGCAAGGCGGCACTGCTTGATCCGAAAAAACAGCTGATCCTGACCTCAGTGCACCCCTCGCCACTGTCCGCCTATCGCGGCTTCCTTGGCTGCGGCCATTTCAGCCGTTGTAACCAATTTCTCCAGCAGATGGGCCAGACCCCAATAGACTGGCGACTGCCAGCGGTAAACTGATCGCTATTCAGGCTGGCTTGGAGTCATCCGCACCGCTCCACCCTGTCACTCTGCACCTCTACCCCGTCATTCTGCGCGAAGCGAAGCGTAGTCGCAGAATCCACAGACCCTGCGACTACGCGCAGGGTGACAGCGCTGTAGTTCCATGCACTCTGTACAGAGCAGCACGGTCTGATAGCGCGGCGGCGGGTGTGCCGGTATCATAGGCACATTTTTTTGACGAGACGCACAAGCCCCCATGCAGTACCCCACACTGGCCGATTGCATCGGCAACACCCCCTTGATCCGCCTGCAACGTCTGGGGCAGGACACCGGTAACACCCTGCTGCTCAAACTGGAAGGCAATAACCCAGCGGGTTCGGTCAAAGACCGGCCTGCCTTTGCCATGATTGAGCAGGCCGAGCGCAACGGGCGCATCCGTCCTGGCGACACCCTGATTGAAGCCACCTCTGGCAACACCGGCATTGCGCTGGCCATGGCCGCCGCGATCAAGGGCTACCGTATGGTGCTGATTATGCCGGCCAGCTCCACCGCTGAACGCAAGGCGGCAATGAGTGCCTATGGTGCCGAGCTGATTCTGTCTGAATCCATGGAAGACGCGCGTGACATGGCGTTGGCCATGCAGGCCAAAGGGCAGGGTTTGGTGCTCAACCAGTTTGCCAACCCAGACAACCCCTGCGCCCATTACAGCAGTACCGGCCCGGAAATCTGGCAACAGACCAGCGGCCGCATTACTCACTTCATCAGCGCCATGGGTACCACCGGTACCATCATGGGCGTATCGCGCTATCTGAAAGAGCAAAACCCTGCCGTGCAGATTGTCGGCTTGCAGCCGGATGAGGGGGCCAGCATCCCCGGTATCCGTCGTTGGCCTGAGGCTTATCTGCCAGACATTTTTGAAGCCAGTCGCGTGGACCGCATCATCGACATGGGCCAGCAAGAAGCCGAAGACTGCATGCGTCGCCTGGCGCGTGAAGAAGGTATTTTTTGTGGCGTGTCCTCCGGCGGCGCGGTGGCCGGCATGTTGCGCGTGGCCCGTGAAGTACAAAACGCCACCTTGGTGGCCATCATTTGCGACCGTGGTGACCGCTACCTGTCCAGCGGTCTATTTGACGGGGCCGGCGTATGAGCCGCAAACCCGCATCTGGCCTGCGTTTTCAGCCCACCGGTGGCCGTACACAGGCTAAAGGGCCGGTGGTTGGTCAAAAGCAGTCACTGGCCATCGAGCGGTTAGCCCATGACGGGCGCGGTATTGCCTTTGCCGATGGGCGTAGCTGGTTTGTCAGCGGTGCCTTGCCGGGCGAGCAGGTGCGCGCACGGGTTTTGGCGGCCCGCAGCAAGGTGGTGGATGCCGTGGCTGAGCGTATTGAACAGCCGGCTACTGAACGTATAGAGCCTTTCTGCGCGCTGTCTGGCACCTGCGGTGGCTGCACCTTGCAGCACATGCCGCTGACCCAGCAGCGCAGCGTTAAACAGGATTATCTGGTCGAGCAGCTGCAGCGTGCCGGTGTTGAGGTGGCGCACTGGGATACGCCGTTGACTGGGCCGGATCAGGGCTATCGCCGCCGCACCCGTCTGGCGGTGCGTATGGACAAAAGCGGACAGCTGCAGCTGGGCTTTCGCGCCTTGGCATCGCAGGACATCATTAATGTGGCTCACTGCCCCGTGTTGGTGCCCGAATTACAGCCCTTGCTGCCAGCCCTGCATGAACTGACAAGCCGCCTGCAACAGGGCCGGCATATCGGCCATCTGGAGTTGTTCAGTGGCGTGACTACCGCCTTGCTGCTGCGCCTAACTCGCCCCATTAACGCTGACGAACAACAACGCTGGCGCGATTTTGCCGCCGCGCAGCACATCCAGCTGTGGTGGCAAGAAGAGGGCGAGCCGGTGCCGGATCAGCCGGATAGCCGACTGGGGTATATGTTAGAGCCGGAAAACCTGTTCATTGACTGCCGCCCCGGTGACTTTGTGCAGGTCAATGCCGAGGTCAATCGGCAGATGGTGGCACGCGCGCTGGACTGGCTGGACGTACAGCCGCACGAGCGGGTACTGGACCTGTTTTGTGGGTTGGGCAACTTTAGCCTGCCGCTGGCGCAACGCGCCGCCGAAGTGATTGCCGTGGAAGGCGTTGTCGCCATGAGCGAACGCGGGCAGGCCAATGCCGCGCAACAGGGCCTCAACAGACTGCACTTTTATGCCGCTGACCTGTCCGAGCCTTTGCATCACAACCGCTGGGCCAAACAGGCGTTTGATAAAATCCTGCTTGATCCGCCCCGCGACGGTGCCCAGCAGGCGGTTAGCCAACTGGGTAAATTGAATGCTGGCAAGCTGGTCTATGTATCCTGCAACCCCGCCACGCTGGCGCGTGATGCCGCCTGTTTGCAGCAGCAGGGCTACCGCTTACAGCGCGCTTGCATCCTCGACATGTTCAGCCACACCGGCCATGTGGAAGCCATGGCCCTGTTTGAATCCACCGCACGTTAAGGAATTTCCATGGTACAGGTGAGAACGCAGCACCCTCTTAATGCCGATGGCAGCATCGACCTGCAACGCTGGGTGGCCCATCTGCTGGAGGTGGACGGCAGCCTGAATGAAGTCAGCCTACTCAAAGCCTGCGAGTTTGCCAGCGAGGCCGAATTGCGTGCCCATGCCGCTCGCAACCTGTGGCCGGACGGCAGCTCCAGCCTACAAATTGGGCTGGAAACGGCGCAAATTTTGGTGGATCTCAAGCTGGACGAAGACACCCTGCTGGCCGCCATCCTTTACCGTAGCGTGCGTGAAAACAAGGCCAGCTTGGCCGAGGTGGAAGCCGAATTTGGCAGCACCGTCAGCAAGCTAATCGACGGCGTGCTGCGCATGGCCGCCATCAGCGCCAGCTTAAATCCACGCGAATCGGTGGTGCTAAATGCCCAAACTCAGGTGGAGAACCTGCGCAAGATGCTGGTGGCCATGGTCGATGACGTGCGCGTGGCGCTGATCAAACTGGCTGAGCGCACTTGTGCCATCCGTGCGGTAAAAAACGCGCCCACCGATAAGCGTATGCGGGTGGCGCGCGAGGTGTTCGACATTTACGCCCCGCTGGCGCACCGGCTCGGTATTGGCCATATCAAATGGGAGCTGGAAGACCTGTCGTTCCGCTACCTAGAGCCGGAACAGTACATGCACATTGCCGGCCTGCTGCACGAAAAGCGGCTGGATCGCCAGCGCTTTATTGATGAGGTGATGGAGCAGCTCAACAGCGAAATCCAGATGGCTGGCATTCAGGCCGATATTAGCGGGCGCGTCAAACACATCTATTCCATCTGGCGCAAGATGCAGAAAAAGAATCTGCCCTTCAGCGAAATTTACGATGTGCGCGCAGTGCGCATTCTGGTGCCTGAAGTGCGCGACTGCTACACGGCGCTGGGTATCGTGCATTCGCTGTGGAAAAACATTGCCCGCGAGTTCGACGACTATATCGCCAACCCAAAAGAAAATGGCTACCGTTCGCTGCACACGGCGGTGATCGGGCCGGAAGGCAAGGTGTTGGAAGTGCAGATTCGCACCCATGAAATGCACGAAGAAGCCGAGCTGGGTGTGTGCGCACACTGGCGCTACAAGGGCACTGACGTTGACAGCCGCTCTGACCACTACGAAGAAAAAATCGCCTGGCTGCGTCAGGTGCTGGAGTGGCATGAAGAGCTGGGCGACATTGGCGGGCTGGCCGAAGAGCTGCGCATGGATATCGAGCCGGATCGCGTGTACGTGTTCACCCCCGAAGGTCACGCCATCGACCTGCCCAAGGGCTCAACGCCGCTGGACTTTGCCTACCGCGTGCACACCGAAGTGGGGCACAACTGCCGGGGTGCCAAGATTGACGGGCGCATCGTACCGCTGACCTATCATCTGAAAACCGGCCAACAAGTAGAGATCATCACCAGCAAAAACGGTGCCCCCAGCCGCGATTGGCTCAACCCCAATCTGGGGTATGTCAACACCGCGCGTGCGCGTGCCAAGGTGGTGCACTGGTTTAAACTGCAGGACCGCGAGCAGAACGTTGAGGCCGGCCAGCAGATGCTGGAGCGCGAGCTGACCCGCCTGGCGCTGCTGCCGGTCGAATACGACAAACTGGCCGAACGGCTCAACCTGAAAAGCGCTGAAGACCTGTACGCCGCCATCGGCGCAGGCGATATCCGGCTGGCGCAGGCCACCGGTGCTGCCCAGCAGTTGTTGTCCAGAGGCAGCCGCAGCCAGCAGCTGGATCTGGTGCCGCGCAAGCCAACCGTGCATGCCGATACGCCGCGCGACGAGGTACGCATCGAGGGCGTGGGCAACCTGCTGACACAGATGGCCAAGTGTTGCCAACCGGTACCCGGTGAGCCGATTGTCGGCTACATCACCATAGGCCGTGGCGTGACCATCCATCGCCAAGATTGCCCGACCGCGCTGCAGCTGGCCGAACGCGAGCCAGAACGCATTATCCAGGTCAGCTGGGGCAGCGAGCCGGTACAGACCTACCCGGTTAATGTGCTGATTCGCGCCTACGACCGCTCTGGCCTGCTCAGTGATATCACTCAGGTGCTGTTCAATGAAAAGGTCAACGTGGTGGCGCTGCAAACCAGCACCAGCAAAGAAGACAACAGTGCGCTGATTCAGCTGACCATTGAAGTGTCCACACTGGATATTCTCAGCCGGCTGCTGAACCGGCTGGACCAGTTGCCCAACGTGATCGAGGCACGCCGCCAGCGCAATTAAGGCGCGCAGGAGAAAACGGCTATGAGTGAATGGTTGCTTGGCCACCTGCCATCTGCGCTCAGCGGCTGGGAGGTGACGCTGCTGCTGGCAACGTCGGTGTTTACCGCTTTTTTGACCGCCAGTGTTGGTGTCGGCGGTGGTGTGTTTTTGCTGGCGGTGCTCAGTTTGGTGATGCCGGTGGCGGCCATCATTCCGGTGCATGGGCTGGTGCAGTTCGGTGCCAATGCCAACCGTGCGCTGATGCTGTGGCGCGATATTAATTGGCGCAGCACGCTCTGGTTTTTGCCCGGCGCGCTGCTGGGGGCTTGGCTGGCGTCGGTGTTTCTGGTGCAGCTGCCGTTGCCGGTGCTGCAGCTGGCGATTGCCTGCTTCATCCTCTACCTGTGCTGGGGGCCGCGTCTGCCGGCCTTGATGCTGGGTGATCGCGGCACGCTGCTGGCCGGCGCGCTGACCACCTTTCTAAGCCACTTTGTCGGTGCCACTGGCCCGCTGGTGGCTGCCTTTATCAAACAAAAACACGCTGAGCGCCGGCAAACCTCGGTGGCCACCTTTGCCGCCGCCATGGTGCTGCAACATGGGCCCAAAGCGGTGGTGTACGGTGCCACCGGTTTTGTGTTTGGCGAGTGGTTATTACTGGTGGCGCTGATGATTGCTGCCGGTGCACTGGGCACCAAATTGGGCCTGCTGCAGCTAGCGCGGCTGACCGACCGGCGTTTTGCCCTGTTGTTTAATACAGTGCTGACGCTGCTGTGTCTGCGCCTACTGTGGCAAGCGGGCAGCGCGCTGCTGGCGGGTTGAATTTTTACGTTAAGGAACTCTGATGGCTGAGCATTACACCTGGATCAAACATTTCCATATTGGCATGGCCTACCTGACGGTGACGCTCTTTGTTTTGCGCGGGTTGTATCGTCTGCTGGGCGGCGAGCGCTTTAGCCTGCGGCTGCGCACCGTGACGAATCGCATCAGCTATGGCGTGGATACCCTGCTGCTGCTTATGGGCATCCTGCTGTTGGTGGTGCTGCAACTCAATCCGCTGGCGGTGGCGTGGCTGTCGAGCAAGCTGGGGCTGCTGGTGGCCTATGTGATTTTGGGGGTGTTTGCCTTTCGTAACCGCCTACCGTTGGCGCTACGTTGGCTGTGTTTTGCGCTGGCCATCGGCTGTTGGGTGTTGATGTACAAAACGGCACGGCTGCATTTGCCGCTGTGGATGTGGTAACGGCTTAGTCGGGGTCGTGTTCCAGCTGCAGCGGCTGTTTGGCCGCTTCGCGCTGGTAAAAACCCTTCGGAGCCTTGCCCTTGAGGTACCAAGCAAAGGCGATAATTTCGGCGATGGTTTGGTACAGCGCCTCGGGAATGGCATCGCCCAGCTCCAGCTGCGCCAGTAGGCGAATCAGTTCGGCGTTTTCATAAATCGGCACTTCGTGCTGGCGGGCGACTGCCAGAATGGCCTCGGCCAGCTCGTCGTCACCCTTGGCGGTTAGGGTAGGGGCGTTGCTGCCGTCGTACTTGAGGGCAATGGCCTGACTGGGGCCGTGGTCTTTAGTGCTCATGCCAAATCATCTATCCAACGTTGTTCTATCAGGGCTTTGGGCGCAGCGGGCGGTATGCCCTGCAGGCATTCCAATTCGCGGATATTCAGCCCAGCGGCCAGCAGTTTATCGCGCAGCACATGCAGCTCTTTGCTCACCAGACGCACGGTGTTTTCCTGCTCGGCCCACAAGCGGCTGGATAGGTTGTCTTCCTGTAAGTTGACCTGCACATGCATGGGGCCAAGCGGCTCCAAATCAAAACTCAGCTCCAACCGCCAGATGGGCGGTTGCTGATTTTGCTCGTCGGCGGGGTTGTGCTGCTCTTGCTGGAAGCGCACCTGCAGCGGCACCACGTCATCCTGAGCACGCATGGGCACCTCGGTTTGCCAAGTGGTGACCTGGGTGCCGTCTTGGGTGGTGTAGGTCTGCGCCAGACTGGCCAGCTGATGGGTTTGCAAGCGTGAAATAGCGGCCGCAGCCAGACGCAGCAGCGAGCCCAAATCGTTGGGGTTATCGAGCTTTTCTAAAATACGGCTGGTGACTGGAAAGCGCAGTGCCTGTTCGCGTGCGCTGGCCGCGGCACCGCCCAGTTCGCGCAGCAGCTGCGGCAAAGCCTGAGCCGTCAGTCCCGCTTGTGCGGCAGCACCCATGGGGTTGGCGTGGGGCTGGTGTGGCAACAACTGGGCCACCAGACGCAGCAGATTGGCCTTGAGGTCCTGCGCTGCGGCGGAGTCGCCATGCAGCCGGCTTTCCATCAAGATGCCGCTGTTTTTGATCAGCTCGGCCAACTGCGGCCCGCTGAGTTTGCCCCCCAGCTCGGGCAAGCCGCCCAGCAACTGCTGAATCAGCTTCTGGCTGTCGGCGGGCAGTTTGTTGAGTGCGCTCGCGTCGCCGTCCGACAGTTGCAGCAACTGTTGCAAGACTGCGGCCGGGCTGCCCTGACGGGCAAACTGGCCGCCCAGTTCTTGTTGTACGGCCAGTTGCCGAAAATTTTGCCCAGCAGGAATCAGGCTTAGCTCAAAACTGCCGTTGACGCGGGCGCTAATCAGGCTGTTGATGGCCAGCGCTTTCGGTGACTCCACTGAAAAATGATCACCGGTGCGTGCGCCGTTGTTGAGGGTCAGGGTGATCTGAAAGTTGCCCTGCGGGCGCGCCTCAACTTGCAGCACACGGGCCTGTATTTGGCTGCCGGGCGGATACTGGGCCGGATCAAAGCGGGTCAGCTGCGCGGCCATGTTGGCACCGGCGGCTGACAGGCTGAATGCTTGGCCGCCCAGCGCGGTCATCACCACATTCTGGCCCACGCTGGCCGGCTGATTGCTTTGTGCTTGCAGGTTGACCTGCTGGCCATTGGGTAGTTGCAGGCGCAGCTGCAGGGAAAACTGCTGATTGCCCAGATCACGCACGCTCAGCACCTGCGCAGACAGTTGCTGGCCTTTATTAAGCTGACTGGGCACTGCATCAAGCAGCTGCAGCGAAGCCTCGGCACGGGCGGCAAGCTTATCAACCTGCTGCAGTGCTGCGGCAGGCAGGCTGAAATGTTGACCACTGAGGGCGGTCAGTGCCAGCACCTGACCGGGGCTGAGCGGCTGGGCGCTTTGCGCTGATACCTGAGTGTGTTCGCCGTTGGGCAGCTGCAGGCGCAGCAACACGTTAAACAGGTCGGCGGCTTCGCGTGAGGCGACCACCTGCGCCTGCAGCTGCTGGCCGGCGGCAATCTGCTGCGGCAGGGATTCCAGCAGGCGCAGGCTGCTGGCCGGCAGTTCGCTCGTGGCGCTGCGGCTGAGAGCTGGAAGCGGCTGGGGTGCGCGGGTGGCAGGAATTTCGCTGGGCATGGCACCAAGATCAGACAGGAAAAGTGCCGCCATCATAGCAAGCCTGAGCGGGCAGGGCATGGTGTTGGCCGGCGGGTTGTTGGCTGGGCACAAAAAAGGCCACCGGATCGGGTGGCCTTGTAAGCGATGCGCTGGACTTAATTCTGCGCGCACACCGCCACGATGGCGTCGGTGACGGCATCCATATTGCTGTGGTTCAGCGCGGCCACGCAGATGCGACCGGTAGACACCGCATAGATGCCGAACTCTTCGCGCAGGCGTTCAACCTGAGCTGCATTGAGGCCCGAGTAAGAAAACATGCCGTTTTGTGCGGTGACAAAACTGAAGTCTTGGCTGGCACCTTTGTCCTTGAGCTGCTGCACCAACAACAGACGCATGGCCTTGATGCGCTCGCGCATGCTCTTAAGCTCTTGTTGCCAGAGCGTATTCAGAGCAGGCGTGTTGAGCACGGTGCTGACAATGGTCGCGCCATGGGTCGGCGGGTTGGAGTAGTTGGTGCGGATCACGCGCTTAACTTGCGACAGCACACGCCCGGCTTCTTCAGCGTCGGCAGTGACCACGCTCAGTGCGCCCACGCGCTCGCCATAAAAGGAAAACGACTTGGAAAACGAGCTGGAAACAAAAAAGTTCATGCCGGAGTCGGCAAACATGCGCACGGCAAAGGCGTCTTCCTCAATGCCGGCACCAAAGCCCTGATAGGCAATGTCCAGAAAAGGAATGTGCTTGCGTGCTTTCAGCACCTCGATAACCGCCGCCCAGTCAGTGCTGTCCAGATCAACGCCGGTTGGGTTATGGCAGCAGGCATGCAGCACCACCACTGAACGCTCGGGCAGCGCCTGCAGATCGGCCAGCAGGCCGGCACGGTCTACGCCATGGCTGGCAGCATCGTAGTAACGGTAGTCCTGCACCTGAAAGCCGGCTGTGCTAAACAGCGCACGGTGGTTTTCCCAGCTGGGGTTGCTGATGGCCACGACGCCGCTGGTGTGCAGACTGTGCAGAAAGTCGGCGCCCAACTTGAGCGCGCCGGTGCCGCCGATGGACTGCGTGGTGACCACTTGGTTGCGGGCCAATAGGGGAGAGTCAGCACCAAACAGCAGCGTTTGCACTGCACGGGCGTAGGCAGCAATGCCTTCGATGGGCAGGTAACCACGGGCGGTACAGGCTTGCTGATGCTGGCGCTCGGCTTCTTCGACGGCCTGCAGAACGGGGATTTTTCCGCCTTCGTTAAAATAAACGCCCACACCCAGGTTGACCTTGCTGGTGCGAGTGTCGGCGTTAAAGGATTCGTTCAGACCAAGAATAGGGTCCCGTGGGGCCATTTCTAAGTGGGTAAAAAGACTCATGCGTTCTCGCTTTATTAAACACGGTGGGTGAAAAATTCCGGTTATCCTGGCGTGATATCCAGGCCGGACTCAGGTTTATCCGGCGACTGATGCATGGAGCTGTAGTCCTGCAAGTGGTACGGCATTCTTGTGAAATGCGGCAAAACCAAGATGCTGAGGA
Source organism: Thiopseudomonas sp. (assembly GCA_018384595.1). Classification (GTDB taxonomy): domain Bacteria; phylum Pseudomonadota; class Gammaproteobacteria; order Pseudomonadales; family Pseudomonadaceae; genus Thiopseudomonas. The sequence goes on from JAHAYO010000108.1 coordinate 45,313, forward strand.
TTCAAGCGTGCGATTATAGCGGCCAATTCCAGCATGTGCGAGAGCACTTCAGCGCATCTTTTAACCTGCCATGGTTTCAGGTAATGTTGCGCACTTCAAACGGAGTACAGAATGTCACGCCCTCGCTGGTCTTTTTATGCCTACCATGTATTGCAGCCCGATGAGCAGCTGGACCTGTTTGCCTGCCGTGAATCTTGGCTGCACGGCGTGGAGCGCCAGCTGGAACTGGAACGCCCGGCCGACCGTACCCTGTGCGGCGAACTCTTTCCGGCGCGGCCAAGCTGGCGCGGGCTTAATTCGGATGTACTGAACGCAACCACATTTTGTCCGCGCTGCCGTGCGGCGATCAATCACCAACGTCGCGGCGTCCGCACGCGACCGGCTCGACAGTTGACGGTCTGAGCTTTCGGTTACATATTTTGAAAGGTATTACGCATGTTGAATAAAGGTTTGCCCGTTGCGTTGGTCCTGTGCGCCTGCTTGGGTGGCACGACCGGTACCATGGCGGCCCAGTGGCCGATGCCGGCAGCGGGCAATGATCTGGTGGGTGAGGTGCAGATTCACACAGCAAGCTATGAAGACACTTTTGCCGATATCGGCAAGGTCAAGCATCTGGGCTATCTGGAAATGGTGGCCGCCAACCCGCATGTGGACGCTTGGGTGCCTGGTGTGAACAAAGAAATCATCTTGCCGACCCGTTACATCCTGCCGGCGGTCGAGCGTACCGGCATCGTGATGAATTTGGCCGAATACCGGCTGTATTTTTATGACAAAAAGGGCACGCTGCACACCTATCCGATTGGCATTGGCCGTGAGGGCTGGAGCTCGCCGGTCAACAGCACAACCATCACCGTGAAAACACCCAACCCAGGCTGGACACCGCCCCGGTCCATCCTGAAAGAGCACGCCGAGGCCGGCGATCCGCTACCGTCCTACGTCCCGCCGGGGCCGGACAACCCGCTGGGGCCTTATAAAATGACCTTGGGCTTGCCCGGCTACTTGATTCATGGCTCCAATAAAAAATTCGGCATCGGGATGCGCGTCAGCCACGGTTGTTTTCGCATGCTGAACCACAATGTGCTGGAGCTGGCCGAGATGGTGCCCGTGGGCACCAAGGTGCGCATCATCAATGAACCCTACAAATTGGGCTGGGAAGGTGATCAGCTGTACCTAGAAGCCCATACCCCGCTGGATGACCATGGCGAGCCGTCCATAGTGGATAAGCATGAGCTGGTGATGAAACTGATTCAGTCCCGCGAAGATGTGCAGCAGCAAGCGCGTATCGACTGGAATCGGGTGCGCGAAGTGGTCGCGAGCGAAAGCGGCATTCCTGAGGTGATCGGTAGCCGCCTGCCGTAATATTTAGCCCTAGGTGTTGACAAGGGCGGCGCAGCCTGTAGAATACGCCGCCATCACAGGCACATAGCTCAGCTGGTTAGAGCACCACCTTGACATGGTGGGGGTCGTTGGTTCGAATCCAATTGTGCCTACCAAATTGTAATAAATAGAAACAGCCACTTACGAGTAAAATCGGGTGGCTGTTTTTGTTTGTGCTGAAAAAAACTTGCGGCGCAAAACAGCTCAGGTGAACGCCAGCCTGATGCTTGGCAGGGTAAGGTACAGAGCTTATTTGGCAGGCAAGAGAGAGTCGGCGGCTTCTAAATCCGAGTACAAACACTCTGGCTCAGTAAAGGGGGAGATAGGCGATGACAGTTCAGATTGCAGAGAGACTGTGCTATGAGGGCAATAATGTAGCCATACATACGACCCC
>JAHAYO010000116.1 GCA_018384595.1 Thiopseudomonas sp.
GTGCTGGCGGCAGCAACGGCGAAAGCAATAACGCTCCACTTCATCTTTTGCATGGTTTGCTCCTGGTTGAACAGAATGTGTATTGCCGGCTCGTTTTGGCCAGCTTTGGTCAAATCGGGGCGTAGCATACCTAAGTCGTAGGTGTATTGCGAGGCTGAAAACCGGCTGATTCAGTAAATATTCAGAAAAAATGATTTGTTGGTGGAACTTTTCTGTTGTTTGGCTATCGGGCGGGGCAGGTGGATGGCTTGCGGCTGTGTCAGAGAAAATGTAGGCAATAAAAAACCCCTGTGAAAACTCATCAGGGGTTTTTTATGTGGAGGCCGAGGCCGGAATCGAACCGGCATAGACGGATTTGCAATCCGCTGCATGAGCCACTCTGCCACCCGGCCTTAACAAAAACGCCGCTATCAATACAGCGGCGGTTTCGCTTGAAAACTGGAGCGGGAAACGAGACTCGAACTCGCGACCCCAACCTTGGCAAGGTTGTGCTCTACCAACTGAGCTATTCCCGCTTGTCTTGGTGACGGGTGTGCATTCTAGTGTTTTTTTTTAGCTTGTCAAGCGCTGGAGGAATAAGTGCGTGCAAGTTGTTGCAATTGGGCGCTGAAGCTCAGCTGTAGAGCTCTCTGCATGCGCCATCGTGACGGTTGACTTGTTGTGATGGTGAGCCTTATAGGAAGCCGAAGGTGCGTCTGGAGGGCGCACGAGTATGGTCCTGATATCAGTCAGCTGGCTTTCAGGTGGCTCCGAGCGGCCATCAGGTACTGCAGCATAGACCATAGGGTCAAAATGGCTGAGATGATTAACAGCGCATAACCCACAATGACCAGCCAGCTAAACAGAGGTGGCTGCGACAGCAAAATTAGTAGGGCAACCATTTGCGCGGCGGTCTTCCATTTGCCGATATTGGACACCGCCACCTTGCCGCGTGCGCCCAGTTCTGCCATCCATTCGCGCAGCGCCGAGACTAGAATTTCGCGGCTGATAATCACCAACGCCGGCAGGGTGACCCAGAGGTTGTGGTGCGTCTGGGCCAGTAGCACCAGTGCGGTGGCCACCAGCAGCTTGTCGGCCACTGGGTCAAGAAACGCACCAAAAGGCGTGCCCTGATTCCACTTACGGGCCAGATAACCGTCCAACCAGTCGGTGATGCTGGCCAGGGCGAAAATGCCGCAGGCCATCCAGTAGTGGCCCGGAACCGGCATCAGGTAGACCACCACCAGTACGGGAATTAGGGCAACGCGCATTGAAGTCAGGATATTGGGGATGTTCATGGCAGTTCTGGCGTGGGGTTAGTCTGGATGGAGGGCTTGATAAATGGTTTCAGCCAAGGTGGTGCTAATGCCGGGGGTTTTGGCGATTTCATCAATGCTGGCGCGGGACAGCTCCTGCAAGCCGCCGAAGTAGTTTAGCAGCTCGCGGCGGCGTTTGGGCCCTACTCCAGCAATTCCTTCTAGGGTCGAGGTGCGGCGAGTTTTGCCTCGGCGGGCGCGGTGGCCGGTAATGGCGAAGCGGTGGGCTTCATCACGCACCTGCTGGATCAGGTGCAGGGCGGGTGCGTGTTCGTCCAGCTCTAGGATTGTGTCGCTGTCGTTGAGAAACAGGGTTTCCATGCCGGCCTTGCGGGTGACGCCCTTGGCCACACCAATCAGGATGATGCCAACGATGGCCAGCTCATCCAGCACCTCGCGGGCCATCTGCAGTTGGCCTTTGCCACCGTCAATCAGCAGCACATCCGGCAGCTGGCCTTCCTCTTTATCGTGCTTGGCAAAGCGGCGGGTCAGAGCTTGGTGCATGGCGGCATAGTCATCGCCGGGCGTAATGCCGCTGATATTAAAGCGGCGGTAATCGTTTTTGCGTGCGCCTTCGCGGCCAAACACCACGCAGGAAGCGACCGTGGCCTCGCCTTGGGTGTGGCTGATGTCGAAACATTCGATGCGTTCAAAACGGGCGCTGGTGTCAAGGTCAAGGGCTTGAGCCAGTGCGATAAAGCGCTGGTCGATCTGGCTTTGGCTGCTCAGGCGCGATTGCAGCGCCTGTTCGGCGTTGGTTACTGCCAGGCGCTGCCAGCGGGCGCGGGTGCCGCGCACCTGATGGCTGATGGTTAGCTGTTTGCCGTGCAGCTGGCTGAAGGCTTCAGCCAGCAAGCTCAACTCGGCGTGATTTTGGTTGACGATCAGCGCGTCTGGCAGGTCGCGGGTACGGCCGGATAGATAATACTGGCCCAGAAAGGCAGCCAGAATATCGCCGACATCTTGCTCGATGGCGCTTTTCGGGAAGTGGTTATTGCCGCCCAGCACGCGGCCGTCACGGATGGTCATAATATGCACGCAGGCACCGCCGAGCTGACTGATGGCGGCAATCACGTCCAGGTTGCCGTGCCCGCCTTCCATGCTTTGCTGATCCTGTACGCGGCGCACTAGGCTGATCTGGTCACGGTATTGGGCGGCCTGTTCAAATTCCAGCTGCTCGGCTGCCTGTTCCATGCGCTGGCTCAGTTCGCGGGTCAGGTGGTCGCTGCGGCCTTCTAAGAACAGGCTGGACAGGCGCACGTCTTCGGCGTATTCCGCAGCGCTGACTAAACCGACGCAGGGCGCTTTGCAGCGCTTGATCTGGTATTGCAGGCAAGGCCGGCTGCGGTTGTTATAAAAGCTGTTGCTGCACTGGCGCACCTGAAAGGCTTTTTGCAGCAACGCCAGGCTTTCGCGGATGGCACCGGCGCTGGGGTAGGGGCCAAAGTAGCGACCTTTGCCCTTTTTTTGCCCCCGTTCGATGCTTAGAGTGGGAAATTCATCATTGCTCAGCAGCACATAGGGGTAGGATTTGTCGTCGCGCAGCAGGATGTTGTAGGGCGGCCGCCATTCCTTGATCAGCGTTTGCTCCAGCAGCAGGGCTTCCGTCTCGCTGGGCGTGATGGTGGTTTCCACATGGGCGATTTTTGCCACCAAAGCGGCAGTTTTCGGTGCCAGTTGCTTGCTTTTGAAGTAACTGGTCAGGCGGTTTTTTAGGTTTTTTGCTTTGCCGACATAAAGCAGCCGGCTTTCGGCATCAAACATGCGGTACACGCCAGGGTGGCGGGTGCAGTGTTGCAGGAAGTCGTCGGCGTTGAAGGAAATCATGGCGGGCGGATGTTCAAAGTGAGTGTTTTCAGCAATGGGCTGCGGGGTTTCAGAGGCACGGCTTCGTACACTGAGCGGCCTGGCGACCCAGCTGCGGGAAAGCCGAAGGCAGTTTACCGGATTCGGGCGCGGGTTGCGGGTGCAGTATGGCGTGGCAAGCGCTATAATCACGCATTTTCGGGCAAGACAGCATTCATGCAACTGGTTCGCGGCTTACATAATGTGCACCCAGCTCCGGCGGGTTGTGTGGCTACCATCGGTAACTTCGATGGGGTTCACCGTGGCCATCAACAGATTTTGCTGCGTTTGCGCGAGCGCGGACAAGCGCTGGGACTGCCCAGTTGTGTGATTATTTTCGAGCCGCAGCCGATGGAGTTTTTCCGCCCCGATGATGCGCCGGTACGTTTAACCCGCTTGCGCGACAAGCTAGAGCTGTTTGCGGCAGCCGGGGTGGATCAGGTGCTCTGTGTGGCCTTTAATCGGCGTTTGCAGCAGCTCACCGCCGGTGAGTTTGTTAGCCGCGTGCTGGTGCAGGCGCTGAATGTCAGGCACTTGCAGGTGGGTGATGACTTTCGTTTTGGCTGCGACCGTAGCGGCGATTTTGCCTTTTTGCAGCGTGCCGGTGCTGAGTCTGGCTTTAGCGTAGAGCCGACGCGGACGGTGACGCTGGCAGGTCAGCGGGTGAGCAGTACACTGATTCGAGAAACGCTAGCAGCCGGCGATTTTACCGCTGCCGAACAGCTGTTGGGCCGTCCTTACAGTATTTTGGGCCGGGTGTTGCATGGGCAAAAGTTGGGTCGTCAGTTGAATGCGCCTACGGCCAATATTCAGCTCAAGCGCCGGCATGCGCCGCTGCGTGGTGTGTATTGTGTGTCGGTGCGGCTGGCCGACGGGCGTGTTGTCCCGGGTGTGGCTAATATCGGTATGCGCCCAACGGTGGAGCAGCAAAATGAGATTGCTCACCTGGAAGTGCATTTGCTGGATTTTAACGAAGATATTTATGGGCAGCGGTTGGCGGTGGAGTTTCACCACAAGCTGCGTGATGAAGAAAAGTTTGCTGATGTGGTGCAATTGCGGGCGGCCATTGCAGAGGATGTTCGGCGGGCGCGGGCTTATTGGGCTTGAGGTTTTGCTTTGCTGGTGTGGGGCTTGGCTGTGTGGTGAGCGGTGCTGCAGCTACGTTTCGGCGTCGAAGCGAGCTTCGACACCTCACTGATGCTTTGCACCGCTCGCCACCCAACCCGTCATGCACCGCGTGTGTTTGGGAGGGGGTGGCTCGGCGGTGCCGAGCTGCTGTCGCTTTGTATGGGCGGCATTTAAGATTTCATCCCTACGCTATATCTGCGTTGGGGTATTGAGTTAAGGAAACGCTGCATAATTACCTGCGTTGTCAGCGCATCCTGAATAGTTTTTACGGCGAGCTGCTTGCAGCTTGCACAATGTTTTAAAAACGGTAGCGGGTGCAGTGATGTAAAGACGCCGTGAATACATCCCTGCAGGCTCCGGTCGCCATCCATGGCGACCAAGGCTTTACTCCACTGCACCCGCTACCGCCATGCACGAATCTAAAATTCACCTGAAATAGACCAACAGATCATCATGACCGACTACAAGACTACGTTGAACCTGCCAGAGACCGAATTCCCCATGCGCGGCGGTCTGCCCAATCGCGAGCCACAAACCCTGGCTTACTGGGACAGCATTAGTCTGTACCAGAAGATGCGCGAGCAGGGCAAAGGCCGTCCGCTGTTTGTGCTGCACGATGGCCCTCCCTATGCCAACGGCGACATTCATATTGGTCATGCGGTCAACAAGGTGATCAAGGACATGATCGTGCGCAGCAAGACGCTGTCCGGCTTTGATGCGCCCTATGTGCCGGGCTGGGACTGTCACGGCCTGCCGATCGAGCATCGGGTTGAGGTCAAGCACGGCAAAAACCTGCCCGCCGACAAGGTGCGCGAGCTGTGCCGCGACTACGCTGCTGAGCAGATCGAAGGCCAGAAGGCCGACTTTATCCGTCTGGGTGTGCTGGGCGACTGGGACAACCCCTACAAGACCATGGAGTTTGCCAACGAGGCCGGCATTGTCCGTGCGCTGGCAAAAATGGTCGAGGGCGGTTTTGTGTTCCAGGGGCTGAAGCCGGTCAACTGGTGTTTCGACTGTGGCTCTGCACTGGCCGAAGCCGAGGTGGAGTATCAGGATAAAAAATCCGACGCCATTGACGTCGGCTTCACCTGTGTGGATACCGACACACTGGCCGCCGCGTTTGACACTGCAGTCAGCAAGCCGGTGCAGATTGTCATCTGGACCACCACGCCCTGGACCATTCCAGGCAACCAGGCGCTGAACATTCATCCGGAAGCCATCTATGCGCTGGTTGATGTGGGCGAGCGCCTGCTGTTGCTGGCGGAAACCCTGGTGGAAAGTTCGCTGCAGCGCTACGGTCTGGAAGGCGAGATCATTGCCCGCACCACAGGTGACAAACTGGAGCTGATCAACTTCAAACATCCGATTTATGAGCGCAACGCGCCCGTGTATCTGGCTGACTATGTGGAGCTGGATGCCGGTACCGGTATTGTTCACTCGGCCCCAGCCTACGGTGAGGACGACTTCTATACCTGCCTGAAATACGGCATGCATCAGGACGACATTTTGCGTCCGGTACAGAGCAATGGCGTGTTTGAGCCGGAGCTGGAGTTCTTCGGCGGCCAGTTCATCTGGAAGGCCAATGCCAACATTGTCGCCAAGCTGGAAGAAAACGGCGCACTGCTCAAGCACGAAAGCATCCAGCACAGCTACATGCACTGCTGGCGCCACAAGACGCCGCTGGTTTACCGCGCTACGGCCCAGTGGTTTGTCGGCATGGACAAACAGGTGGCCGCCGGTGACAACCTGCGCGAGCGTGCGCTGCATGCTATTGCGCAAACCAAATTCACCCCCGCCTGGGGCCAGGCACGGCTGCACAACATGATTGCCGGTCGCCCAGACTGGTGTATTTCCCGCCAGCGTAACTGGGGCGTGCCGCTGCCGTTTTTCCTGCACCGCGTGACCGGCGAGCTGCACCCGCGCACCGTCGAGCTGATGGAGCAGGTGGCGCAGCGCATTGAGCAGCAGGGCATCGAAGCCTGGTTCAAACTGGAGCCCGCCGAGTTGCTGGGCGAAGAAGCCGCCGATTACGAAAAAATCTCCGATACCCTGGATGTCTGGTTTGACTCCGGCACCACCCACAGTCATGTGCTGCG
>JAHAYO010000007.1 GCA_018384595.1 Thiopseudomonas sp.
ACGTAACTGCGCATGAAGTCGCGAAGAAGTTGGGCTCCGGTACGGTCATTGGCTTTGGCGGCATTGGCAAACTCCGCCTTCAAACCCTCATCAACCCGGAAGGTAAAAGTGGCATCACTCATGGCACCATCCTCATGTGTTACACGCAATGTGCAGTGTAGCACTACACCCTGAATGTCTCTATGAGATTGATGCCCATAGCAGAGGGTGACCTGTACCCGAGTTTGCCTTCGCCAGCGGTACAGTAGCGGTACATACATCAGTTTTGGCCATCTGCGCATAAGTACGCTAAACTACTGACGCATAAGTACTTTCTACTTATTTTGATTACGGTTGTATACGCTGGATTTTCCTAGGTTTAGCGTTTCAGCCGCAAACTCATAATCCCTTGGTCCACGGTTCAAGTCCTGCTGGGCCCACCAATTAAATCAAATACTTAAGCCGCTTTTGAACAAAGCGGCTTTTTTGCTTTTAAAATATGTAGGCAATCTGTAGGCATGTAAGGCGGATGTAAGTGGATTTTCTGCAGTTCGCATGCAATGTAGCGGCACGCTACACCTCCCAGCGGCTGTTCACGGGGATCACCCTGTTCGCCCCACATGCACGCTTCCACTACAAGAATTTGCCATAGGCGCTCAAGTACATCGCCTTGACGAAAATCTAACACCTGCACTGGGTTGACCAAACACCCCAATCCGTTTGCCTAACGCCTTTCACGCATAAACCTATAAAAGCGCCCTGTCCAACGCCCCTGACTGCATGTTTGCTTTGCGCTGCAAAATTTTGCCCGCAGGTAGCGATAATGCTTGCAACCACCAATGAGAACGATTATCATACACATCACTGGCTAATCACCAGCGAGCAAGACCGAAGTCTTTACAGATGTCGGTTTCTCCTCATCAGGCTTAACACGGTGTTTGACCCGTCCTTATGGCGGGTCTTTTTTTGCCTGCTATTCAATCAGCCATTAAAAAGCCCGAGGCGTTACCGCACCCGGGCCGATTTCAGCAAACCCTACAGCACACCTAGCGCACGCCGGACTGGCGCAGTGCCGCTGGCGTGAACTCGCCGGCGGTGGCGGTGGCGTTAAATTCGTAGGAATGCTTTTCCTCGTTCTTCATGCCCATGGCCAGATAGCGGCCAGACTGAATGTCATACAGGGTTTCAAAGGCAAACCAAGGTACCTGCTGGGCGAAGTACTGCATGGCATGGGCTTCGGCCACACGCCACAGGTTGCCACGGCCGTCGTAGTGATCGATTACCGCCGCCTGCCAAGTATCCTCGTCAATGTAGAAGTCACGCTTGGCGTAGATATGGCGCTCGCCCTCCTTCAGGGTTGCCGTTACGTGCCAAACACGGTGCAGTTTGTAGCGTGGCAGATCCTGGTTGATGTGCCCGGCCTTGAGGATGTCGCTGTACTTCAGCTCGGGCGAGTCCAGACGGTAGTTGTTATAGGAAATATACATTTCCTTCTTACCATGCAGCTCCCAGTTGTAGCGGTCCGGCGCACCGTTGAACATGTCTAGGTTATCGGAGGTACGCAGGCCGTCAGCGGCGGTACCTGGGCCATCATAGGACACCTGCGGGGCGCGACGTACACGGCGCTGCCCTGCGTTATACAGCCAAGCCGAACGCGGCTCTGCTACTTGGTTGAGGGTTTCGTGCACCAGCAATACGTTGCCGGCTAGGCGCGCCGGCGCGGTTACGCTCTGCTTGAAGTAAAACAGGATGCTGCCGGGCTTGGCCGGATCGTAGTCCTTGAGTTTGTTGGGAAACACAAACTGCTCATCGAAGTACACCAGCGAATAAGAACCGTTAGTCTGCGGGGTAGCTTGGGTCACCTTGCGCTTGACGCTACCACCACGGTAGCGGGTGACGTGGTTCCAGATCACTTCCAGCCCGTTTTGCGGGATCGGGAAAGCATTGGCCACTTTGAAGTTTTCCAGCCCGTTACCATCTTGTACCAGCGTGGTCGAGGTGGCGTTGGCGCGTGTGACATCAGCCACCTCTTGCGGCATGCTCGCCGAACGATGGGTCTTATAGACATTCATCTTGTAGGTATCAGGGTAGCGCTTGAACATTCCCTGCTGGCCCGGGGTCAGCTTGTCCTTGTACTGATCCATATTCTGCGCGGTGATGGTGAATAGCGGTTGCTCACCGGCGAATGGATCAGCCATAAATCCGTTGGCACTGATAGCCGCCGCCGTGGTGGAGAGGCCACCGGTCCATTCGGGGATGGAGCCATCGGCGTTACCGGCTTTTTCAGCACCAAAAGGGGTCAGGCTGGTGCCCAGCTTGGCGGCCTCATCGGCGGATACTGCAGCCATCACACTGGCGGCAAACAACGAGAGGACAAAGGTTGCTCCGGTTTGCATCAAGGTTTTTTGTACTTTCATAATCTGTCTTCCTGCTTATGCGTGTTCTGTTTTTATCTGGCTGTGCGCTTGGCGCACGGCCTGCATATTCATGGGTGACGCTGTTGGGTATAGAAGCGACCTCAGTTGCGTTCAACGCTGTGCATCCTACATATCCAAAGTGGATAGCGGGAGGCACGGCTCGCGGTTGCAGTCGCTTCTACAGGTTGCACCTTAGAAGTTCACCCCAAAGGTCAGTGATACAAAGTCGCGATCCTTCATGGTGTTGTAACGACCATCAAAGAAGTTGGTGTACGACAGGCCCGCGGTGTAGGTGTGTTTGTAGTCGGCATCCAGACCCAAACTCACGGCTTTGGCACCTTCGTTAAACAGACCGTTGGGGCCATAGCCCTTCACGTCATGCGAGAACGCCATATTCGGTTTGAGGTTGATACCGGCAAACACGTCGCTATAATCCAGTTGGCCACGGACACGGTAGCCCCAGGAATTGGCTGTGGTGTAACCCTTGTCACCATAACGCGCCATGGAAGTTTCGTTGGGGTCAACCGCACTGCCGGTAATGCCGTAAATCGGGTCGCGCCCGTAACGGTTTTTGCGCTTGCTCTCCAGACCGCCCACATGGGTAAAGCCAATCTCGCCCACCAGTGTGGCACGTTCGGCACCTAACACCTGATCAAAAAAGTGGGTAAAGGTACTTTGTAGCTGGGTGATCTCTTTACGGCTGTAGCCTTTCTGAATAGCGCCCGGCAAAGAGCCGCCGGTCAATACGTTGGCCAGCGCGAGCGTCATCTGCTGAGTGTTGATCTGCACCGGCGCATTCGGACGGTAGCTGATCTCACCCTGCCACGCCGTGCCCGTTGGCAAGGTGGTGGAGAAGCTCAGCCCGTACAGGCGAATATCTTCAGGGTAATCCATAAAATAGTTGCCGTTACCGACAGCAACAGCGGCGCCGGCCAGTGTCAGAGCCTGCTGAGTGAGCTGAGCATAGGGCGCAGTACCGAAACCAGCTGGCCCACCCATCCCTGCCCAACCTGCCTGTCCAAACTGGCTTACCCCAAGTACGTTAAAAATACCCTGGGCCGCACCACCGATCAGCGCCGGATTCAAGGCTGCAGCCGGCGCATTCTTCATGCTCAGGAAGGGCGTGCGGCTGTGATAGTTCATAAAATAAGCGCCATACTCGGTGTTGTCACCCATCCAGCGCAATGCAGTTCCCCACTGACCACCGTCTTTGGCGGTGCGGTCCTTGCCTCTTTTCACACGCAGCCCTTCATAGGGCGAATAACCGATACCGACCCCAGCGGTAGACACCGGTGCCCATGCTGGAACAGCTGCATTCAGCCCATCCACACCCATCAGCAAATCGGTCAGTTGTCGATCCAGAATATGGTAGTTGTCATTACAGCCATTGGCCGCCACATCCGCACCCGAGAAGAACGTCCCGCAGTTATCCACCACAGTCTGCTTCCAGCTCAGCTGGTAGAAAGCCTCAGCTGATAAACGATCGGTGATGCTCTGGGACACATAAAACATATTGACCGGAATCAGGCCTTCTTTCAGCTCGGCACCCGGACGACGGAAGGCGGACACATCAATCGGGTTGATCGAGTTGATGGAGTTCATGATGAAGGTGCTTTCACCCCAGCTCACAACTTGCTTACCCAGACGCACGGTGCCGGGCTGGTCGCCAATCATGTAGTTGTGGAACAAGAAGGCATCGAGGATTTCCGCACCACGGGCCTTAGCCCCTTCTTTGCGGCCCTTGTTGCTGATGCTGCGCTTTTGTGGATCAGGGTGGCGCAGGTTCTGGTCCTGCAGCTTGAAGTCGTACCAGTATTTGCCACGCACAAACAGACCGCTGTCTTTATAGCGCAGCTCAAGGTCGTGCAGGCCCTTGAAGATTTTCGAGAAACTGTCGCCTTTTTTGAAGTTCAGCCGGCCATCATCACCGGTCTGGGTGTAACCGGTACCGCCGTTGGCGTTACCAATAAAGCGTTTATCGCGGGAGGCGGTGGACCAGCTGGCACCGACTGACAGCGAGCTGTCAAAAGAGCCTTCAATTTCCCCGATATTGAAGTTGATTGCCATGGCCGGTGCTGCCAGCACCGAGGCCAGGCTTACGGCCAGTGGCAACCGGGCCAGCTGCCAGATCTGCTTGCGAGTCGTCATCATCATGCTACTCCGAACGTTTTATTTTTTGGTTATGGCCCATATGCGCGACATACGGGCTGTTGAAGCAATGAACAAAACCAGACTGCACAACCGGATCCGTTCATGTTTGGAACACTTTAGCAGTAGTTGAATGCAGCTACTGTGCCACAAAAGTATATGACCGGTAAGTCAAATCGAGTCACACTATCTGACGCGGCTCAAGGGCAGGTGGTTTCTGCGGATATGCAGCGCTGACAGCGGGTTACAGGGCAAAGCTCGGGCCTGACTGATCAGTCAAAGTTTCTTTTAGTAACACAAAGCGTAACCGGTAACGCTTTACCGTTAGCCGTTTGGGCCGTAAGCGGGGCGGGTTCATAGCTGATGCGAGAATAGAATTGTGCGGCGAGTCACGACTAAAGTCGCGCATGCAGGCTTACAGAGTTACAGAGTCCGCGAGCCACACCAAGCTGGCCATGCGGCCGGTGACGGCATTGCGCCGGTAGGAATAAAAACGTGTATCGCTCAGGGTGCACTCCCCCCCGCCATACACCGCCTGTACGCCAACAGTGGCCAGACGGATACGCGCCAGCTGGTACAGGTCAGCCAGCCAGTGACCGGCACGCGCCGAGGGCACGAAGGCAGACTCGCTTGCGCCATGCAGCGCGACAAATGCCTCGCGTACCTCCGGCCCCACTTCAAACACCTGCGGGCCAATCGCCGGCCCTAGCCAAACCAGCACCTCGTCGGCATTCACCTGCATGGCAGCAACCGTCTGCTCCAACACGCCGGCGACTAGGCTGCGCCAGCCGGCATGGGCTGCGGCCACCACGGTACCGGCGCGGTCGGTAAACAGCACCGGCAAACAGTCGGCAGTCATGATGGCGCAGGCCACGCCCGGTGTGCGGGTCCAGCAAGCATCGGCTGTGGCCGGCGTACCAGGACGCGCCTCGACCACTGCTATCCCATGCACCTGCTCCAACCATACCGGCGTACAGTTCAGTTGCTGCGCCAACCCATCTCGATTGGCCTGCACCTGCTGCGGGGCATCACCCACATGGTCGCCGAGGTTAAAACAGTCAAACGGCGGCTGGCTGCTGCCGGCGCTGCGGGTTGTCACGCAGGTGCGTACCCGTAGTGCAGCGGGCCAATCGGCCTGCAACCAGTCGTGTGGCAGTGTCATGCGCCGAAGTCTCCGGCGTCTTCTTCCAGCAGGTGCAGCAGCCAATCCATATCTTCAGGACGCGCCACTTGCCAGCTCATGCGTTGCCCCGTGGCGGGGTGGTCCAGCTCCAGCTTCCAAGCATGCAGTGCCTGACGCGGGAAGGTTTTTAGCGCCTCGACGAGCGTGGGGCTGGCGGCGGGCGGAATGCGAAAGCGGCCACCATAGAGCGGATCACCCACCAGCGGAAAACCGGCATGGGCCATGTGTACGCGGATCTGGTGAGTACGGCCGGTTTCTAACTGCACCCGCACATGGGTATAGCTGCGAAAGCGCTGAACCACACGAAAATGGCTGATGGCCTGTTTGCCGCCCTCGGTGACGCCCATCTTCTGGCGCTGCTGGGGGTGGCGGCCAATCGGCGCGTCAATGGTGCCACCGGAGGTCACCACACCCATCACTAGAGCTTCATAGGTACGGCCCATACTGCGCGCCTGTAATTGCTCAACCAGCCGGGCGTGCGCCAGCAGACTCTTGGCCACCACCAGAATGCCGGAGGTGTCCTTATCCAGCCTGTGCACAATACCGGCACGGGGAATATCACGCACCTGCGGCGCATGGTGCAGCAGGGCGTTGAGCAGCGTACCGCTGGCGTGACCGGCAGCTGGATGCACCACCAGCCCAGCCGGCTTGTTAATGACCAGCAGGTGCTCGTCCTCATACACCACATCCAGCTCGATAGCCTGCGCCAGCCATTCGCCCTGAGCCTCCTGCTCAGCGTCCAGCTGCAGGCGCTCGCCGCCATACAGCGTATCGCGTGGACGCAGCGACTTGCCGTTGACGGTCAAACTGCCGTCCTTGATCCACTCAGTCAGGCGCGAGCGGGAAAAGTCAGCAAACAGCCGAGCGGCCACCTGATCAAGACGCTGGCCGGCCAGCTCATCCGGTACACGGGCTTCAAGTTGAATCTGTTCTGTAGAAATCGACATAGGTTTTCTGCTGTCCCTGCACACGCAAACGCCTGTTAAGTGATCCGCGCTCACTGCCTGGGCGGCAGTATCGTGAATCCTTTGGTTTCCGTATGCAGGTTATGGTTAAATACACAGGTTTACCGCACCATGCGGGCAGGCAACTATAACAGGGCAGCTGTCAAACTGCTGCATTGCGACTGTATTTTGCTGGCCCTTCCAAGCAGCCCCTCTCGTTTTCAGATTTAGGCGAAATTCAACCATGCGCGTACAGCACCTGATCTTCCTAGCTCTATTCAGTTTCTTGGCGGCTTGCTCCGGCAAGAAAGTCGTTGACGAAAACCTCAGTGAGCGCGAACTTTACGAACAGGCCCAGACCGACCTCAACAAAAGCAACTATTCCAGCGCCATTCGCAAACTGCAGGCCCTCGAATCACGCTACCCTTTTGGTCGCTATGCCGAGCAATCACAGCTGGAGCTGATGTACGCCCACTACAAAGCCCGCGACTATGAAGCCCTCAACGCCACCGCCGACCGTTTTATCCGCCTGCACCCCCAGCATGAAAACGCCGATTACGCCTATTACATGAAAGGATTGTCGGCATTCGAGCAAGATCGCGGCATTTTGGCCCGTTTTCTGCCGCTGGACATGACCCAGCGTGACCCGGGTGCTACCCGCGATTCCTACAACGAATTTGCCCGTCTGATTAACCGCTTTCCCAACAGCCAGTACGCGCCGGACGCCAAGCAGCGCATGATCTACGCCCGCAACCTGCTGGCCGACTACGAAGTGCACGCTGCCCGCTACTACATCAAGCGTAAGGCCTATGTCGCCGCCCTTAACCGTGGCCGCTACATTGTTGAGAACTTTCAAGGCACCCCAGCGGTACCGGACGGTCTGGCCATCATGGTGCACAGTTACCGCATTCTGGGGTTGGACGATCTGGCCGACGACAGCCTGAGCACCCTCAAGCAGAACTACCCCGAACACGCCAGCCTAAGCAAACGCGGCAAGAAAAAAGCCGCCAACGACGGCTTCAACCCTCACTACAAAGAAACTGCTTCGCGCTCTTGGCTGAACAAGGCCAGTTTGGGCCTGTTGGGCAAAAACAAAGAGCAGCGTTCGCAGCAACCGCCCGTGCGCACCCAGGCCGACAAAGAGATGCAGCGCCAACTTAAAGAAGCCCAAGAAAGCCTGCCCAAAGAAGTCCGCAAGGGTAAGTAAGCCTCAATACAGACAAGGCGCTTTTAGCGCCTTGTCTACTTCTTGACCTGCATCAACTTGGCCTTTATCAAGCCGCCAGCATTCGCCCTTGGTCTTAAGCCACACGTCTTGGCTTTCAATTTCTCATCCCGTAAAGTGCCTGCCACTGCGTTTGCATCGGCTGCTGTTGAACCCCGATCTGGCCGACAGTCTGTTCAAGTTTTTGGTGAAACCCCGACTTCTGCCGCACCTGCCCGAGCCGCTCACTTCGCTCGACCGCTTCTTTGCAACCAGTCACAAAGCGCCCCGTCGGCGCACAGATTTTTATTTCAGTTACAAAGGATGCACGCTATGTCCACTCGCCAGACCGGTACCGTTAAATGGTTCAACGATGAAAAAGGCTTCGGCTTCATCACCCAAGAAAACGGCCCAGACCTGTTCGTTCACTTCCGCGCCATTGAAGGCAACGGCTTCAAAACCCTGAAAGAAGGCCAGCAGGTCACATTCGAGGCAGTGGAAGGCCAGAAAGGCATGCAAGCCGACAAGGTACAGGCCGTCAGTTGATTGCCGATCAGCCTAAACAAAGCCCCTCATTGCAGGGGCTTTTTTGTGCCCGTCAACCGGGCGCATACCGCCTATGGGGCAAGCTCTGGCCAGCAGCGCTACCCTGCCCACGGGCGAAACCGTTAGAATCAGCCTCTTTGTTCGTCCCGAGGTCAGCATGTCCCGCGCCAAACTCCAGCCCGAAGGCACCTTTCCCAGAGCAGGGCTCATCCGCCGCTTTGCCGCCATGTTTTATGATTTCATGCTGTGCATGGCGCTAATCATGGTGGTCACTTGGATATACCAGCAAGGCGTGCTGCGCCTGATCTACGGTGCGGAACAGTTACGCTCCATGGCCGAAGCCGGCGCTATGGACCACGACCCCATTCTGTCTAGCTTGGTCGTGCTAAGTCTGTTTGCCTTCTTTGCCAAGTTCTGGACCCACAACGGCCAGACTCTAGGCATGCAAGCCTGGAACCTGCGCATTCAAAACGCCGACGGCAGCCGCATCAGCCTCAGCCAAGCCCTACTGCGATTTGTGATCTCCATTCTGTCCTGGCTGGCACTGGGGCTAGGTTTTTGGTGGATGCTGTTCAGCAAAAACAAAGATACCTGGCACGACACCTACTCGGAAAGCCAAGTCATTCAGCTGCCCAAGGGTGCCCATAAGAAATAGCGCCATCACGTTGCGCGCGCCTGTTATTCTGCGGCCCTGCACGCCTTCGCTATTGCCCGCGCGCCAATAGCCACCCCGTCATTCCGCACACAGCATAGCGCCGTTGCGCACTCCAGCCGCTACCTCGCCCTTGAGCCACGCGGGACAAAAGCCGATAATAGGCGGCTATTTTCTGACCAGTCCCCGTTACGGAAGCCCCATGAAAGACCATATTCGCCAGCTTGTTCAGTCCGCCCTTGCGCAGCTTGTCACCGAAGGCACCCTGCCTGCCGACCTGCAACCGAACATCCAGGTGGAAAACGCCCGCGACAGGGCCCATGGCGACTTCGCCTCCAACATTGCCATGATGCTGGCCAAACCTGCCGGCATGAAGCCGCGTGATCTGGCCGAAAAAATTGTCGCTGCCCTGCCGCACGACGCGCAAATCAGCAAGGTCGAGATCGCCGGCCCCGGCTTTATCAACCTCTACCAGAACCACGACGCGCTTGCCCGCCGCCTCGACGCAGCCCTGAACGACGCCAAGCTGGGCGTGCCCGCTGCCCGTCCGCTGCAAAAAATCGTGGTTGACCTGTCCTCGCCCAACCTGGCCAAGGAAATGCACGTCGGCCACCTGCGCTCCACCATCATCGGTGACGCGGTGGCACGGGTACTGGAGTTTCTCGGCCACGACGTTATCCGTCAAAACCACGTCGGCGACTGGGGCACCCAGTTCGGTATGTTGTTGGCTTATCTGGAAGAAAACCCCGCTGCCCAGCAGCAAGGGTTGGCCGACCTGGAAGGCTTTTACCGCGCAGCCAAACAGCGTTTTGACGACAGCGAAGCCTTTGCCACCCGCGCTCGCGAGCGGGTGGTACAGCTACAGGCCGGTGACGAAACCTGCCTCAATCTGTGGCGCAGCTTTAACACCATCTCTCTGAGCCACTGCCAAGCTGTTTACGACCGCCTCGGCGTCAAGCTGAGCATGGCTGACGTGCGCGGCGAAAGCGCCTACAACGACGATCTGCCCGGCATCATCGCTACCCTGAAAGACAAAGGGCTACTCACCGAAGACCAGGGCGCGCAGTGCGTGTTCATGGATGCCTTCAAAAACAGCGAAGATCAGCCTCTGCCGCTGATCGTGCAAAAGGCCGATGGCGGTTACCTGTATGCCACCACCGACCTCGCGGCGGTCCGCTACCGTCATACCCAACTCAAAGCCGACCGCGTGCTGTACTTTGTTGACCAGCGCCAAGCGCTGCACTTCCAGATGGCCTTTGCCGCCGCTCGCTTGGCCGGTTTTGCCGACGACGCCATGCAACTAGAGCACATGGGCTTTGGCACCATGAACGGCGCGGATGGCCGCCCATTCAAGACCCGCGACGGCGGCACCGTCAAACTGGTTGACCTGCTCGACGAAGCCGAACAGCGCGCCTACGCCTTGGTCAAAGAAAAGAACCCCCAGCTGGACGAGGCCGAGCTGCGCCAAATCGCCCGTGCCGTTGGTATTGGCGCGGTCAAATACGCCGACCTCAGCAAGCATCGCACCAGCGACTACAGCTTCAACTTTGAGCTGATGCTCAGCTTTGAGGGCAACACTGCGCCCTACCTGCTGTACGCCTACACCCGCGTTGCCAGCGTATTCCGCCGCTTGGAACAGTCCATGGACGACACCCTGCCTGGCCAAATCCTGTTAGCAGAAAGCGCCGAACAAGAACTGGCCGCCGCGCTAGCCCGTTTCAGTGAAGTTCTGAACGCTCTGGCCGACAAGGGCACCCCGCACATCCTCTGCACCTACCTGTATGAGTTGGCTGGCCTGTTCTCCAGCTTTTACGAAAACTGCCCCATCCTCAGCGCCGAGCAGGCAGACACCCGCAACAGCCGCCTGCGTCTGGCCGCCCTGACCGGCCGCACGCTGCGTCGCGGGCTGGACCTGCTTGGCATCCACACCTTGGAGCGCATGTAAGCCATGGCTGCACGCAAAAAAGCCGCGCCGCCCAAGCGCGGCGCTACCCGCTATCAAGAAACACCCAGCAAGCCTGTGCATCCACTGGTGCTGATCACCATTGGGCTGGTGCTAGGCGTATTCATCATGTCGCTGGTCAAACTGGAGCCGGGCAAAGATAGCGTCAAGCGCGAAACAGCCCAGCCTGCCAGCCAACAAAAAGCCGCGCAGTCAGCCGCGCCAAAACCGGCGCAACAAGCACAGCCTGCCAACCCCAACAAGCCCACCTTCGAGTTTTACACCCTGCTGTCCGAGTCCGAAGGCATCGTGCCGCCCGAAGCCCTGCCAGAAAAAGCACCACCCGCGCCCAGCCAGCAGGAGGTCGAAGCC
The DNA here is from genome assembly GCA_018384595.1 of Thiopseudomonas sp. Lineage (GTDB taxonomy): Bacteria > Pseudomonadota > Gammaproteobacteria > Pseudomonadales > Pseudomonadaceae > Thiopseudomonas. The sequence continues at coordinate 11,388 of JAHAYO010000007.1, forward strand.
AAGCGTAAGGCCGAAGCCGCTCGCGCTCAGGCCATTCTCGACGGCAAACAGCCTCCGCCGGCTCCGCCGCGCAAAGAAGTTACCCAGTATTACCTACAGGCTGGCTCTTTTCCCGAGCGTGAAAAAGCCGAAGGCGTACGCGCCCGTCTGCTGCTAACCGGCCAAAACGTCCACATTGAGCCGGGTCAGGTCGCCAACAGAACGTGGCACCGCGTGCTGGTCGGCCCGTTCGCCAGCCGCGAAGAACTCGACAAAGCACAAACCCGCCTGTCACAAAACGGCTTCAACAACCTGCTGCTGCAACAACGCAAGGCACGGCTATAACCCCGTCCGTGCAGAGCCTGATCATCGCCTGCCGGCGAATCAGGCTTTGCACCCCAAAGGCAGCCGTAGCAAAACAGCAACCAGCCCTTGAACTTCCCCTGCCCCGCCCCCAACTCCAGCCAATACTGTCAAACCCGCTGGAGACACTCCCTTGACCACAATCGTATCCATCCGCCGCAACGGCAAAGTCGTCATGGGCGGCGATGGCCAGGTATCCCTGGGCAACACCGTCATGAAAGGCAACGCCAAAAAAGTCCGTCGCCTCTATCGCGGCGAAGTGCTGGCTGGCTTTGCCGGTGCCACTGCCGATGCCTTCACCCTATTTGAACGCTTTGAAGGCCAATTGGAAAAGCACCAGGGCCATCTGGTCCGCGCCGCCGTCGAACTGGCCAAAGACTGGCGTACCGACCGCAGCCTCAGCCGCCTTGAAGCCATGCTCGCCGTCGCCAACAAAGATGCCTCGCTGATCATCACCGGCAATGGCGATGTGGTCGAACCCGAACACGGCCTGATCGCCATGGGTAGCGGCGGCAACTTCGCCCAAGCCGCGGCCATGGCCCTACTGGAAAACACCGACCTAAGCGCCCGCGAAATCACCGAAAAAGCACTACACATCGCCGGCGCTATCTGCGTATTTACCAACCAGAACCTGACCATCGAAGAGCAAGATAGCGACGTTTAAGACTTGTCCTGCACGCTCGCAGTTTTAGCCATTTTGATTATCTGCCGGACAGAAACAGACCCGAACATTACTGCGGACTTGGCCGCAGCGGTGGGCGACAGGTGAAGCAGGGCTTTGCCGCCATGGATGGCGGCATGGAGCTTACAGGGACGTACTTGCAGCGCCCTGCGTAACCTGTCACCCACCGCTGCCGACGCCAAACTCTGCCGGCAAAACCAGTCAACGGAGACTCTCCATGTCCATGACACCCCGCGAAATTGTCCACGAACTCAACCGCCACATCATCGGCCAAGACGACGCCAAACGCGCCGTCGCCATTGCCCTGCGCAACCGCTGGCGGCGCATGCAGCTGCCCGTCGAGTTGCGCGCCGAAGTCACCCCAAAAAACATCCTGATGATCGGCCCGACCGGCGTCGGCAAAACCGAAATCGCCCGCCGTTTGGCGCGTTTGGCCAATGCCCCTTTCATCAAGGTCGAAGCAACCAAGTTTACTGAAGTGGGCTACGTCGGGCGCGATGTTGAATCCATCATCCGCGATCTGGCCGATGCCTCAGTCAAAATGCTGCGCGAACAAGAGATGCAGAAAATGCGCCACCGCGCCGAAGATGCCGCCGAAGAACGCATCCTCGACGCCCTGCTGCCCGCCGCCCGCAGCGGCTTTGAAGAACAAGCCCGTGGCGAGGACAACGCCACCCGCCAGCTGTTTCGCAAACGCCTGCGCGAAGGCCAGCTCGACGACAAAGAAATCGACATCGAAGTGGCCGAAGCCCCGATTGGCGTCGAAATCATGGCCCCGCCCGGCATGGAAGAAATGACCAGCCAGCTGCAAAACCTGTTTTCCGGCATGCACAAGGACCGCAAGAAAGCCCGCAAAATGCGCGTGGCCGATGCCCTCAAGCAAATCCGTGACGAAGAAGCCGCCCGTCTGGTCAACGAAGACGAACTCAAAGCCCGCGCCCTAGAAGCAGTGGAACAAAACGGCATCGTCTTTATTGACGAAATCGACAAAATCGCCAAACGCGGCAACGTCGGCGGTGCCGATGTCTCCCGCGAAGGCGTTCAGCGCGACCTGCTGCCGCTGATCGAAGGCTGCACCGTCAACACCAAGCTCGGCATGGTCAAAACCGACCACATCCTGTTCATTGCCTCCGGTGCTTTCCACCTGAGCAAACCCAGCGACCTGGTGCCGGAACTGCAGGGCCGCCTGCCGATTCGTGTTGAGCTGAAAGCGCTGACACCGGAAGACTTCCAGCGCATTCTGAGCGAGCCGCAGGCATCCTTAACCGAACAATACGTCGCCCTGCTGGCTACCGAAGGCCAAACCATCCGCTTCACCGACGACGGCATCCAGCGCATCGCAGAAATCGCTTGGCAGGTCAACGAAAAAACCGAAAACATCGGTGCCCGCCGCCTGCACACCTTGCTGGAGCGCCTGCTGGAAGAACTGTCCTTCAGCGCCGGTGAAAGCAGCACCAGCAGCGTTGACATCAACGCCGCCTATGTTGATGAGCACCTCGGCGAGCTGGCCAAAGACGAAGACCTGTCGCGCTACATCCTGTAATACCGCCCGCGCGGCAGCTGTTTTTAGGATTTTTCCTCCACGCCAACCCAAGGACTCCACATGCCCCTGTCATGGAACGAAATCAAAAGCCGCGCGCTGGCCTTCAGCAAAGAGTGGGAGAACGAAGCCTCAGAAAATGCGGAAGCCAAAAGCTTCTGGGATGGTTTCTTCCACATCTTTGGCATCAGCCGTCGCCGTGTAGCCAGTTTTGAGCAACCGGTAAAAAAACTGGCCGATAAACAAGGCTTTATCGACCTACTCTGGAAAGGCGTATTACTGGTAGAGCACAAGTCCCGTGGCCGCGACCTTGACCAAGCCCACAGCCAAGCGCTGGACTACTTCCCCGGTCTGAAAGAGCACGAACTGCCGCGTTATGTGTTGGTCTCCGACTTTGCCCGCTTTCACTTGCACGACCTAGAAGAGCGGCAAAGCTACGAATTTCCACTGAGCGAACTGCACCAGAACGTCCAGCTCTTTGGCTTTATCGCCGGCTATCAAACGCACAAAATTCAAGAACAAGACCCAGTCAACATCGAAGCCGCCGAGCGCATGGGCAAGCTGCACGACCAGATGCGCGAGGTCGGCTACAGCGGCCACGAGCTGGAAGTTTATCTGGTACGCTTATTATTCTGCCTGTTCGCCGAAGATACCGGCATTTTCCAACGTCAACAGCTGCAAGAGTTTATTGAGGAGCGCACCCGCGAAGACGGCAGCGATCTGGCCCAACAGCTGTCTGCATTGTTTCAGGTGCTCAACACGCCCACTGACAAGCGTTTCAAGAACCTTGACGAACAGCTGGCTGCTTTCCCCTACATTAACGGCCAGCTGTTTGCCGAAATCCTGCCCATTGCCAGTTTCGACAGCGCCATGCGCCGCTCCCTGCTCGCCTGCTGCGCGCTGGACTGGGGTCGCATTTCACCGGCCATCTTCGGCTCGCTGTTCCAGTCCATCATGGACAAAACCGCCCGCCGCAATCTGGGCGCGCACTACACCAGTGAAGGCAACATCCTCAAACTGATCAAGCCGCTGTTCCTTGATGAACTCTGGGCCGAATTTGAGCGCCACAAAAACAATCCGCGAAAACTGCAGGAATTTCAGCTCAAGCTGCGCCAGCTAACCTTTCTCGACCCGGCCTGTGGCTGCGGCAACTTTCTGGTGATTGCCTACCGCGAACTGCGTCTGCTGGAGCTGGCCGTGCTGCGCGCCCTGCGTGCCAGTGACCAGCTGGCGCTGGATGTATCCAGCCTGATCCTAGTGGACGTGGACCAGTTTTTTGGCATCGAAATCGAAGAATTTCCCGCCCAGATCGCCCAGGTCGCCCTCTGGTTGATGGACCACCAGATGAACCTGCGGGTGTCGGAAGAATTTGGTGCCTACTTTGCCCGTATTCCA
>JAHAYO010000010.1 GCA_018384595.1 Thiopseudomonas sp.
GCAAGCCTTAGCAGCAGGATTATAGGTACTAACCTTGCACGCTTCTCTATCTAGGCTGCGCCACCCAAGTTAGCAACCTGCCCGCACAAAAAAGGGCTTCCGTAATGGAAGCCCTTTTTATGCAGCCATAAAAAGGGATTAGTCCAGTTTCATGGTGCCTTTGTCAGCCAGATTGATGTGCCAAGAGAAGGCTTTGTCCAGCAAGTGCGGAGTGTGTCCGCCGCGCTGCGCCTTGGCCGCTTCAAAGTAGTCACGGGCCTGCTGCTTATAGCTTGGGTGCATGCACTTCTCGATGATCGCCTCGGCAGCTTGGCGCGGCGCCAGGCCACGCAGGTCGGCATAGCCCTGTTCGGTGATGATCACGTCTACGTCGTGGTTGGTGTGGTCAACGTGGGTGACAAACGGGACGATTGAGGAAATCGCGCCATTTTTCGCCGTGGACGCAGTCACGAAGATGGTGATACGGGCGTTGCGGGCGAAGTCACCAGAACCACCGATACCGTTCATCATGTGGGTGCCACTCACGTGGGTGGAGTTGACGTTGCCGTAAATGTCCACTTCCAGCGCGGTGTTAAAGGAAATTACGCCCAGTCGGCGGATGATTTCCGGGTGGTTGGAGATTTCTTGCGGGCGGAACATGACCTTGCCAGCATACTTTTCCAGATCTTCGGCCAGAGTATCAACGCGCTTCTTGGACAGGGACAGAGCAGTACCCGCAGCAAACTTGACCACGCCAGCATCAATCAGGTCAAACACGCCATCCTGCAACACTTCGGAGGCAACAATCACGTCCTTGAAGCCGGATTTTTGCATGCCGTTGAGCACCGCGTTAGCAACGGAGCCGACACCGGACTGCAACGGGGCTAGGTTGTTAGGCAGGCGGCCCTTGGCCACTTCTTCGTGCAGGAAGTGCAGCAGGTTGTCGGCAATCTGCTGGGTTTCTTCGTTAGGTTCAAACAGCGGCGACGGAATGTCTGGCTGGCTGGAAATCACGATACCGCGCACCTTGGCCGGATCAACCTTGATGCCTTTACTGCCAATACGTTTGCTGATTTCGCACAGCGGAATATCGCAGCGCGCGTTTTCGCCAGCAGGGCCAGGCACATAGATGTCGTGCATGCCTTCATAGGCGGCTGGTGCGGATGTGTTCACCTCAATAATGACGTGCTTGGCAGTCTCAACGTAAATGGGCGAGTTACCCACGGAGCCGGTCGGAATGATCTCGCCGTCTTCAGTGATGGCAGCGGCTTCGATGATCGCGTAATCGACCTGTGGCAGCACACCTTGACGCACATACTCGGCGTTGTGGGACAAATGCTGATCAATGTAGAACGCCTTGCCTTCGTTGATCTGCTTACGCAGGATTGGGTTGGCGTTGTACGGGAAGCGCAAGTTGATGATGCCGGCCTCGGCCATGGAACCGTCAGCGGCAGGGCCCATGGAGGCGCCGGTAAACAGGTTGACCTTGAATTTTTCTTTCTTACCGCGCTCGGCCAGTGCCATCGGGAACTCTTTTGGCTCGCCGAACAGGGTAAAACCGCTCATGCCCAGCGTCATGCCATCGTCAATCCAGGATGCGGCTTCTTCAGCAGTCACTACCTTATCCAAAAAAGCCGGGTTGCGAATAAACTTGCTCAAATCCTGTGTCATGCTTTCACCTCGAGAATGCATTCAAATTATGTCAGTGCCGGACGTGCGCAAGGCAGATCGTCACTGCTGTCTGGGCGTCAAAACACCCATCTTGCGGGCCGCCACAAATCTATTCCATTCTATGCGCCCGCCAGTTTTTGACAGCTATACCAAGGTCGACCGACCCGTCCCTGTACGACTGTCCTGTCACAGTTAATCCGTCTAGCCGGGTGCGCCGTCAACGCGCGCCTGCCATAGCATCGGCCCGTATTTGAGCAAATAAATCAGCAAGCTCAAGGCCCAGCACAGTGCTGCCAGCCACAAAAAGAAACTGTAGGCCAGTTCGACGCCGAAAACTCGGAACAAGGCACTCAAATTAAAAATCACAAAACCCCAAATCATGGCTTTGGGTGGGTTAAGCATACGTCCGGTATGCCCCAGCGTCACCCGTGCAATCATGGCCAGAATTAGCCCAGACATGCCGCCCACCGTCAAGGCGTGTACGGCAAAGCTGAAGTTATCCAACCAACCCAGATACCACAGGCCGCTGGCCATGAAAGCCAGCACAAACCAGCCATAGGCAATATGCAGCGACCACAGCAGCGGCACCCGCCACAGGCCGGCATCATGCCAGCGCCCCATGCGCACGCCATGACCCGCAGCCATGGCCAAGAAAATTATGCCCAAAAAGCCGTTGCGCTCCAGCGCCCAACCGCTGGCAAACGACAGCACAATCACCAGCGTACCCAGCAGCAGCGCCTGCTCTAGCCAAGCGATGGGCGCTACCATGGTTGGACGCAGCAAGCCACGCTGGGTAAAAAACGGAATCACCCGCCCGCCGATAATGCTCATCAATGCGCCAATGGACCATAGCCCGCCCAGCACGCCCTGACGCTGCAATCCATCATCACCCTGCAGCACGCCATAGAGCACCAGCAACTCCAACAACGACAGCACCATCAGCACCAGTACCAGTGGGTAGTTACGCACTTGACGCACCGGCCACACACTCCGCGCCATCTGCAACGCCACTAAGGGCATAAACAAAGCATTGAACAGCACCACCCACCCCACCGGCAGCCCCAGCAGCCAGCTCAAGCGCGCCAGCACCCAAACCACCACCAGCCCCAACAGCAGGTTACCCGACAAACCGGGCACGCCGGTCCAGGTTTGTACCGCCGTCAGCAAAAAACCGGCCACAATGGCCCCACCAAAACCAAATAAAAGCTCATGCCGGTGCCAGGCCAGCCAGCCGCCCACCGGCTGCCAGCCATCAAAATGACCACTTAGCGCCATCACCCACGCCGGCACTGCCAGCAGGGCCAGTAAGGTGCCTAAGAAGAAAAACGGTCTAAAACCCAGACGTAAAAAAGGCGTGATTTGCAACGCCTTGTTGCGATCCATTAATTGCATAATCGAATCCTCAGTCATAACCCACCATTGCGCTCAACTATAGCGCGGCAGGCACTAAAGCGGCCACTCTAAACTTGTCTGCAATCAGGTTTACAACGAAAAACGCCACCGGCAAATGCACGGTGGCGTTTTTATACTGTCATGCCCAGAGCATAACCGAATCAGTGCAGGCCCTGAATGTAGCTGGCCAGCGCCTTGATATC
>JAHAYO010000027.1 GCA_018384595.1 Thiopseudomonas sp.
ACAGAGTAACTTGTGTTGCTGATAATCTATGTGACCATCATTTCCACAAGCACCCACACGAATTGCTTGATTCAATTTTTAAAGAACTTTCAGCCAGACCGTGAACTGCGTCTCAACTGAGGCTGCGTATTATAGATTCGCAAATCTTCTTGTCAACCCCTTTTTGAAATTTCTTTCTTCAAGGTTGCCTGCTGATCCAGCGGGCCGTTGAAAGAGATGCGCATCTTACGCAGCCATTTCGGTTTATGCAAGCACTTTTATTCGTGCAAAGTTTTTCTTGCCCGCTTGGCATACGTACTCTGCACCCAGCTTACATATGAAGTCTTTGCCGACGACCTCTCCGTCCACGCGCACACTACCGGCCTCCAGCATGTTGCGGGCTGCTGCTGCATTCTTTACCAAGCCCGCACGATTTAGCAGCGCACCTACTGGCAAGTCCGTTTCAGCCTTGACTTCAATTTCCGGCAAATCCTCCGGCAACTCGCCCTCAAGCAGTCGGTTACCTGCAGACTTGTGCGCACTGGCGGCCGCTTCCGCACCATGGAAGCGGGCAATCAACTCTTCAGCCAACTCTATTTTGATATCTCGCGGGTTGCGTCCTTCGCTCATCTCACGCTGAAGGCGCGCAATCTCATTCATGGATCTAAAGCTAAGCAGCTCGTAATAGCGCCAGATCAGCTCATCCGGCATAGACAAAATCTTTGTATACATGGCACCTGGCGCCTCTTGGATGCCTACGTAGTTCCCTAGAGACTTGGACATTTTCTTGATGCCATCCAGCCCCTCCAGTAACGGAAGCGTCAGTACGCACTGCGGCTCCTGGCCATAATGACGCTGCAGTTCACGCCCCATCAGCAGGTTAAAGGTCTGATCTGTACCGCCCAGCTCTATATCTGCTTTGAGTGCGACCGAGTCGTAACCCTGCACCAAGGGATAGAGAAACTCATGAATAGCGATAGGCTGCTGGCTGGTATAGCGATTGTGAAAATCTTCACGCTCCAGCATGCGGGCAACGGTATAGCTTGATGCTAGGCGAATGAAGTCAACCGGAGTCAGCTGACTGAGCCAGTTAGAGTTGAATGCAATCTCGGTTTTTTGCGGATCGAGAATTTTAAACACCTGCTCTTTATAGGTCTCGGCGTTGGCCAATACCTGCTCGCGGGTCAGCGGTGGGCGGGTAGCGCTCTTGCCACTCGGATCACCAATCATTCCTGTGAAATCGCCAATCAAAAAAATGACATGGTGGCCCAGCTCTTGAAACACCTTGAGCTTGTTGATCAGCACCGTGTGCCCAAGGTGCAGGTCCGGTGCTGTCGGATCAAAGCCTGCTTTAACGCGCAACGGCCGACCGAGCTTGAGCTTGGCAATCAACTCGTCCTCCACCAGCAGGCTTTCAGCACCGCGCTTGATCAGGGCAAGCTGTTCATCCAGGGGCATGCTACTTGACATACATCACTACCTAAATCGAGTCCAACAAAGTAAAACATGATACGACAATTTTACTAACAATTTCAGAAAACTGGTCATGGCAATTCCAGCCAAAGATGCATACCATAGACGGCCTCTCTTTATGTATAGGCCTGACCTACAGCATTTAGCGTAGGCGAAGCGCGGGCCGAACGCCTCATCCTTGGAACTTGCCGGCAAAGCGCGCGTCTGATGGCCCTGCGCACGGCAAGCAGGCGCTTCAGAGCAGCTTCGCCTCCGACACATTATGTTCGCCAGAGATACAGACCAATTATGACAACAAAACACGACTCCCCACAGCAGCAGGCATACCCTAAAAAGCACCTGATTGCTGCCAGCGGTGTAGCCGCAATGGTTAGCATGGTTCTGGTTGTTTTCCCATCCAAGCAAGTTGAAGCCAATCGTGCGGTTCCCGAGTCACCGGCCGCATTGCATGCCACACCCAGCAAAACTGTGAGCCCAAAAGCGGCCGCGTCTAAAGCCACTCCACTTACAGCTTCTGTCCAACAGACTACCGTTACCGAGCCTGTCAACACTCTAGCTACCGTACCGGAGCTGCTTGAGGAGACGCCTGAGTCCAATCAAGCGCCACTTGCCCGTGAGGTGACGGTTAAAGTGGAGCAAGGCGATACCCTTTCGGCTATTTTTGCGCGCTTGGATTTAGGGCACAGCTTGCTGATGTCCATGCTTGAACAAGATAAAAACACACGGCAGTTCACCAATCTCAAGCTGGATCAGGAACTGCTGTTCGCGTTTGATGAACAAGGCCAGCTAGAACGTATTAGCAGCAAGCTCAGCCCGCTGGAAAGCATTGAGCTCAACCGTAACCCCGACACTGGGCACTACAATTTTAGCAAGCACACTCGCGAAACCACTCACGTAGAAACCACCGCTCGTGGAACCATTGACAGCAGCCTATTTGGCGCAACTCAGGCTGCGGGGATCCCGTACAACCTTGCGCTGAACATGGCCAATGTGTTCGCTTACGACATCGACTTTGCCCGTGACCTGCGTACCGGTGACAGCTTCGAGGTGGTTTACGAACAAAAAATGCTGGATGACCAGATCGTCGGTACCGGCAACATCCTCGCAGCTCGTTTTACCAACAAGGGCAAAACCCTTACCGCCGTACGCTACGTGGATAAAAGCGGCCAGCCCTCCTATTACAACAGCGATGGTACCAGCAGCCGACGCGCCTTTATCCGTACTCCGGTTGATTTTTCCCGCATCAGCTCCAAGTTCAATCCTGGACGCAAACACCCCGTTCTCAATAAGATTCGCGCCCACCGCGGGGTTGACTACGCTGCACCGACAGGCACTCCAATCAAAGCAACCGGAAACGGCAAGATTGCTTTTGTCGGCAACAAGAACGGCTACGGCAAAACCATCATCATCCAGCATGGCGGCAAATACCGCACCCTGTATGCTCACATGAATGGCTATGCCAAAGGCATGCGAAATGGCTCCACCGTCAGCCAAGGTCAAGTGATTGGCTACGTGGGCAAAACTGGTCTAGCAACCGGCCCGCATCTGCACTATGAGTTCCATGTTAACGGCACCCACATTGATCCGCTCAGCCATAAACTGCCGACTGCGGACCCAATTCCCAAATCTGAAATGGCGCGCTTCAAACAGGCTACCCAGCCTTATATAGCGATGCTTGATCAAGCCAAACCGACCCTGTTGGCCAAGGCAGAGTCCAGCGAAGAATAATGCACCTTTATATAGGCATCATGTCTGGAACCAGCTTGGATGGTCTGGACATCTGCCTGGTCAGTATTAGCTCCCACATACGGCTGCTTGGCAGCCGTTTTCTTGAGTTCCCGCCTGCCCTGCGCCAAGAGCTGTTGAGCCTTTGCTCGCCTGCTGATAATGAGCTGGCACGGCTGTCAACCGCTGAACAGCACTGGGCACGCCTAGCGGCAACCGGTGTTGTTGAGCTGCTCAAGCAGCAGCAGTTGCAGCCATCCGCCATTCGCGCCATCGGCAGTCACGGCCAGACCATTCGCCATCACCCCGAACTGGGATTTAGCGTGCAAATTGGCGCACCAGCCTTGCTCGCTGAGCTCACTGGTATTGATGTGATCAGCCAGTTTCGGCAACGTGATCTGGCGGCTGGCGGTCAGGGTGCGCCACTGGTGCCGGCCTTTCATCACTGGCTGTTTGCCGGTGATGGCCTAGCCAGCGCCATTCTCAACATTGGCGGCTTTAGTAACGTCAGTTTTTTACTGCCTCAACAGCCGGTTTATGGCTTCGACTGTGGCCCGGGCAATGTGCTGCTGGATGCTTGGGCAGGCCGCCATCTGGGCGTGCCCTACGACGACGCCGGCAACTGGGGGCGCAGTGGGCAAATCAATGCTCCCTTGCTAGAGCAGCTGTTACAACAACCCTACTTTAGCCAGACCGGCCCGAAAAGCACCGGCCGAGAACTATTCAATCTGAAGTGGCTGGATCAACAACTTGCGTCGCACGCAGCTATTACCGCCGCCGACGTGCAGGCCACTCTCAGCGAACTCACCGCCATCAGCATTAGCCAATCCATTCTGCGAGAAAACGTGCTGCTGGATAGGTTGGCCGTATGCGGCGGCGGTGCACACAACCTTTATTTGCTAGAACGGTTAGCCGCCTTGCTGCCAGCCATGCAAGTAACCACCACCGATCAACTGGGCGTACCTGCAGACTGGATGGAGGCCATGGCTTTTGCCTGGCTAGCCCATTGCTTCGTGGAAAAAATAGCGGCCAATCGGCCCGAGGTGACGGGCGCACGCGGCTTGCGCGTGCTGGGTGCCCTGTATCCGGCTTAATCAGACCGAGAAGGAAGACCCGCAGCCGCAGGTGGTGCTGGCATTGGGGTTGTTGATGATAAAGCGCGAACCTTCCAGCCCTTCGGTGTAATCCACTTCCGCGCCTTCCAGATACTGGAAGCTCATCGGATCGACCACCAGTTTGACCCCGTCTCGGGTGACGACGGTATCGTCCTCTTCCTGCTCTTCATCGAAGGTAAAACCGTACTGGAAGCCCGAGCAGCCGCCTCCGGTAATGAACACGCGCAACATCAGGCGATCATTGCCCTCTTCTTCGATCAGGCTTTTTACCTTGTTCGCCGCTGTGGCAGAAAACTGCATGGCGGCTGGTTGAAAAGACTCAACACTCATCTTCGACAGCTCCCGGCCTGTGGCCGTATTGGTTGACTGCACATATCCTAGCAAATCAGTCGGGATTGTGCAGCCTTGGAAATTGATTAAGGCATCAACGCCACGGTTTGCAGGCCGCTGTTTTCGGCAAAGCCAAACATGATATTCATGTTTTGTACCGCCTGGCCGGATGCGCCCTTCACCAGATTGTCGATCACCGACAGAATCACCACCCGCTCGCCACCCTGTGGCCGATGCACAGCAATGCGGCATAGATTAGAGCCTTTGACGCTGCGGGTTTCTGGAAAGCTGCCCGCCGGCAGCACATCGACAAAAGACTCGCTGGCAAAACGCTGTTCATACAGCGCCTGCACATCTACGCTGCGGTCAATTTCACCCGTATAGAGCGTGGCATGAATGCCGCGAATCATGGGCACCAGATGGGGCACAAAGGTCAGCCCTAGCGGCTGGCCAGCAGCACGCGCCAGCCCCTGTTCGATTTCTGGCAAATGGCGGTGGCCCTGCACGCCATACGCCTTAACGCTTTCGGTCGCTTCGCAGAACAGTGAACCCAGTTTGGTACCCCGCCCCGCCCCGCTCACCCCAGAGGCGCAACTGGCAATCAGGTGCTGACCGTTGAGCAGTCCCTGCTCAGCCAGTGGCAGAAAACCCAGCTGCACGGATGTCGGATAGCAGCCCGGCACCGCAAGCAACCGCGCTTTAGCAATCAGCGTACGGTTGACTTCGGGCAACCCATACACCGCCTCGCTCACCAGTTCGGGCGCGCCATGGGGCTGGTCGTACCACCTTTCCCACAGCGGAATATCCTGCAGACGAAAATCTGCCGACAGATCAATGATACGGGTTCCGGTCGCCAGAATATCAGCGGCCAAGCTGTGGGCTACACCATGTGGCGTGGCGAAAAACACCACATCACACTGCCCCAGCGCCTTGGCGTCTGGGTTACTGAAAGCCAGTTGCGGATAATGCTCGCGCAGGTTCGGATACATGTCGGCCACGCGCACGCCTTCTTCCGAGCGCGAAGTAATGTAGGCCACCTCGGCCTGCGGGTGCAGGGCTAGGATTCGCAGCAGTTCCACACCTGTATAGCCGGTGCCGCCAACAATCGCGACCTTGAGCATCGTTGTTCCTCTTAAATCAGTGGTAATTTGTCGCCATGGCCAAGCGCAGCCGGCACTTGCTGTACCATAGGCGTCTTTTTAATACTTGCATGCGGAGTGTTGCACAATGAGCTATCTATGGATCAAAGCCCTGCACATCATTGCCATGGTCTGCTGGTTTGCCGGCTTATTCTACCTGCCACGGCTGTTTGTTTACCATGCTTCCAGTGACGACAAAATCAGCCGTGACCGTTTCTGCATCATGGAGCGCAAGCTGTACCGCGGCATCATGCACCCATCGCTAATTGCCACGCTTGGGCTTGGCCTTAGCATGCTGTGGCTGAATCCTGCTTTACTAAAAATGCCTTGGATGCATATCAAGCTGACGTTGCTGGTGGTGTTGGTGGTTTACCACTTTTCTCTGGGAGTTTTCCTGCGCCGCTTTGCCAGCGACCTTGATCGTAAAAGCCATGTGTTTTATCGCTGGTATAACGAGGTGCCGGTGATTTTTCTGCTGGCCATCGTGATTTTAGCGGTGGTAAAGCCGGTTTTTGGCGCTTAGGTGGCGTCCGCAACCGCTGCTATCTTGCCCAGCATACTTAACGATTAGCCCGCTGCCACAGTGCGGGAGGCCGCCCAGGTACGCAGGGCGGTCAAGTCTTCGGCCATTAATACCGACAGTGGCACGGTGCGCTGCAGCATCTCAACCAACAGCGGCTGCTCTACATCCTGCTGCCGTGCTTGGCCGGTGTAGAGCGCAGACACCACCGCCTGTTCGATTTCCGCACCGGAAAAGCCTTCGGTAAGCATCGCCAGCTCTGGCAAATTGAACGCCTTTACATCCAGCTCACGGCGCTGCAAGTGGATACGAAAAATATCCTCACGCACACGCGGATCGGGCAAATCAACAAAGAACACCTCATCAAAACGGCCCTTGCGCAATAACTCCGGCGGCAGCCGCTTGATCACGTTGGCGGTGGCAACCACAAACACCGGCGCTTTGCGCTCACTCATCCAAGTCAGTAGGGTGCCGAGAATACGTTGGCTCACACCGCCGTCCATCTCGCCCGTAGCCAACCCCTTTTCTACCTCGTCCATCCATAGCACGCAGGGTGCCATGCGCTCGGAGAGCGCCAGCGCGTCGCGCAAGTTGCGCTCTGTTTCACCAAAATATTTGTTATACAGCGCGGCAAAGTCCAGCCGCAGCAACGGCAGTCCCCATAAGCCGGCCACCGCCTTGGCCGCCAGACTCTTACCACTGCCCTGAGCACCCAGCAGCAATACGCCACGTGGCATGTCTTTTAGATCATTACTCATAAACGCCGCTTGGCGCTCACACAACCAGCGTTTGAGGTTGACCAACCCGCCCACATCGGCAAAGCGTGCTGTGTCAGCCTCATAGCCCAGCACGCCGTCCAAATCCAGCAACTGAAACTTGGCTTTGTTCAGTTCGGGCAAGTCTTCCTGAGTGATGGCACCGTCGTCACAGATCAGGCTACGCGCCAACAGCCGCGAATCGGCATGGCTTAGCCCTTTTAAGTTATTGACCACCTGCTGCAGGGTTCTGTTATCGGTGCGCACACGAATCCCTCGATTCATCTGGCTCCAGCGCGCTGCTTCTTCTCGCACGATGGTCAGCAGTTCGTCCTCGCTGGGCAGCGACAGGCTAAAGCGGGCAGCATGGCGCTGCACTTCTGGCGGCAGCTTGAGTGCATGGGATACCAACACGAGAGTGGGGCGTTGCATGCCCTCGGCAATGGCCACTTCCTTGATCAGACGAACCACCAACGGGTCATCCTGCAAGAAAGGGTGAGCGTCAAAAAACACATACAACCCAGCTTGCAGGTCTGCTTTGACATAGCGCAACGCGCCTTCCAGCGTCTCGGTGCCCTCAATGCAGGGGCCGGAAAAATCCATACGATGCAGGCCTGAGCTAATCGACCAGACCATCAGGTTGCTGCCACGGTGCACGGCCACCGAGGTCAGGGTTTCTAGCACCCGCAGCTCGTCCCAAGACTCGATAGCCACCAACCGCACTTTCGAATCCAATACCAACTGCAAGTCTCGAATATCGTTTTTCACCTGACCGCCGCCCCTACTCTTGACCCATACCCTAGCCCTGCCATGCGCAGGGCGTTAAACTCGGCGCATCTTACACCAGCCAGGAGAACGCCCGGTGGATTGTTTGTTTTGCAAAATTGTGGCCGGAGATATTCCAGCCAAAAAAATTTATGAAGATGACCTCGTCGTAGCCTTTCACGACATTGCCCCGCAAGCTCCGGTGCATTTTCTGGTTATTCCCAAAAAGCACATCCGCACCCTCAACGACCTGACCGAAGCTGACCGTGAGCTGGCCGGTCATATCCTGTTTGTAGCGCAAAAACTGGCGCTGGAGCTGGGTTGCGAGGCAGGCTTTCGCGTGGCCATGAACTGCAACGAGCTGGGCGGGCAAACGGTCTACCACATTCACCTGCACGTTCTCGGGCAACGCCCGCTTGCTTGGCCGCCAGGCTAGTCGCGCAACAGCCCCTTTTCACTGGCACAGGATTATTCCATGCAACGTCACTACAGCCTATTTGACCGACTTACCCTGCAGGCCGATTCTGCCCTGCGCACGCTAATTCCCGACAGCTGCCAAGCGGCCAGGCCATCGCCCGCCATCGCTGAAGCTGAAAGCCCTGCCATGGACGCGGCACAGCGCAAACACATTGCCGGCCTGATGCGCATCAACCACAGCGGCGAAGTCTGCGCGCAAGCGCTCTATCAAGGCCAAGCACTGACCGCGCGCCGCCCCGAGATTCGCGAATCAATGGAGCAGGCCGCCGCAGAAGAAATCGACCATCTGGTTTGGTGCGAAGAGCGCCTGCAAGAGCTGGGCAGCCGCACCAGCCTGCTCAACCCGCTGTTTTATGGCCTGTCGTTTGCCATCGGGGCGGGTGCGGGGGCCATCAGCGATAAGCTGAGCTTGGGCTTTGTCGCCGCCACCGAAGATCAGGTGTGCAAGCACCTAGACGAACATTTGGCGCAGATACCCGAAGATGAGCGCAAATCCCGCGCTATTTTGCAGCAAATGCGTATCGACGAAGCCGAACATTCCACCAGCGCCATTGCCGCGGGCGGCTACCGTTTCCCAGCACCGGTTAAGGCCGGCATGAGCCTGCTGGCCAAGGTAATGACCGCAAGCACCTACCGGGTCTAAACCACGCCCACAAAAAACCCGCCGAATCAGGCGGGTTTTGCTATAGCAGATACTTATTCAGCACTCAGCTCAACCAAGGTGTAGCCGTGACTGACTGCAACGCCGGCGCGCTCCATCATGATCGACGCAGAGCAGTATTTTTCCGCTGATAATTCCACCGCGCGCTTAACCGCTGCGTCCTTCAGGCCGCGTCCCTTGACGATAAAGTGCAGCTCGATGCGGGTGAAAACTTTGGGTTCTTCGTCGGCACGCTCGGCGCGAATTTCGACTTCGCAACTCTCAACCGCTTGGCGGGATTTTTTCAGAATACTGACCACGTCAAAGGTGCTACAGCCGCCCAGCCCCATCAGCAGCATTTCCATCGGCCGCGCCGCCAGATTGCGCCCACCCACCTCAGGTGGGCCATCCATCAGCACCGTATGACCGGAGCCTGACTGGCCCATAAACAATGCTTCTTCAACCCACTTGACTCGTGCCTGCATGCTGTTTTCCTTAGTAAATCGGTAAATCGTGCCGGGCCACCCAAATACTCTGCAACGTTCGAGGCCAGCAGGCCGCGTTATGCCACAGCAAACTGGTATATAATCCGGCGCTATATAATGCGAGCATGCACTTTAAGTCATGCCGATTTAAAAAGCATCTGCCGAGTTTGGGAAGCACTGCCATCCATCCCCCCAGACACCACAAGTCCCCATAGACTGCCGTGATCTGCCGATGGCCTAAAGCATCAGTGCCTTCCCGCAATGTATTCCGTGTATATGAGGTCAAGCCATGGTAGCCGTTTCCTTGTCAAAAAAAATTAAAAATCTGGACAAGCTTCTGCCCCACTGCCAACAAAAACGTTATCCGGCCAAAGCCACCATTATTTATGCGGGCGACCCCTGCGAATCGCTTTATTTCATCATTCGCGGCTCAATCACCATCCTGATCGAAGATGACGAAGGCAAAGAAATCATCATTGCCTACCTGAATGCAGGCGATGTTGTCGGCGAGCTGGGGCTGTTCGACAGCACCCCAGAAATCGCACGCAGCGCCTGGGCGCGGGCGCGTACCGATTGTGAAGTGGCTGAAATTTCCTATGTGAAATACATGGAACTGGCCAAAGAAGACCCCGACTTTATTTACCTACTCGGCTGCCAAATGGCCGACCGGCTGCGTAACACCACGCGCAAGGTTGGCGACTTGGCGTTTCTCGACGTAACCGGACGTGTAGCACGCACCCTGCTGGACTTGTGCAAACAACCGGATGCTATGACCCATCCCGACGGCATGCAAATCAAGATTACCCGCCAAGAAATCGGCCGCATTGTCGGCTGCTCGCGTGAAATGGTCGGGCGTGTTCTCAAGGATTTGGAAGACAAGCAGCTCATCAGCGTCAGCGGCAAAACCATAGTCGTGGCCGGCACCCGCTAATAGCGGGCGTCGCGCTAACGGCGCACGGGCCGTTTCTGCAATTTACGCTGCAAGGTACGTCGGTGCATACCCAGTGCGCGGGCGGTTGCGGAAATATTGCCTTCATGCTCACCCAGCACCCGCTGAATATGCTCCCATTGCAAGCGATCAACCGAAATGGGGTTTTCTGGCACCAGATTTTCCACTTCGGCGCGGTCTGACAACAACGCCACCAAGACATCATCCGCATCGGCTGGTTTGCACAGATAATTGCGTGCTCCGCGCTTAATTGCCTCAACCGCCGTGGCAATGCTGGAATAGCCGGTCAGGATCACCACCTGCATGTCAGGGTCAAGCTCAAGCAGCTTTGGCAACAGTACCAGCCCCGAGTCGCCGTCCATTTTTAAGTCAAGCACCGCGTAATCAGGCAAGTCTTTGCGCGCCAGCGCCAGCCCCTCATCAGCCGAACCGGCCACTGTCACCCGCAGGCCACGCCGAGTCATGGCCCGCGCCATCACATGAGTGAAGGTTTCGTCATCGTCGACCAGTAAGATATGCGGCTGCTCTTCAGTCGCGAACAGGGCGTCCTCAGTCATCAGGTTTCTCCAATCAGCAAAACAGGGATGAATGCCGTGGCAGACTCAGTTCGGTGAGCGTACCGGCGCCCCGATTGTACAGTTTCACACTTCCCCCTGCGCGGGTCACACTCGCTTGGCTCAGAAACATGCCCAGCCCCAACCCTTTGCCCTTGGTGGTAATAAAGGGTTTTCCCAGCTGTTCAGCGATATGTAATGGCACGCCCGGCCCTTGGTCGGCAATACTGATCACCACCTGCTCGGCATCCCAACGCAAGCGAATATCCAGACGCTCTGGACAGGCATCCGTGGCATTGTTCAACATATTCAAAAACGCCTGCCCCAGATCAGCCGACGGCGTGATCCATGGCATATCACCTTCGCCGCCGTAATCGTAGGCATAGGTTGCTTCGGGGCGCATCAGATGCCAGCGGTTGATGCATTCTTCAAACCAAGCCAACACGGTTCTCCGCTCCGCCGCCTGCCTACGGTCGGCCTCGGCGGCCCGCACCAAACTTTGCAGGCTGTCTTTACACAGGCGTACCTGCTCTTGCAGCAGCGCCAGATCATCCTGCAGATCGTACTTATCACGGTATTCCTGGCGCAGCTCGCCCAGCAAAACACTCATGGTGGATAACGGTGTCCCCAGTTCATGGGCGGCACCCGCCGCCTGCGTCGCCACTGCCAGCAACTGTTGATCACGCAGAATGCCCTCTCGCCGCTCCGCCTGCTGCTCTTCCTGCGCGCGCACCGCGCGCGCCATGCGCGACACAAAAAAAGTAATGAACGCCGCCGACAAGACAAAGTTGAGCCACATGCCAAACAGGTGCAGCGTGATCAGCAGCGCATCCACCTGAACCCCGTTGACATGCAGCGGCTCATACCAGATCAGCAGCGCCGTGTAGCCACTCATCGCCAACCCACAGAGCACCACCGGATACACCCAGGGCAACGTCGCTGCAGCAATGGTCAGCGGTACCAGATAATAGGCAACAAACGGATTGGTCGAGCCGCCCGTGTAGTACAGCAGCACGCTATGCAGCAGCAGATCAAACCCCAGCTGCATGGCAAACTCAAAATCGGTCACCGGCCACGGCAGGCGCAGCCGCAGTGCCGTCAGCACATAAAGCGTAGCCGCCCCCAACATAAACAGGATGAGTGGCGTCCACGACAGCTCGATCAACTGGCTAAAGTACGCCACCAACAAGGTGCTCGCCTGCGACACAAACACCAGCACGCGCATCCAGAGCAGGTGCCAGATATTTTGCCGGCTTGCCGACAGTAGACGAAAGGTTTCCAGCACAGTAAAACTCCTGCAAAACGGAGGGCTCAGCCCTCCAGCCCCTGCCCTGCCACGTTTGGCCGGCAGCTGGACTGTTTAAAACATTTTGCCACAATGAACCTTAGGCCGGTTATAGAGTCCCAACTGCGTCCATTACCGAGGCTTAACCATGCATAAGACAGTTTCTGCCCTGCTGATTACCGCCAGCCTGTTTGCCACCCACAGCGCACTGGCGGCCGATACGTCCTACAATCGTGTATCACTGCGCGCTGAAGCAGCGCTTGAGGTCAGCCACGACCTGATGCATGTCACCCTCTACACCGAAGAGCGCAACGCTGATCCGGCTGTGCTGGCACAGACCATTACTCGCACCCTGAATAACGCCCTTGCACAAAGCAAACAAGCGACGGACGTCAAACTGTCCATGGGCAGCCGCCACAGCAGCCCCGTCCATGACGACAAGGGCAAAAAAATCATCGCTTGGCAAGAGCGCGCCGAGCTGCGCCTAGAAAGCACTAACTTTGCCCAACTCTCCAGCCTCACTGGCCAGCTGCTGCAAAGCATGAACATGGGCTCCATGCGTTTTTCCGTTGCAGACAGCACTCGTCTACAGCATGAAAACCAGCTGATGGAGCAGGCGATCAACGCCTTCAAACAGCGCGCCGATGTCGCCACCCGTGCGCTGGGCGGCAAAGGCTACAAGCTGGTTAGCCTGAGCCTGAACAGCCAAGGCGGCTATCAGCCCCCCATGTACAGCCGCGCGGTGATGATGAGCGCACCCATGGCCGATGCCGCTACCCCCGAGGTTGAGGGCGGCAGCAGCACGCTCAAATGGGTCGCTGACGGGCAAATTGAAATTCTCAATTAATGCAAACAAGATGGGTTATCACTTAGCTTTACACTCCAAACAATAAACATTACTATTCGCAGCCTCTACAAAAAGGAGGCCGCCATGCGCCGCTCATTTACCCCGTCCCTACTTACACTTTCCATTCTCAGCGCAACCACTGGTGCACTGGCTAACGAAAGCCCGGCCAACCTTGGCGCACTGTCGTCAGCGCCGCCGGCTATGAACAAAAGCTGACCGAAGCCTCCGCCAGCATCTCCGTCATCAGCAACGAAGACCTGCAAAAAAAGCGTTACAGCAACCTGGCACAGGCGCTGGGCGACGTGGAAGGGATTGATATCGGACAGGGCACCGGCAAGACCGGCGGCCTCAACATCAGCTTTCGCGGCATGCCCAGCGAATACACCCTGATCCTGATTGACGGCCGCCGCCAGAACCCGGCCGGCAACGTTACCCCCAACGGCTTCAACGAAACCTCCACCAGCTTCATGCCGCCGATGTCAGCCATCGAGCGCATCGAAGTAATTCGCGGCCCCATGTCCACCCTGTACGGCTCTGATGCCATGGGCGGTGTGATCAACATCATCACCAAAAAGGTTAACACCCAGTGGAGCGGCAGCATCAGCGCCGACTATACCCTGCAGGAACACAGCCAGTATGGTGATACAGGTGGCACCAGCTTCTACGCCAGCGGCCCGCTGGTCGATGACCTGCTGGGGCTGTCTGTACGTGGTAGCTTCTGGGACCGGCAGGAGTCCAACATCAAGTTCAGCGACGGTACTGAAGTGAGCAAACGCGGCCCCTCTCCCGTCTCCGGACAAAAATTCAACCTTGGTGCACGTCTGGACTTTACCCCCACTGACAACCACGACATTGCGTTGGATTTTGAAAAAGGTCGTCAGCGTTACGACAACGACGAGTGTCAGCTGGGTACTCTTGACGGTTTGAATCGTACCTGTACCGCCCCGTCCGCTACAGCCAACGGTTATGCCGACGAGCTAAAGTTTGAACGTACCCAGTACGCTCTGAGCCATACTGGCCGTTTTGGTATTGGCACCCTGGACAGCGCTATTACTTACAACACAACCGAAACATTGGGTCGTACCATTCCAGGTACCATTGGTACGCCTTATGCTGGCTACCCCGACATTATCGGTGGCGACAACCGCACTCTGAAAAACAAGGACTTAGTTGTAGACTCCAAACTGGTCAGCCAGTTCTGGGATAACCACACTAGCACCATTGGTGGTCAATACCGCCACTCCAAACTTGAAGACGGCATCGCTCCTGACACGTTCAAGCAAGAGTCCGCCGCCGTGTTTGCTGAAAACGAATGGCGTTTTCATACTGACTGGGCACTGACCCTGGGTGGACGCTGGGATCGTCATCAGGCGTTTGGCAGCCACTTCAGCCCACGCGCCTACCTGGTCTGGAACACCACTGACAACTGGACCCTCAAAGGCGGTATCAGCCGTGGTTACAAAACCCCGGACATTAACGATCTGCACAGCGGCATCAACGGGGTCACTGGCCAAGGTCAAACAATCACCATTGGCAACCCGAACCTGAAACCGGAGAAAAGCACCAGTACGGAGCTGGCCGCCTACTACGATAATCTCGGTGGCTTCAATGCCAACGCGACCATTTTCCGTAACAACTTCAAAGACACCATTACCAATGGCGACCCAATTGCTGACCCGCTCTGCGCCGGTAATACCGGAGGTACCTGCTCTCAGCTGATCAACGTTGGCAAAGCAACCACCCAGGGGATTGAACTGGCCGCCCGCTGGTACTTTCTCGACAGCTGGAATATTGCCGGTAACTATACCTACACCGACAGCGAACAAAAGAGTGGCAACAACAAAGGCGCCCAACTGACCAACACACCGCGCCATGTAGCCAACCTTAGCCTGAACTGGGATGTATCCGACCGCTTCAACCTTTGGCTGAAAAACGAATATCGCGGCAAACGCGCACGCTTCACGTCCAAGTATGCCAACCTGGATGCAGGCGAGCAGAATTTGCATAACGCGCTTGGCTCGAAAACCAAGGCTTATAGCCTGTTCCACCTGGGCGGCTCATACAAGGCAACCGATGCCCTGACCCTGAACGCCAGCATCTACAACCTGCTGGACAAGAACTTTGCCAAAGCCAAGGTCTACGACAACAACGGCACCCCCACCTATGCCACCGACTAC
>JAHAYO010000037.1 GCA_018384595.1 Thiopseudomonas sp.
GTGTCAGAAACGCCGAAAACCTGGGCGCGTTATCAGCCATGATTTTAATTAGCGAGATTTTTGGCCCGACAGTGCAGGGCGAGGGTGCGCTGATTGGCGTGCCGACGGTGTTTGTGCGCACCGGCGGCTGTGATTTTCGTTGTAGCTGGTGCGATACCCTGTATGCGGTGGAGCCGCAGTTTAAGTCGCAGTGGCAGGCGATGACTGCCGGGCAGATTATGCAGCGGGTAAGTGAGCTCAGTGGTGGTGTGCCGTTGCTGGTTACTTTGTCGGGGGGTAATCCGGCTTTGCAGCCGCTGGCACCTTTGCTGGAGCTTGGCCATGCGCAAGGTTATCGCTTTGCGCTAGAAACCCAGGGCAGCCGTGCGCAAGCTTGGTTTGCCGAGCTGGATTATTTAACGCTTAGCCCCAAGCCGCCGTCTTCTGGTATGCGTTTTTCTGCTGATCGCTTGCGTGAGTGTATTGCTGCCGCTGGCGCGGATACGCAATTGCAATTGAAGCTGGTGGTGGCGGATGAGGTGGATTATCAGTGGGCCAGGGAGGTGGCGCGGGAATTTGCGCATTTGCCGCTGTGTTTGCAGCCCTGCAATTTGCAAGCGGCGACGCCACAGCAGCCGGAGCTGGAGGCAGATCTGGTGCAGTTGAATAGTCAGTATCGCTGGCTGGTGGAGCGGGTGGCGGCAGATCGCTGGTTTGCCGCGCGGGTGTTGCCGCAGTTGCATGTGTTGGTTTGGAACAATGAGCGTGGGGTTTGATTTTTGCACTGCGGCGGCTGGGTCGGGCTAGACCTGCATCCGGCTACGCTGGTGTGCGTCAGTTGGTTGTTGAGCTAATTTGCCATGGAACTGGGCAAGACACTCCGCAAGCTGACGCTGCCACTTTGAGCAAGCTCAAAGCTGTCAGCTAATGCTTGCTCCGGCCTTGCCCAGTTCCAAGTTACAAAATTGTCTCTGCTGGGAGGGATTGGCCCGCCTTTGGCGGGCTGCTGTCGCGGTGTTTTGGTTGGGGTTGGGTGTCTTGCACAGTTCCGAGCTGCACGCTTATGCCTGATAAGGGAGCAGCTGTTGTGTTTTCCGGTAGGAAGCCGAGCTGGAAGGTGATATTTTGCATCGCATATGCATTGCAAGTGGAGGCTGTGATGAAAACATCAACTTTGCCATCGTTGCGGGTGACGCCTGAGTTTCGGCAAGAGGCTGAGAGTGTGTTGCTAGAAAACGAGAGTTTGAGCGGTTTTGTTGAGGAGGCTGTGCGCCATTTTGTTTATCGTCGCAAGGCGCAGCAGGAGTTTATTGAGCGCGGTCTGGCTGCGGGGTGTAGTGCTAGGGAACAGGATGCGTATGTTTCTAGGGATGAGGTGATGGATTCGCTGCGTGGGATTCTTGCTCGTTGTGACAATCAGGCATGAGATATCGGCTGCGTTTTACGCCTGAGGCAAAAGCCGATCTGGAACGGTTATTTCGGTTTATGGCGGAGCAGGATTTTGTGGCGGCCAGTCATGCGTTGGAGGTTATTGATAACGCATGGGGCTTGCTTGAGCAGTTTCCTTTTTCTTGTCGTAAACCGGATGAGTCGAGGCCGTTGTTGCGGGAGTTGGTGATTTCTTTTGGCCGTTCGGGCTTTGTGGCGCTGTTTGAGATTGATGGCGAGCAAAGTGTGACGGTGCTTGCGGTGCGGCATCAGCGGGAAGATGACTATTATTAGTTTTTTTGCTGATAGCTTCCTTGAGGGTTTGTTCTTGGAGGCTAGTGGGTGATGGAGTTCCTGAAGGGCGGGCGCAGCGTCTTACGGATTGCGTGAGGGCGTTACCTGTCAGCAGGTTAGTGATTGCTAGCGGCTATGCACAGCCGTTGTCAAGTTTAGAACCGGTTTTAAAACAGTTTGATTTTGTCCAGTGAATGATCTGAATACTGCTCTAAGTTATTGATTTATTATTAAAAACACAGGCTGGTTGTTTTTTGCTCAATGTGCAGGAGAGGCTGATACGCCGGCCTCTGGCGCGATCTGTCAGCAACTCATACACAGAGTTATCCACAGGTACTGTGAGTAACATGAAGCGTGCATTCTATACCCTCAAAGCAACAGTTTATCCGCCCAGATAGGCGCGTCGGACATCTTCGTTGAGCAGCAAATTGGCACCGGTATCTTCCAGCACGATACGGCCATGTTCAATCACATAGCCACGGTCGGCCAGTTTAAGCGCCTGGTTGGCGTTTTGTTCAACCAGAAACACAGTCACGCCGGCTTCGCGCAGTTGCTCGATAATGGCAAAAATCTGCTGGATGATAATAGGCGCTAGTCCCAGCGAAGGTTCGTCCAGCAGCAACAGCCGTGGTTCGCTCATCAGGGCGCGACCAATCGCCAGCATTTGCTGCTCGCCGCCGGACATGGTGCCGGCGCGTTGCTCGAAGCGTTCGCGCAGGCGGGGGAACAGCTCCAGTACCCGTTCTAGCCGTTGTTCGCGCACGGCTTTGTCGTCGCAGAAAAACGCCCCCATGGCCAAGTTTTCTTCCACCGTTAGGCGGGAGAATACGCGGCGGCCTTCCGGCACGATGGCGATGCCCTGACGCATAATGCGCGCGGTGGTCTGGCCGAGAATGGACTGGCCTTCGTAGAGGATGTCGCCGCTGGCGGGTTTGGGATCGCCGCACAGGCTCATCATCAGGGTGGTTTTGCCGGCACCGTTGGCACCAATCAGGGTGACGATTTCGCCGCGCGCCACGTCGATAGAAATATCGTGCAGGGCCTGGATTTTGCCGTAAAAGGTGTTCAGGTGGCTGACCTTAAGCATGCTTAGTCTTCTCCCAGATAGGCCTTGATCACGTCGGGGTTGTTGCGCACTTCATCCGGCGTACCGGAGGCCAGCGGCGCGCCCTGATTGATGACGACAATGTGGTCGGAGATGTCCATTACCAATTTCATATCGTGCTCAATCAGCAGCACCGTCATGTCGTGGTGGTCGCGCAGGTCGCCAATAAGCTGCTTAAGGCCCTCGGTTTCGCTGGGGTTAAGGCCAGCTGCCGGCTCGTCCAGCATCAGCAGGGTGGGGTTGGTGACCATGCAGCGGATAATTTCCAGATAGCGCTGCTGGCCGTAGGCCAGGGTGCCGGCTTCACGGTTGGCATGTTCCAGCAGGCCAACCTTGTCCAGCCAGTAGCGCGACTGCTCCAGCGCACGCTGTTCGGCGGCGCGGTAGTTTGGCGTCTTAAACAGGCCCGCCAGCAGGTTGGTATTGAGCAGCCGGTGCTGAGCCACCAGCAGGTTTTCCAGCACGGTCATATCCTTGAACAGGCGCACATGCTGGAAGGTACGGATCATGCCCAGGTTGGCAATTTGGTGGCCGGGCAGGCCCTGAATTTCTTGGCCCTGAAAGCGGATAACGCCTTCGGTGGGTTGATAAAAACCGGTTAGGCAGTTGAATACCGTGGTTTTACCGGCCCCATTGGGGCCGATCATCGACAGAATTTGGTTTTTTTGCGCCGTCAGTGCCACGCCATCAACGGCCATCAGGCCACCAAAACGCATGCGCAGGCCGCTGACTTCAAGAATATTCCGGCTCATGTGCGCAACTCCACCTGCGGGCGTTTCATCGGTAGCAGCCCCTGTGGCCGCCAGATCATCATCAACACCATCATCAGCCCGAACAGCAACATGCGGTATTCATTAAACTCACGGGCCAACTCTGGCAGCACGGTCATGATGATGGCCGCCAAAATCACACCCAGCTGCGAGCCCATGCCGCCCAGCACCACAATGGCCAAAATGATGGCCGACTCGATAAAGGTGAAGGACTCGGGGCTGATAAAGCCCTGACGTGCGGCAAAGAAGCTGCCGGCAAAGCCTGCAAAGGTTGCGCCAATGGTAAAGGCGCTGAGTTTGATGTGGGTTGGATTGAGGCCCAGTGCGCGGCAGGCAATTTCATCTTCGCGCATGGCTTCCCAAGTGCGGCCAATCGGCATACGCATCAGGCGGTTGATGACAAACAGAGTAATCAACACCAGCACCAGTGCCAGCAGATAGAGGAACATGATGCGGTGGTTGGTGTTGAACGCGATGCCGAAAAACTCGTGAAAGGTTTGCATGCCTTCCGGTGCGCGCCGAGTAAATTCCAGATTGAACAGGGTTGGCTTGGGAATGCCGCTGATACCGCGCGGGCCGCCGGTGATCTCGGTTAGGTTGTTGAGTAGGATGCGGATGATCTCGCCAAAGCCCAGCGTCACGATGGCCAGATAGTCGCCGCGTAGGCGTAATACCGGAAAGCCGAGAATAAAGCCAAAAAAGGCAGCCATGATGCCGGCGGCACCTAAACCAGTCCAGAAACCGAGGCCAAAATACTGCGCCAGCAAGGCGTAGGTGTAAGCGCCCACGGCGTAAAAGCCGACATAACCCAAATCCAGCAAACCGGCCAGCCCCACCACAATGTTTAGCCCCAGCGCCAGCATCACATAAATCAGCACCAGCGTGGCTAGGTCAATCTGGCTGCGGTTGGCAATGAAGGGGAAGGCGATTGCGGCGGCGATAATGGCCAGCCAGAACAGCTTTTGTGCCCAGCTTTTGTTGAACAAGGTGGCGGTGTTCAGTCCACTTGGACGGGGGATTGCCGCTTTGACGCGGTCAATGGCGTCGCGAAACAGGTTGAAACAAAAGATGAAGGCAGCAGCGGCTGCGATTTTCCAGTACACGGCGGTATCGGCTGCCACTACGGTCAGCTGGGAGCCGACTTGGGTCAGTCGCACGCCCAGCAGAACAGCGGTGAGTACCGCGACCACCAAGGCAGAGAAAATGGCAGATTTGAAGTGCAGGCGCATCAGACTTTCTCCACTTCCGGGCGACCGAGTATGCCGGTCGGGCGAAATAGCAGAATCAGGATTAGCAGGGCAAAGGCCACCGCATCCTTGTACTGGGTGCTGAAGTAGCCGGAGGTCATGGCTTCGGTTACGCCCAGTACCAGTCCGCCCAGTACCGCGCCTGGAATGCTGCCGATGCCGCCGAGTACGGCAGCGGTAAAGGCTTTCAGCCCAGCCATGAAGCCGATGTAGGGGTTGACCACGCCGTAATACAGGCTGAGCAATACGCCGGCCACCGCTGCCAGTGCGGCACCGATGACAAAGGTGATGGCGATGATGGCGTTGCTGTTGATGCCGAGCAGGCCGGTCATTTTGATGTCTTCGGCGCAGGCGCGGCAGGCTCGGCCGGTGCGTGAGCGGCTGATGAAAACGGACAGGGCCAGCATGGCGACAAAGGTGGTGACAAAAATGATCATCTGCATGTAGGACAGGCTGGCTGCGGCATCGCCGGAGCCAAGGCTGATGCCGCCGCTGATCATGCTGGGCATGGCCACGTCACGCGCGCCCTGGGCAATGCGGACAAAGTTTTGCAGAAAAATTGACATACCGATGGCGGAGATCAGCGGGATCAGGCGGTTGCTGCCGCGCAGCGGGCGGTAGGCGACCCGTTCAATGCTGAAACCGTAGGCGCTGGTGACAATCATGCTGAGCAGGAAGGCGCCGAGTATCAGTAACGGCAGGCTTTCCAGCCCGAGCATGGCCAAGCCGGTTAGGGCGATGAAGGTGACATAGCTGCCGATCATATACACCTCGCCGTGGGCGAAGTTGATCATGCCGATGATGCCGTACACCATGGTGTAGCCAATGGCGATCAGGGCGTAGGTACTGCCGACGGTCAGGCCGTTGAGCAGTTGTTGCAGGAAATAATAAAACTCGTCAATCATGCGGTGTATCCAGGGCCAGACGAAATTTTGCTGGTGTATGGCTTGGTAAAATCAACAGTGTGCGACAGCGGTGTACAGGTTCCGCAGGGTCGCTGCAAGTACATCCATGTAAGCTTGGTGCCGCCATCCCTGGTGGCACATCCCTGCTACACCTGCACACCGCTGCTGCTTCAAGTTCCGTGCAATCGGCAAGTGCTTGCCATGCAGCGGATGTGTAGTGACAAATTTTGTCGCAGATAACAAAAGACCACCCGGCAGGGCCGGGTGGTGACGGGGCTGGCTTACTCGGACAGCGCCGTTTTGCTGTTGTCGGCGTGCCACTGGTACACCACAAAGCTGAACTCTTTCAGGTCGCCTTTTTCGTCGAACTCCAGGGTACCGGTCGGGGTGTCGAAGCTGTTACTGCGGATGGCTTCGGCAATCTTTTCGGTGTCCGTGGAGTTGGTGATTTTCATCGCATCGGCCATCACCTGAACAGCAGCATAGGCAGGGAATACGAAAGCACCGCTAGGGTCTTGGCCCTTGTCTTTGAATGCTTTGACCAGATCAGCGTTGGCCGGATCTTCGTCAAACGCCTTGGGCAGGGTGGTCAGCATGCCTTCGGCGGCAGCACCGGCGATGGCGGTGATGTCGGTGTTGCCGACCCCTTCAGGGCCCATGAACTTGGCCTTGAAACCGTTTTCGGCAGACTGGCGCAGCAGGGCACCCATTTCGGGGTGGTAGCCGCCAAAGTAGACAAACTCGACGTTTTCACGCTTCATCTTGGCGATCAGGGCAGAGAAGTCCTTGTCGCCGGCAGTGACACCTTCAAACAGCGCTACAGGAATTTTGGCCTCGTCCAGCGCGGATTTGACCGCAGTGGCAACCCCTTCGCCATACTGTTGCTTGTCATGCAAAACGGCAGCACGGGCCGGCTTGAGTTGCTCGACCACATACTTGCCGGCCGCCGGGCCCTGCATGTTGTCTAGACCAATGGTGCGGAAGATCAGGCTGTGGCCTTTCTGGGTCAGTTCCGGCGCGGTGGATGCGGCGGTGATCATCAGGATGCCTTCTTCTTCATAGATGTCGGCCGCCGGCTGGCTGGAGCCGGAGCACAGGTGACCGACAACAAACTGGATACCGTCGTTGACGATCTTGTTGGCTACGGCAACCGCTTGCTTGGGGTCGCAGGCGTCATCATAGGTAACGGCTTCGAGCATGCGGCCATTGACGCCACCGGCCTTATTGATTTGCTCAATGGCCATGTTGGCGCCCATGGATTGCATGTCGCCATACTGGGCAACCGGACCGGTAACCGGACCCGCCAGGGCGATCTTGATCGGCTCGGCGGCCATGCTGTAGGTGGCTGCGCCGGCCAGTGCCATGGCGGCAAATAGCTTGCTTAGGGTGCGGGTTGTTGTGCTCATAAATACCTGCCTTACTGTGATGTTTTTACATTGCGTTCATGAGATCCGGGCACGCTCGCCGGTCGTACAGGCATGGAGTGTAGTCAAGACGTTGTGCTAACGGAACAAAAAAGCGCTTTTCGCGCGATGCAATTGGACAAATTAGCTAGATGACTTGTTGGTCACAGGCCGTGGCGATCAACAGCTTGATGGCAGCAGCGGCTACCACCTATTAATGGTGAGTAACCTGACGACCGCTTACCGGCTCCTGCACCAGCACCCAGGGGCGCACCACGGTGGCCCAGAGTTCGGGGTCGCGCTGGTGCAGGTCGCTGGCTTGCTCATCACTCATACGCCCCAAGCGCTCTTGCTGCATAAGGCGGGCAACTTCGTCCTTGTCGTCGTTGGCAATGGCTTCGGCCACTGCTACCAAATCCAGATCGCCGGCGACCCACAGCAGCTGTCCCTTGGCAAACCAAGGGGCCAGCTCGGCCCAGCGAATGGCAGCGGTTTCACCGAGAATTTCCGCGTACAGCGGGCTGATGGAGTCAGACATAGCAGAGGTTCCGTTGGCAAAATAAGGGAGGGCATGATACCTGCCTGCGCCGTCGGCAGAAAGGCAGGCTGTACCTGCGTTGCGTGATACAAAAGCAGCGGCATGCCGCCCGCTCAGGTAGAATTGACCGCCTGACGAATCCATCTGGAAGCATTCAATGTTTGCACAGCTGCAATTACACGAGCGCCTGCTGCGCGCGCTGGAAGAAAACAACTTCACCGAGCCCACGCCTGTCCAGCAGCAGGCTATTCCGCTGATCTTGGCTGGTCGTGATCTGCGCGCTACCGCCCAGACCGGCAGCGGCAAGACCGCCGCCTTTTTACTGCCGGTATTGCACCAGCTGCTGTCCGCTGAACAAAGCAGTCCAGCAACGCGGGTGCTGATTCTGGTACCAACCCGCGAACTGGCCGGCCAGATCATGGACGAAGTACAGCGCTTTTCCCGCTATACCTTCCTGCAGGCGGCCATGCTTATTGGCGGCGAAGGTTTCAAGGAACAGTCGGCGCTGCTGCGCAAGGTGCCGGATATTCTGGTGGCCACGCCGGGCCGTTTGCTTGAACACATTCAAGCGGGCAGCCTGCCCGCCGGCGAGCTGCGCTGGCTGATACTGGACGAGGCCGACCGCATGCTGGATCTGGGGTTTGCCGACGCCATGCAAGCCATCATTGCCGCCTGCAGCAACCGCCAGCAAACCCTGTTGTTTTCTGCCACTACGGGTGGCCGGGCGCTGCGTGACATTACCCAAGCGGTGCTGCGCAACCCTGAGCACCTGATGCTCAATCCAGTATCCCAGCTGAGCGAAACCACTCGCCAGCAAGTGATTACCGTAGAAAGCGATAGCCACAAGGAAAAGGTACTGGCTTGGTTGCTGGCCAACGAAAGCTATCGTAAGGCGATGGTGTTCACCAGTACCCGCGCCATGGCCGACCAGCTGTATGGGCGTTTGCGTGCGCAGGATTACCGCGTATTTGTGTTGCATGGCGAAAAAACCCAAGACGAGCGCAAACAAGCGCTACAGCGCTTTAGTCAAGGCAGTGAGCGGGTGCTGATTGCCACCGATGTGGCCGCACGCGGGCTGGATATTGAGGGCGTTGATTTAGTGATTAACTTTGATCTACCGCGCTCGGGTGATGAATATGTGCACCGGATTGGCCGCACCGGCCGTGCTGGCGAGGACGGGCTGGCCATCTCGCTGATTGCCCATCAGGACTGGAACCTGATGTCCAGCATTCAGCGCTATCTGAAGCAAGACTTTGAAAAGCGCATCCTGCCGGGCCTGAAAGGTAATTACCACGGCCCGAAAAAGGTCAAGGCATCCGGCAAGGCTGCCGGCAGTAAAAAGAAAAAGCCGGCCGACAAAACTGCCAAGGTGGCCAAAAAACCGGTGCGCAAGCCGAGCCCCCCACGCAAGCCGCTGGCCAGTGATGACGGCCATGCCCCTTTGCGCAAAAAGCCGGTTGCCCGACAGGATGACTGAGCGCATGCGTAGCCTGTTGCAGCAGGCATCACCGGTGCTGCCGGTGGTGGTGATTGAGGACAGTGCCCATGCCGTACCGCTGGCCTCCGCGTTGTGCGAAGGCGGGCTGACGGTGATCGAAATTACCTTGCGCACCGACGCCGCACTGGAGGCCATCAGACAGATTCGTCAGGCATTACCTCAGCTGCAGGTGGGCGTAGGTACGCTGACCCACGCACGGCAGCTGCCGGCGATCCTTGATGCCGGCGCCTGCTTTGCTGTCAGCCCGGGCTTCAGCAGCGAGCTGGCCGCGGCCACCCGCGCTGCCGGCCTGCCCTGGCTGCCGGGTGTACAGACCCCGTCGGAAGTGATGCAGGCACTGAATGCAGGGTTTGACTGCCTCAAGCTGTTTCCCGCCTCGCTGACGCAGCTCGACACCCTTGCCGGGCCTTTTCCCACGGTCGGCTTTTGTCCGACCGGCGGTATCAACGACAGCAACCTGCAACAGTACTTACAGCGTCCTACAGTGCTCTGCTGTGGCGGCAGCTGGCTGGTGCCACCGGCACTGCAGGCCGCTCAAGACTGGAATGCCATCTGCATTCTGGCCAGTCGCGCCGTGGAACTGGCACGGGGAGAGCACCGATGCTGAGCCTGCCTTGGGACTGGCCGCAGCCTTTTACTGCCTGCTATAGCGCACAGCCCGAACACATCGACGAGCTGCGCCACGTCAATAACGCCGTCTATGTGCAGTGGATGGAAGACTGCGCCTGGCAGCACTCCATAAGTCTGGGGCTGGGCCTGCAGGCATTTTCTGAACTGGATCGCAGCATGGCGGTATTGCGCCACGAAATCGACTATCTGGCCAGCGCGCTGCAAGGCGATGCGCTGTGCATGGGCACCTGGCTGGTCAAAACCGACAGCCGCCTAAAGATGGATCGCCTGTTCCAACTGGTGCGCCCAGCCGATGGCCTGACCTTGCTGCGTGCGCGCACTACCTTTGTTTGCGTGCAGCTGTCAACCGGCAAGCCCCGACGCATGCCGGATGCCTTTATTGAGGGCTACGGCCGTGCTTGGCGCGATTTCGGAGCGAACTAAGCCATGGAAATAGCCCTTGCGCCCATGGAAGGACTGGCCGACGCCATGCTGCGCGACCTGATCACCCGTCAGGGCGGCATTGACTGGTGTGTCAGCGAATTTGTGCGCGTGACCGACCAGCTGCTAGCACCCGCCGCCTTTTATCAGCTGGCCCCCGAGTTAAAAAATAACAGCAGCACGCCGGTGGGCACGCCCATGCGCTTGCAATTGCTCGGCTCTGATCCGGTGTGCCTAGCGGAAAATGCAGCGCGCGCGGCCGAGCTGGGTGCCAGGGTGGTGGACCTTAATTTTGGCTGCCCCGCAAAAACGGTCAACAAATCCCGCGGTGGGGCGATTTTGCTGCGCGAGCCAGAGCGCCTGTACCGCATCGCCGAATTGGTCAGCGCCGCTTTACCCGCGCAGGTGCCGCTAACGGCCAAGATGCGCCTGGGGTATGAGGATACCAGCCCCGCGCTGGACTGTGCCCGCGCCCTGGCTGCAGGCGGTGCCACCCAGCTGGTGGTGCATGCGCGGACCAAACTGCAGGGCTACAAGCCGCCGGCACATTGGGAGTGGATTGCCCGCATCAGCGAGGTGGTCGACATTCCGGTACTGGCCAATGGCGAAATCTGGTCAGTGGACGACTGGAAAAAATGCCGGGAAGTCAGTGGTGCCCAGTCCGTGATGATCGGGCGGGGACTGGTCTGCCAGCCGGACCTGGCACGCCAGATCAAGGCTGCTGCCGTCGGCGAGGATTATCAGCCGCTGGACTGGGCAGGGCTTTGGCCGTTGTTGCAGGAGTTCTGGTTGCGGGCACGGCAGACGGTGAGTCCACGGCATGCGCCGGGCCGGCTTAAGCAGTGGCTGTCGATGCTGATGCGCAATTACCCCGAGGCGGGTGCTTTCTTCCTGTATATCCGGCGTGAAACCGAGTGTGAGCGGATTGATCGGCTGATGGCGCAACCGGTTTGGCTGGTTGCTGAGACCTGAGGTGCATGACCACGGTGGCAGCTATTTTCAGGATCTGTTCACGCACCTTGCGCAAGCTCCAGCCTTGATGCGTGATGTACTCCATCAACACTCGCAAGCTGTGCATGAGCTGATAGGCATACAGGTCCAACAGCAGGTTGACCTGGTTGCGTCCCATCACGTCCTGCGCGGTCGAGGCACCGCGACAGGTCGACGACAAGTGTACATTCAATGTGTCTTTGAGTTCGCCCATGTGTCCCTCGGCCTTGCCACGCCTGCGGTACAGGCTCAAAACCTCATGGCCATGCCAGTCTTTGCTATCCAGGCTGATCACCAGAAAAAAGTGATGTAGAAACAGGTCGTCCGGTCGTTCACTGACCACCAGTACAATGCGTCGGTGTTGATCCCAGCTTTCTGTCTTGTAGTAAAACTCGTGGCACCACTCCCGCAATTGTTCCGGTGGCCGTCCCACCGGTCGTTTTAGATAAGGCTGGGCCATGCGGTCCAGCACGGCATTGCTGGTCATGCGGCCAACAAAGGGGATGCTTGCTGCATCCAGCGCTGACAGGGTGTGACCGCCGGTAAATCCAGAATCAAAACTCACCTGTACCTGGGAGCCTGTGGTTTGCCGTA
>JAHAYO010000063.1 GCA_018384595.1 Thiopseudomonas sp.
GGGGTTGTCGTACTCTTCGATGCCGTCATAGACATGGCCTACGGTTTGCTCGGTGGTGTCGCTGTGCTGGCCCTTGCGGGTAGCAAATACCAGCCAGACCAGAGCCACCAGGGTGATGCTGGTCAGAACGACCACATACCCGCTCCAGAATGAAGTCATTGGGTGTTACTCCTTGGAATCTTTGGCGGAGTTCGGAGAGTCGGATGCCTCGTCGGCAAAGGGCAGGTTGGCGGCTTCATCAAAGCTGCCTTTACGTTTGCCGTTGTAAGCCCAGAACACCAGACCGATGAAGGCGATGAAAACAATGGCCGTACCTAGGCCGCGAAGCATTCCAATATCCATAACTGTTACCGTTTGTTTTTAATTGATGTACCCAGAACCTGCAGGTAAGCCACGACAGCTTCCATTTCGGTTTTGCCTTTGACTGCATTTTTAGCGCCGGCGATGTCGTCCTCGGTGTAGGGAACGCCTAGAAAACGCAATGCTTTCATTTTTGCCGCTGTGTCCTTGCCGTCAAGATGGTTTTCTACCAGCCAAGGGTAAGAAGGCATCTTTGACTCGGGCACTACGTTGCGCGGATTGTACAGGTGTGCGCGGTGCCAGTCGTCAGAGTAGCGACCGCCGACACGGGCCAAGTCTGGGCCGGTACGCTTGGAACCCCACAGGAAGGGGTGGTCGTACACGCTTTCACCAGCGACCGAGTAGTGGCCGTAGCGCTCGGTTTCGGCACGGAATGGGCGCACCATCTGCGAGTGACAGCCTACGCAACCTTCACGAATGTAGATGTCGCGACCTTCCAGTTGCAGCGCGGTGTACGGCTTGAGGCCGTCAACCGGCTCGTTGACCACGTCCTGGAAGAATAGGGGAACAATCTGGGTCAAACCGCCAATACTGACGGCCAGCACCATGAAAAACGCCAGCAGGCCAACGTTTTTTTCGAGTTTGTCATGACCTTGCATTAGTGGGCTCCTTCAGCAATGCGGGCAGCGGCGGTGGCGCGGCTGTAGTCGGCAACGCGCAGGGTGCGCCATACGTTCCAAGCCATCAGCAGCATGCCGGCGAGGAAGAAGCTACCACCAATCAGGCGAACGATGTAGCCATAGTGGGCGGCAGAGAGGGCTTCGGCAAACGAGTAGGTCAGGGTGCCGTCGCTGTTGACTGCGCGCCACATCAGACCCTGCATGATGCCGTTGACCCACAGGGAGGCAATGTACAACACGGTGCCGATGGTCGCCAGCCAGAAGTGGGCGTTAATCAGGCCAATGCTGCTCATTTGCTCGCGGCCAAACAGACGTGGAATCAGGTGATACATAGAACCGATGGTGACCATGGCAACCCAGCCCAGCGCGCCGGCGTGAACGTGGCCCACGGTCCAGTCGGTGTAGTGCGACAGGGCGTTGACGGTCTTGATGGCCATCATCGGGCCTTCAAAGGTGGACATACCGTAGAAGGCCAGTGATACCACCAAGAAGCGCAGGATGGGGTCGTGACGCAGTTTGTGCCAAGCGCCGGACAGGGTCATCATGCCGTTGATCATGCCGCCCCAGCTGGGAGCCAGCAGGATGATGGACATCACCATGCCCAAGGACTGCGCCCAGTCAGGCAGGGCGGTGTAGTGCAGGTGGTGCGGGCCGGCCCAGATGTACAGGGTGATCAGCGCCCAGAAGTGCACGATAGACAGGCGGTAAGAGTAGATGGGACGCTCGGCCTGCTTGGGTACGAAGTAGTACATCATGCCGAGAAAGCCAGTGGTCAGGAAGAAACCGACCGCGTTATGACCGTACCACCACTGAATCAGGGCATCAGTCGCACCGGCATAGGCAGAATAGGACTTCCAGAACGTGACCGGAACTGAGATGTGGTTGACGATATGCAGCATCGCGGTAACCACGATGAAAGCGCCGAAAAACCAGTTACCCACATAAATATGGGAGGTTTTGCGCTTCATAATGGTGCCAAAAAATACGATGCCGTAAGTCACCCAGACCACGGCCAGCAAGATGGCAATCGGCCATTCCAGCTCGGCGTACTCTTTGGTGGTGGTGTAGCCCAGCGGTAGAGTGATGGCAGCCAGCACAATTACTGCTTGCCAGCCCCAGAAGGTAAAGGCGGCTAAGCTATCTGAGAGCAGGCGGGCTTGCGAGGTGCGCTGTACCACGTAGTACGAGGTGGCGAACAGGGCGGAGCCGCCAAAAGCGAAGATCACCGCGTTGGTGTGCAGCGGCCGCAAACGGCCGAAGCTGGTCCATGGCAGGTCAAAGTTAAGGTCTGGCCAGACCAGCTGGGCGGCGATCAATACGCCTACGCTCATACCTACAATGCCCCAGATCACCGTTGCGATGGCGAACTGGCGGACGACCTTGTAGTTATAAGCATTCTCTTGGATTGCTGTGCTCATGCTAGGGCTTCCACTAAAGTCTAAGTTCTGGTTTGTTTGCCGCATGCAAAAAAACTTGCACAACAGCCATCCGGGCATACCGGTTGTGGGCTGATTGCAAGTTTGGGTTGTGGAAAGTTGACGCAAATCAAGTAGATGTGCTGCTTTTTCCACAAAAACCGGATCATTTAGACCGGGCTATGCAAGCGGAACCACGCATCTTAGCGCAACAGAGGCCCTGATGAACAGGTTATGAGCGTGCTGTCGGGCGTGACACATGGCAGCAGTTTATGCTGCCATGTGTAGGCAGGCTATTAGTCAGCCTGGCGGGATAGGCCGTATACGTATGCGGCCAGCAGGTGCACCTTGTCATTGCCAAGGAAGGCTTCTTGGCCTGGCATCACGCCGGTACGACCGTAACGCACAGTTTGCTGGATCTGAGTCAGGCTCTGACCGTAAATCCAGCCGCCGGGCGAGGTCAGGTCGGGCGAGCCAAGCATGGCCATGCCGGTGCCGTCTGCGCCATGGCAGGCCATGCAGGACTGGGCAAAAACCTGTTTTCCATGCTCTAGGTCAAAGGATGCCCCCTCACCCAATGGCAGGCCAGCCAGCTCGCTGCGCACAAAGGCAGATACGTTGCGCACGCCGTCTTCACCGATGATGTCGCCCCAAGCTGGCATCACACCGGTGCGTCCGTGCTGAATGGAGGTTTTGATGGTGGCGGCATCGCCACCCCAGCGCCAGTCTTTGTCGGTCAGGTTGGGGAAGCCGGGCGAGCCCTTGG
>JAHAYO010000070.1 GCA_018384595.1 Thiopseudomonas sp.
GCCAGACACATGGAACAGCCCGGCTCACGCCATTCAAAACCGGCCTCGATAAAGATCTGGTCCAGCCCTTCTTCTTCGGCCTGCTTTTTCACCAGCCCGGAACCTGGCACCACCATCGCCTGAATCACGTTGTCCGCGACTTTGCGGCCCTTGGCCACTACGGCGGCCTCGCGCAGGTCTTCAATGCGCGAGTTGGTGCAGGAACCGATAAATACGCGGTCCAGCTTGATATCGGTAATCGCCTGGTTGGCGCTCAGGCCCATGTATTTCAGCGCACGTTCGATGGAGTCCTTCTTCACCGGGTCGCTCTCTTTGGCCGGGTCCGGCACATTGGCATCCACCGGCAACACCATTTCGGGTGAAGTGCCCCAGCTAACCTGCGGCTTGATGTCTTCGGCGCGCAGCTCGACCACGGTGTCAAACTGGGCATCGTCATCGGATACCAGGGTTTCCCACAGCGCAACTGCGGCATCCCAGTCGGCACCCTTGGGCGCGTACGGACGGCCCTTGACGTACTCGATGGTTTTTTCGTCCACCGCCACCATGCCGACGCGGGCACCGGCTTCGATGGACATGTTGCAAATGGTCATGCGGCCTTCCATGGACAAATCACGGATGGCGCTGCCGGCAAATTCCAGCGCGTGGCCGTTGCCGCCTGCGGTGCCAATCTTGCCGATAATGGCCAGCACGATGTCTTTCGCAGTCACACCGGCACCCAGCTTGCCCTCAACCCGCACCTGCATGTTTTTCATCTTTTTGGCCACCAGACACTGGGTCGCCAGTACGTGCTCGACCTCGGAGGTGCCGATGCCGTGCGCCAGCGCACCAAAAGCGCCGTGGGTGGAGGTGTGCGAGTCACCGCAGACAATGGTCATGCCCGGCAGGGTTGCGCCCTGCTCCGGCCCGATCACATGCACGATGCCCTGACGGATGTCGTTCATCGGGAACTGCAAAATACCGAAATCGTTACAGTTGTCGTCCAGCGTCTGCACCTGAATGCGCGACACTTCATCGGCAATCGCCTTGATGCCACCTGCACGCTCGGCCCGAGTGGTCGGCACGTTGTGATCTGGCGTGGCAATGTTGGCATCAATGCGCCACGGCTGGCGACCGGCCAGACGCAGACCTTCAAACGCCTGGGGTGAAGTCACTTCGTGGAGAATGTGGCGGTCGATGTAGATCAAGGAAGAGCCGTCATCGCGGCGCTTGACCTCATGCATTTCCCACAGCTTGTCGTAGAGTGTTTTACCAGTCATTAAGGTTCCTCTATTTGCTTTGTGATTTTATTTAGGCGCAGTAACAGGGTTGCGCAAAGTCGCCGCGAGTACGTCCTTGTAGGCTCCATGCGGCCATCCATGGCCGCAAGGCTTTGCTCAATCCT
Organism: Thiopseudomonas sp.; assembly: GCA_018384595.1. Classification (GTDB taxonomy): domain Bacteria; phylum Pseudomonadota; class Gammaproteobacteria; order Pseudomonadales; family Pseudomonadaceae; genus Thiopseudomonas. The sequence continues at coordinate 1,382 of JAHAYO010000070.1, forward strand.
GTTACCACGCCATAAACCATGTGCACAACGCTAATCTACTTGGCGTATTACACAGCGTTGTCCGTTGCACCAAAAACGCACGGACAGACCTATACCCAGAATACTATTCGCGACAAAGCTATAACTCCAATGGTAAAATTTTATTCATCACATTCCAAATAGGAATACCAACATGGATTTGGCCAGCCTTCACACCTTTATAACCATTGCCGAACTGGGCAGTTTTTCGCTAGCGGGGGAAAAGCTGCACATTACCCAGCCGGCGGTGAGTAAGCGGCTGGCGGCATTGGAAGAGCAGCTGGGTGCCCAATTGTTTGACCGCCTGGGCCGCGAGGTGCGGCTTACGCAGGCGGGCCAAACCCTGCTGCCCCGCGCCTACCGCATCGTTAATGAGCTAGAAGACAGCAAACGCGCCCTGCAAAACCTGAGTGATAACGTCAGCGGCACCCTCAGCTTGGCCACCAGCCACCATATTGGCCTGCGTCGTCTGCCGCCGGTGCTGCGCCGTTTTACCCGCGATTTTCCGCAGGTAGTGCTCGATATTCGCTTTCTCGACTCAGAAGTGGCCTACAACGATGTGCTACACGGGCGCTGCGAACTGGCCCTGATCACCCTGTCGCCGCAGCGGCGCGACCCGCTACGCAGCGTTAAAATCTGGCATGACGAACTGGTCTTTGTCGTCGCCCCCGGCCATCCGCTGAGCCAACAGGCCAGCGTCAGCCTGCAGGATCTGTGCAACTGGCCGGCAGTCTTTCCCGGCAGCCAAACCTTCACCAGCGGCATCGCGCTGAGCTTATTTGCAGCAGCGGGCCTCACGCCCAACATCAGCATGCACACCAACTACATGGAGACGATCAAAATGATGGTGTCCATCGGCCTGGCTTGGAGCGTGCTACCACACACCATGGTCGATGAAGAGGTCTGCACCCTGCAGGTGGCCACCGCCACCCTCAGCCGCGATCTGGGTTACATCCTGCACCGCGAACGCACCCTGTCCAATGCCGCGCGCGCCTTTATCGACAGCCTGCCACAGGCCGACTGAACGCCCAGCGCGCTACACCATGATTAACCCGCCAATCAACTATCCACCCAAGCCGCCAACTGCTCACCAGCAATTGCATGCCCCTGCAACGCCGCTTTAGACAGCCAAACAAAGGCCTCGCTGGCGTTTTGCGCCTAGCAAGCCCCCCCCAAGTTGGTCAAAACCGTGCAAATAGAGCCGGCTGAGGTGGTACATGGCATCAGCATGACCCTGCTCCGCCGCCTGATTAAACCAGTACACCGCCAACAGCGGCTGTGACTGCTCCAGACAGAGAATGCCCAGCTCGTTTTGCGCCTCGCTACTGCCCTGATCCGCGTCCACCAGCAACCGGGCATCTGCCTCATCCTCTAGGCGTATCGCCAGCAACGCGCGCAAATCATCCAGCACCAACAACGCGCGCCCACGCACATCCAAACCGGCCCGGCCAACTTTTCCTTCTTGCACCCGCCGCCACAACGTGCGCCGGCTCACCGTGGCCAACTCAACCGCCGTATCCAAACTAATGGCCTGCTGTTTCATGCCCCACTCCCCTGCCCTCTATTCAATAACACGCGCTGGCACAGCCATACCTGTGCCAGACACACCACCCACTGTGCCATGCCCGCCATTTGGCACAGCAAAGCCTGTGCCAACCTATTCCGCCACAGCCTGCGGCAAGCGCGTAAACATAGCCGATCCCGCCGCAAAGTGCACAACCAAAAGCAATGTGCCAATTTGAGAACCGCCTCACACTCTTACCCATCTCAAATTTTAACTGCTTATATTTCAACAACTTAAAAACAGGCCGCCAGCGCAAAAACCATCCAAAAACCTGCACAAAACCGTTTTTACGCCCCGCTTTGCAGCCCGTGCCAACTTTAAAAAAAATACTGGCATAGCCGTTGCAATACCCCTTACAGGTTTACCGGCAACAGGGATTGT
>JAHAYO010000041.1 GCA_018384595.1 Thiopseudomonas sp.
ATGGCGGTTTTTTCCTTAAAACCGGAACACAGGTAGGCGCTGGCGGCGTGAGCAATGTGGTGCTCAACCGGCTCGATTTTGACTTTTTTCAAATCAAATCCTAGCTGTTGCAAGCACCATTGAATTTTTTTGTAGTAACGATGGTAGCGGCGGTTGCCCATCAGGATCGCATCCAGCGCACGGTCAGGTGCGTACCAATAACGCTTGGCGTAGCTCCAGCGGGCCTTGTCGAAAATACTGATTGGCGCAAAAGGAATGGCAACAATATCCACATCTTTGGGCTCAATGCCGGCCTGTTCTAGGCAAAACTTGGCAGACTCGTAGGGCATTCGATTTTTGGCGTGCTTGTCGCGCACCAAGCGCTCTTCTTCAATGGCCGCAATCAATTTGCCATCAATGTACAGGGCGGCGGACGGGTCGTGACTGAGTGCGCCCGACAGGCCAAGAACGGTAAGTGCCATGTGTGGTGATGCCTCGTACTGTGTGCAGGTCAGTTGGCCTGCGGAAGTTTTTCATTGAGTAGCTGGTACAACCGGCTGTTTTGCGGCCAATTGCGTAATAATCGGGCCCGATCGCGGGCAAAAGCGCGGGCAAAACTGGCAGGATTGCGGTGCTGGCGCACGGCATCCAAATCAATCAGCAAACAGCTGCCATTATGCCAGAGAATGTTGTGGCCTTTCAGGTCGCCATGGCTGATTTTTGCCCGAATCATGCCCGCCAGTAGCTGCTGCAGTTGCTGCACGTCCTGGTCGGGCACCTCGCCACTGTCAATGTAGGGCGCAAAACGGGCAATCAGGTCCTGATCACCGTGATATTCGCTGACTAACCAAGCAGTGCCACGCAGGCCCAAGCGGCGGCTTTCACGCACAGCCAAGTTTTGAGCTACGGCAATGCCTTCTAGCTCCAGCAAAAAACCGGCTTGCCAGCTGTGCCAGGCACGACTGGGCCGCCAGCAACGCTTGAGCCAATGCAACACTCCTTTGATGTTATAGCGTTTGATGATCCAACTTTGACCCTTGTGCTCTACCCGCGCCACCGTGGCTGCGCCACCGGTTTTGTAGATATGGCCGCTTTCGATAAACCGATCCGGCGCTGCAATCAGCTCTGCCACCTCGTCCATGTGGCTGCGCTGCATGGCTGTCACGCTGGACAAGGATTTGCTGACACTGAACAGACTGCAATCACGGGCGGTTTTTTTCAGGTAGTCACGGATGCGCCAGCGGCGTATCTTTGCAATCGCATCACGCAAACTTGCAAGCTGCACATTCGGCTGCCCGCCCTGCTCTATGTATATTTTCAGCAAAGGCTCAAGCCAAGCGTCCAGCGCTGGCGGTAGCTGGGCAAAAAACACCGCCAGGTTTTTCTGTGCCTGCCCGGAATCCAGCATCTGGCCGGGCTGTTGCTGCTCAACCCCGCCACCATCAATTACATACAGCTCGCCCTGATCATGCAAGAAGTTATCCAGATGCAGATCACTTTGCCACAGCCCCTGCCGGTGCATGCGTGCAATGCAGCCCAGCGCCTGTTTCAGCACCTGTTGCTGGTCTGCACTGAGCAACGGCTGCTGCGTAACAGTCTGCCATTGCAGCTCAAGACTGCTGGCATCCTGCAAAAAAGCAAACAAAATCCAGCCGCCAAAGGCGTGGTCATAGTCGCTGGCCAGCAACTCTGGGGTTGGCAGCCCAGATTGGGCAAGACTTTGTGCGCCTGTCAGTTCACGCTGAAAGTGGCGCTGCGCCTTTGGCCCTACAAACAGTTTGGCCAGTACGGTGCGGCCTTGCCACTGCGCCTTGGCCACATAACGCTGATCTGGCAGCACGCGCAGCCACTGTAATAACTCCAGTCGCGAGCCATTCAAAAAACGCAACGTATAGGGTAATGAGGGCGAGCGGCCTCGCAAGTGCGTGATGCTCATGGGCGACTGGCCTTATCCTGCATCCGCACCTGCAGCCAGTCATACCAGACACGAGCGTGATCCTGATTATCCAAGTAAGCGGCCAGCAAACGCAGCTGCTCATCGGGCGTCCATACATGACGGGTGCGGCGCATCAGTGGCTCGATATCCTTGATTCGGTCGCGTCGGCCTAACCATAGGCAACGGGTTTTCTCTAGATCAATCAGGCAGGCGTTAAAACCACCAGCCGTGGGGCGCAAAAAAATATGCTTGGGATAAAAGCAGCCATGCATCTGCCCAGCACCATGCAGCCTGCGCGCCAGCGTACCGCACACATCCAGAATGGCACGGCGCTCGCCGTCAGCCACGTGCGGCCAACGCTCTAGCCAGCAGCCCAAGTCTTGCCAGTCAGTCAGGGCATGCGTCACCAGAATCGCGCGCTGCTCGCCTGCCACCCGTCGCTGACCGAACCAAGCCGCCTGTAACGCCGGAATACCCAGTTTGCGGTACTGTTCGATGGTACGAAACTCGCGGGCAAAGGTCGGTTCACCCAGCGGGCGCTGCAGGCTGCGCGTCAAATGGTTACGCTGGCGTTTGAGATAAAAACCCTGTCCGTCCAGCTCAAGGTAAGACACCGAGCTCCAACCACCTCGCTCGGTATTGGGCTGATCAACCGCCTTCAGCTCCAGCTCCCAGAGTGCATCAAAGCTGTCCAACTGATGACAGGCAAACAGTTCGCTGATCTGCGGGTCAATAAAATCCTGCCTCATCGCTCATTCCCGTCCAGCAAAAAAATGTACGATTTTGGCAATGCGTTTTTTATCTGCCGGCGTGAGCTGCTGGCGCTGCACATAGTGCAAATAAAAGCGCAGACGCTGACTGCGTGACAGCTGGTATTTGCCAACTTTATCCAGACAAGCAAGGTCCTTAATGATGCGGTAGTGCAACAAAGGTCCCCACCAGAAACCGCCGGTGGGACAATCAATTAAAAAAGCCCGCTCTTGGCCGTCCACCAAGATATTGCGCCACTTCAGGTCATTGTGTACAAAACGATGCTCATGCATGACGCGGGTAAAGTCTGCAATCTGTCGGAAAATCCGCTTCACCCAGCCTGCATCCTGCAAACGCGCATCCCGCTGGTGCGCCAGCATGGCAAGGTCTTCAGTACCTGGCAGCTCACGGGTAATCATTGCACCACGCCCAAACCTGCCAAAACTTTTGCGCTCCATGCCATAAGCAATCACTTCTGCGGTCGGGATATTCCAGTTGGAAAAATGCTGCAAGTTTTGCCATTCGGCCATCACCCGCGGGCGTGGCAACCAAGCCCGCCAAGCCGTGCCGTTGCTGCGGTAGCGCTTGACGTAATAGTTGACTCCATCACGTTCAACACGGATCAGTTCGGATTCTGAGTCCCGCGTAATGCGTTCGCCTTCCAGCGCAAACACCTGCTCTAGACTGCCAAAATCACCCTGCAAGTGCTGATAATCCGCGTGCAAACGCCAGCTGCTCATTACAGGGCATCCCCATAGCGCTGTTTGCGCTGATAGAGCTTGTCTGCTTTCTTTTCCAGCCAGCCGAGCAGCTGGGCTTCATCCTGCAGAATTTTGCGCAGCGGTTGCTGAAAATAAACCTGTAAAAACCGCAATGTATCACGCTGGGTCAGGCCGATATCAAGCGCAGAAAAATACAGTGCGGCCAAGTCCTTGTTGCGCCAGCGCCGCGGCGTTTGCCTGCGCGTCTGAGCACGGTGCAGGTCGATCAGGGATAACTTGAGGCTAGCGTCCTCTGCCGGACGGTCGGTATGCAGCAGGAAATGGCAAATATAGAAGTCTCGGTGATTGACCCCCGCCCGATGCATCGTGCCGGCCATCTCGGCAACCCGTTCGAGCAGAAGCTTTTTCAACGCAAAGGCTGGCGGTTGTTGCGGCCAGTTCATGCAGTAGTCTTCTAGGCTAATGGTCGGGGCCAATTCTTCGGTAATGATGAAGGAATGTTGCTTTGCTGGGTTCCCCCCCCGCTCAGCAAACGCCACTGCGGTCATGGTATCGACGCCTGCTTCTTCTAAGCGGCGGATGGCTAGGTATTCATTGCGCGCACCCAGCACCGGCAGTTTGGCGCTGAGCAGGTTTTTGACAATCTCCCCCCAGCCGATGCCGCGATGAATTTTGACGAAGTAGCCCCGTCCGTCAACCTCGGTACGCAGGGTACGCCGTCCTTCCAACTCGCGAAACACCTCGCCCTGCAACGCCTCGGCGGCGGCAAAAATATCCTGCTGCGCCCAGAGACTGGCAAAGGGTTCGGCTAAAAAGGGTTTCATCAAGCTGCTGTCCTGCCGGGCCAATTTGATGCGGCCGTTCATAAAATGCCGAGCATTCTAGCATTAATGCTCTGGCGACTGCCTTTTTTGTATGCTGGGGCGGCTGCGCAACGCTGCCACCCGTTGCCTCAGCTCGGGAATTACCTCTGCTGCAAACCAAGGGTTACGCTGAAACCAAGCAATATTGCGCGGTGAAGGATGCGGTAACGCCAGCATGGTTTGCGGCAAATCACGCCAATTACGCACACGCTCCGTCAGGTTGCGCGCGCCATCTTTAAGGTAATAACTCTGTGCGTACTGGCCAATCAGCAGGGTCAAACCAATATCTGGCAGCTGCTCCAGCAGCGACTGATGCCAGCGCCGCGCGCATTCCTTACGCGGCGGCAGGTCACCGCTCTTGCCCTTGCCGGGGAAACAGAACCCCATGGGCATGATGGCAAACAGGGATGGACTATAAAACTGCTCGCGACTGACCTGCATCCAGTCGCGCAGACGCTCGCCGCTCGGGTCATTCCAAGGCATAGCACGGGTGTGGGCACGCAGGCCGGGGGCCTGACCAATAATCAAAATACGTGCACCCTGCCCTGCCTGCAGCACAGGTCTGGGCGGCAGCGGCAAAAATTCCTTGCACAGAGTGCAAGCATGAATGGCATCCAGCAGAGGAATCAGTCCGGACATAGTGTTCTCTGGACCGCCAGCCCGTCAGCCGGCGGTCAGTGTTTTCTTCGGATAGATATCGTAGCGGCTGGATTTGCCTTGCAGCGTGTAACTCGGTTTGACGCCGGCAATGGCTGGAGCAATACGCGGCCGCTTGACCACCACGCGGTGACTGGCCAGCGCCAACGCAGCCTCTAGCAACAGAGGCGCGTCATCATCACCACCGACCAACGGCTGAAACAGGCGCATTTCTTTTTTAACCTGGGCACTTTTGCTACGCTCGGGGAACATTGGGTCCAGGTAAATAACCTGCGGCACCTCGCCCTGCCACTGACGCATCAGCGTAATGGCATCCCCCTGCTGTAGACGCATCTGCGCCGTGATGGCGGCGGTATCGCCGTGCTGACTGGCCCGTTGCAAGCCATCAGCCAAAAGCGCCGCCACCACCGGATGGCGCTCAATCATGTCTATAGAGCAACCCAGACAAGCCAACACAAAGGCGTCGCGCCCCAAACCCGCAGTCGCATCCAGCACGTGGGGTCGAACACTGCCCTGCACACCGACCGCTTTGGCGATCATCTGGCCGCTGCCGCCGCCAAACTGACGGCGATGGGCCAGTGCCCCTTCGGTAAAGTCCACCCGCACAGCACCGGCCTTGCTGTTCAGCTCTTGCAGCTGCAAGCCGGCAGCCGTTAGCTGTAGCTCAAACAGGGCATCGCCCGTCAGCGGTAGATTAAGGGATTGTGATAGTGCCAGCGCGGCGGGCTGTAACCCAGCCTCTAACGCGGCAACGCGCACGCTCATCAGGCGTAGAGATCCAAGCCCAGCACTTGGGCGGCATCCTGCGGGTCATCACCGGCAAAACTGGAGGTGCTGGTATAGCTGGCCATGGCCTGACGGTTTTGCCAAGGCACCTGCGGCGAAGAAAATTCGGCTTTGCGCTCTTGATAGCGCTGGTATGCATCCTGCGGCTGCAGCTGGGACACCGCCTGCAAACTTTGTGGCCGCACGCTTTGCGACAGCTGCTCGCCCTGGCGGTTACGGCTTTCATCCTGACGCACCAAACCATCGGATGCTGCCGTAGCATCCGGCCGGGTGGTGCGGTTGGGCACATAGGCGGGAGAAAAACCGTCAATACGCATGGCCTGATCCTCAGGATGAATGGCTCTACTTTAGCCGTACCACGGCCTACAGGCAAGATTTGCAACTTAAGGCCCAGCGCTGATAGCTAGCCCAGCGTTTCAGGCCGTTTGTTTTGGCGTCGCCACCTGATCACGCAGGTAAACCGGCAGCGCCTGCTCAGCTGGCACTGCACGACCGTGCTGCCAGTCGTGCAGTGCCAGCATCAGGATATCTTCCGCATGGGGTAACGATTCGCTGGCCTGCCCGCTGACGGCAACCGATATGCGCCCCGCGTAAGCCTGCCAACCGGTGCCGGCTGCCAGCCAGTCGCCGCTGGCGATGCGCGGCAGCTCAGCCTGCTCGGGTGCGCAAAGCTGCTCCAAGCCCTGCAGCTGCGCTTGGCCGTTTTCCAGCCGGTAGCAACCCCAATAGACCTCATCCATACGCGCATCAATGGCGACAGCCACTTGGTCTGCCCCCTGATCACGCCAAGCACGGCGGGCAATAGCGGCAAGATTGGATACCGGCAACACCGGTTTATCCAGCGCAAAAGCCAACCCTTGCACCACACCGACGGCAATACGCAGGCCAGTAAAAGCGCCGGGGCCGCGACCAAAGGCAATGGCCTCTATCTGCTTTAGTTCAATACCCGACTCACCCAGCAGCTCACGCACCATCGGCAACACCTGTTGAGCGTGTAAGCGTGGAATCACCGCATAGCGGCTGAACATTTTGCCGGCATGCAGCAAGGCAACGGAGCAGGCTTCAGTAGCGGTATCAATGGCAAGCAGGGTGGTCATAGCGAAGGGTGTCTGTGGATGCAAGAAAGCGCATACAACATGCAGTGCAGATTGAGCGCATTGCTAAAAACCGGCAACATGCTGCCGGTTCGTGCGGCGCCCTGCTGTACAGACTAGGGCGCGGCGCTGGGTGTATCAGGCTAGGGCAGCCATCACCTTGGCGGTGATTTGATCTACGCTGCCGACGCCGGCAATGGCGCTGTATTTTGGCGTGCCATTATTGGCTGCAGACATCTGTTGGTAAAAATCCACCAGCGGCTTGGTCTGGGCATGGTAAACCTCCAGACGGTGGCGCACGGTTTCTTCCTTATCGTCGTCACGCTGAACGAGGTCTTCGCCGGTTAAATCATCTTTGCCTTCAACCTTAGGCGGGTTGTACAGCACGTGGTAGGTGCGACCGGAGGCAGCATGGGTACGGCGGCCAGACATGCGCTTAATGATTTCTGCATCTTCAACAGCAATCTCTACCACGTGGTCAATACCGACACCGGCGTCGCGCAGTGCTTCAGCTTGGGGAATGGTGCGCGGGAAGCCGTCAAACAGGAAGCCCTTGGCGCAGTCAGCCTGCTGGATACGCTCTTTGATCAGGTCAATGATGATGTCATCGGATACCAGGCCGCCGGTTTCCATAACATTTTTGACCTTCAGGCCCAGCGGGCTGCCGGCCTTGACTGCGGCACGTAGCATGTCGCCGGTGGAAATTTGTGGAATTGCAAATTCTTGGGTAATGAAGCCGGCCTGGGTACCTTTACCGGCACCGGGTGCTCCCAACAGAATCACGCGCATTGTTTGCTCCTCTCGAACGAATCGTTTTACTTGTAATTATGCAGTTTTAGGCTGTTACCGCTGCATGGACATGGCGAAACCGGCCAGCCCAAAGCGGGTCAATGTACACACTAGCCTTTAGTCGCACAAGGATTTATTGGCATTTTGGGGCGCAGAAACATCCGTATTGCGCGCTACCGGCTGCGTAACAAACGCAGCACAGTGGCGCAAGAACGGCTCGCCGGCAGGCGGCGCATACAGGTTTTTCTGGCAACACGGGCTGCAGCGATCAACTGCAGTCCGTGTCGGTAAGCGACCCAGCGCATGGCGATGCAGGCCGGTTTAGCCCGTGTTGCGCAAGCCGGCAGCAATGCCGGCTACCGTCACCAGCATGGCCTGCTCAATGGCTGGACACAGCTCTGTTTGCCCCCTTGAGCGAGATAGCAGCTCGACTTGCAACAGGTGCAGTGGGTCCAGATAGGTATCGCGCACGTTGATTGAGGCTCGCACGATGGGGTGGCGTTCAAACAGCTGTTCCTGGCCGGTCAGGCGCAACACGTTCTCCACCGCTTGCTGCTGGCGACTGAACAGCTGCTCGCCCAACGAGCGCAGCTGTGCCTCGACCAGCCGCTCGTCATACAAGCGGGCAATGCCTGAGTCGGCCTTGAGCAACACCATTTCCAGCATGTCGATACGCGCGCGAAAAAACGGCCACTGGTCACGCATTTCGTCCAGTACCGGCTCTTCGCCACGGGCAAAGGCTTTTTCCAGCGCGCTCTCCCAGCCCAGCCAAGCGGGCAGCATCAGGCGGGTCTGGGTCCAGGCAAAAATCCAAGGAATAGCGCGCAAGCTCTCAATGCCGCCGCTGCGCCGCCGCGCTGGACGGCTGCCCAGCGGCAAACGACCCAGTTCCTGCTCGGGGGTTGCCTGACGAAAATAATCAACAAACTGCGGCTCTTCACGCACCACTTGCCGGTAACCCTGTAAGCCATCGGCAGCCATACGCTCCATCACCGCACGCCACTCATCCTTGGGTGCTACCGGTGGCAAGTGGGTGGCTTCCAGTACCGCAGCGAGGTAAAGGTTGAGGTTTTGCGCCGCTACCTCCGGCAATCCATATTTGAAACGAATCACCTCGCCCTGCTCGGTGGTACGGAAACGACCGGCAACCGAACCCGGCGGCTGTGACAAGATCGCCTCGTGCGCCGGACCGCCGCCCCGTCCTACGGTACCGCCACGGCCATGGAACAGCAGCAGCTCGACACCGGCTTCCTCGCAGACCTGCACCAGTTGTTCCTGCGCACGGTACTGCGCCCACGCTGCGGCGGTGGTGCCGGCATCCTTGGCCGAGTCGGAATAGCCGATCATCACTTCTTGCGGACCCGCCAGACGCGCACGGTAATCCTCCAGCGCCAACAACTGACGGATAACGCCGGCGGCGTTGTCGAGGTCATCTAGCGTTTCAAACAACGGTGCCACACGCATGGCCCTGCGCACGCCGGCTTCTTTTAGCAGCAACTGCACGGCCAACACATCGGAGGCTGCCTGCGCCATGGAAATTACATAGGTCCCCAGCGATTCGGTCGGTGCGCGGGCAATCACGCCGCAGGTATCCAGCACTTCGCGGGTATCCGCGCTGGGTGCAAAATCACGACTGAGCAACGGGCGCTTGCTGTGCAGCTCTTTAAGCAGAAACTGCTGACGTTGTTCCTCGCTCCACGTCAAATAGCTGCCCAGCCCCAGCCATTGGGTGATTTCGTCCATGGCCGCCGCATGACGGGACGAGTCTTGGCGAATATCCAGCCGCACCAACGACAAGCCAAAAGTGGCCACACGACGGATGGTGTCCAGCAGGTCACCGTCGGCAATCAGGCCCATACCGCAGGCGTGCAGCGAGCGGTGGCACAGCAGCAATGGCTCCAGCAGTTCGGCGCGGTCATGGATGATGTCTTGTGGCAGGGGTAAATCGTGGGCAATCGCGTTTTGCAGCTCGCTGCGGGTGTGACGCAGGCGTGTGCGCAGGCGCTTGAGCACCACGCGATAAGGCTCGTCGCTCGATGTGCCGACTGCTGCCGCCAGTTCATCACTGCCATGCTGCATGGACAGCTCATGCGTCAGTTGCGAGATATCGCGCAAGTAGAGGTCGGCGGCCAGCCAGCGCGCCATACGCAACACATGCCGAGTTACCTTGGCGGTGACGTTAGGGTTGCCGTCACGGTCGCCGCCCATCCAGCTGGCAAAGCGAATCGGTGCAGCATCCAGCGGCAGCGGCCCAGCGCCCTGTTCGCGCAGCACCTCATCCACATGGCGTAGTACATTAGGAATGGCCTGCCACAACGAGCGCTCGATCACAGCAAAGCCCCAACGCGCCTCGTCCTGCGGGGTCGGCTGGCTGCTGCGGATCTCGCTGGTGTGCCAGACTTCAGCAATCAGGCTGCGCAGCTTGGCCACATGACGTTCGCGCTCGGCGGCCGGCAAACTGGCATGGTCCAGTTCGGCCAGCTGCTGAGCAATCACGTCGTATTTCATGATTAGGGTACGGCGCGACACCTCGGTCGGGTGCGCGGTCAGTACCAGCTCAATATCCAGCCCGGCAACAACCTGAGTCAGCGCTTGCGGGCACTGGTTACAGGCCTTGAGCCGCTCTAGCACTTGCGTCAGCATCTGGTCTTCAAAAGCCGGCTCGTCATCGTCGCGACGACGGCGCATCAAGTGGTACTGATCGGCAATATTGGCTAGGTTGAGAAACTGGCTAAAGCCCCGTGCCACCGGCAACAGTTCATCTTCAGACAAACCGGCCAAGGTTTCTTCTAGCTGTTTACGTCCTTCCTGTGATCCGCGCCGTGCCGCTTTAGCGCCGGTGCGGATCAGCTCAACCTTGTGCAGGAACGCCTCGCCCCGCTCTGCCTTCATGGTCTGGCCCAGCAAATCGCCAAACATGTGGACGTTATCGTGAACCCTCTGGCTGATGCGTGCCATGGTGCCTCCTGTGGTTATGCTTTTGCGAATAATCGCCACAGCATAAACCACAGGCCCGATTCAGGCTATGCGCCCTGTGGCGTAATCCTACAAGTATTACAAGCAGCGCACGGCACGCTTTTTATCGTCCACCAGCACGCCGCTCAGACCTTTTTGCTTGTTATCAAACAGCACCACAATGCCATCAATGCACTGGGCGTTTTGCTCAGCAGGCTTGAGCGAGGCACGGTAGTCTTCGCCGGGAATGGTCTTCAGCATGGTGAACTCGGCCAAGAGCAAAGCATCTTCAGGCTTGGCAAAGTGCAGATAGCCGTAATGGCCCAGCGTAAACACGGTAACCACCACTGTGGCCACCGCCGTGGCAATGATGTGCAACGGGTTGAATTTTTCCGGCGTACTGTCAGTCATCTCAGTGCTCCGGGCGCATGTGCGGGAACAGGATGACATCGCGGATTGACGGCGAGTCAGTCAGCAGCATCACCAGGCGATCAATACCGATACCCTCACCAGCGGTTGGCGGCATGCCATACTCCAGCGCGCGCACAAAATCGGCATCGTAATGCATGGCTTCGTCGTCACCGGCTTCCTTGTCGGCCACCTGATCGAGAAAACGTTGCGCCTGGTCTTCGGCGTCGTTGAGTTCGGAATAGGCATTGGCAATTTCACGCCCGCCGATAAACAGCTCGAAACGGTCGGTCACCTCGGGGTTTTCGTCGTTGCGCCGCGCCAGCGGTGATACCTCAAACGGATACTGGGTAATAAAGGTCGGCTGTTCCAGTTTGTGCTCGACGGTTTCCTCAAACACCATGGTTTGCAGTTTGCCCAGTCCTTCGTGGCCCAGCACCGGTGCGCCGTGTTTTTTCGCCAGTGCACGGCAGCGCTCAATATCATTCAGGTCGTCGGCGCTGATGTCCGCGTTGTATTTGAGGATGGAGTCAAACAGGCTCAGGCGTGCAAAGGGCTCGCCAAAGTGGAACACCTTGCCCTGGTAGGGCACATCGGTGCTGCCCAGCACGGCCTGCGCCAATTCGCGGAACAGTTCCTCGGTCAGGTCCATGTTGTCTTTATAATCGGCGTAGGCGTGATAGAACTCCAGCATGGTGAACTCAGGGTTATGACGGGTGGAGACGCCTTCGTTGCGGAAGTTGCGGTTAATTTCGAACACCTTGTCAAAGCCGCCCACCACCAAACGTTTCAGGTACAGCTCGGGCGCGATACGCAAAAACATCGGCAAATCCAGCGCATTGTGGTGCGTCTCGAATGGCTTGGCCGCTGCGCCGCCGGGAATGGTTTGCAGCATCGGTGTTTCCACTTCCAAAAAGCCGCGCTGATTGAGGAAATTGCGGATGTGGCTGATGACCTGGCTGCGCACACGGAAGGTCTCGCGCACTTCGTCGTTGACGATCAGGTCCACGTAGCGCTGGCGGTAACGCTGCTCGGTATCGGTTAGGCCGTGATGCTTGTCCGGCAGCGGGCGCAGGGATTTGGTCAGCAGTTGTACGCTGTCCATGTGCACATAAAGGTCGCCTTTGCCGGAGCGGGCCAGTTTGCCCTCGGCACCGATGATGTCGCCCAGGTCCCAGGTTTTGGCTTCGGCAAGGGTTTCTGCCGGCAGTGTTTTGCGGTCTACGTATACTTGTAAACGGCCGCTGCTATCCTGCAGCACCATGAACGGACCGCGATTAAGCATGATGCGCCCGGCGATTTTGATGCGAATATCTTGGCCTTCTAACTCTTCACGGCTCGCCTCGGCGTACTGTTTCTGTACCGCCACGCATGTGTGCTTAGGGCGGAAAGTGTTAGGGAAGGCATTGCCCTTGGCGCGGGCAGCGGCAAGTTTTTCTTTGCGCAGGGCGATCAGCTTGTTTTCTTCGGCCTGAAGTTGTTCTTGGGTCTGGCTTTGTTCAGTCATTATTTTTTCCGGGTTATTCTGTTTACAGCCCCATTTTCAGGCTGGCTTCAAGGAAGTCGTTGATGTCGCCATCGAGCACGGCATCGCAGTTGCTTTCTTCGATGTTGGTACGCAAGTCCTTGATGCGCGACTGGTCCAGCACGTAAGAGCGGATCTGGTGGCCCCAGCCGATGTCGGATTTACTGTCTTCCAGCGCCTGCGAAGCTTCGCTACGCTTTTGCAGCTCCAGCTCGTACAGCTTGGCGCGCAGCATTTTCATCGCCGTATCGCGGTTGGCGTGTTGCGAGCGCTCGTTCTGACACGACACCACGGTGTTGGTCGGTACGTGGGTGATACGCACCGCCGAGTCGGTGGTGTTGACGTGCTGACCACCCGCGCCGGATGAGCGGTAGGTGTCGGTGCGCAAATCCGCCGGATTGATGTCGATTTCGATATTGTCGTCAATTTCTGGCGAGACAAAAACCGCAGTAAAGGACGTGTGTCGGCGATTGCCTGAGTCATAGGGGCTTTTGCGCACCAAGCGATGCACACCGGTCTCGGTACGCAACCAACCGTAGGCGTAGTCACCCTTGATATGCAGGGTTGCGCCCTTGATACCCGCCACTTCACCGGCGGACAGTTCCATAATGGTGGCCTCGAAGCCGTTGTGATCAGCCCAGCGCAGGTACATGCGCAGCAGGATATTGGCCCAGTCCTGCGCCTCAGTACCGCCCGAACCGGCCTGGATGTCGAGGTAAGCGTTATTGGCATCCATTTCGCCGCTGAACATACGACGAAACTCCAGCTTGGCCAGAATATCTTCCAGACGGGCAACTTCGCTGCGCACGTCCTCAACGGCCTCTTCGTCCTTTTCCTCAACAGCCATTTCCAGCAGCTCAGGCGCATCCGCCAAGCTGCCGTCCAAATCTTCGATGGTTTCTACAATCTGCGCCAGCTGGGAACGCTCGCGGCCCAGATTTTGCGCATATTCTGGATCGTTCCAGATGGCTGGGTCTTCCAGTTCGCGCTCGACCTCTACTAGACGGTCTTTCTTGTTGGCGTAGTCAAAGATACCCCCTGATGGCCGAAGTGCGTTCCTTCAGGTCATCGATGGCGTTGTAAATTGGATTGACTTCCATGGTGTGCGACTACCTTTTGGTGAAAGTTTGAAACGGTAAATTATAACGGATAAAGAGGGGGGATTGCACTGTGATGCTTGGGCTGTTTGCACTGTGGCGCCTGGGTCTGGTGGAGCATTACAGCAGGCTGACGCTACTCGTGTCATTAAAATGACCCGAGCAGCTAATGCCTGTGTAACGCTCCGCCAGACCCGAATTTACCTTGTGCGGTGAGGGAGATAGCCCGCCATCCGCGGATGGCGGGCTGCTGTCGCTGTGTATGGACTTTACTACGGTGGTCACTGGATAGGCCCTGCAACTGCTGCCTAGAAGCATCGCTTTCCATTATCTGGCAGCCTGCCTGGCAACACCTGCCGCAAATTGAACAGCTCACACAAGCTTGTCAGTCACGCCGCGACAGCATCCCGCTATCGCAGATAGCGGGACCAACCTCTCCAACCCGCACAAGGCACATTCGAGCCGGGTGGGGCCGAAGTCAGGCATCAGCGGTTCGTGGCAGTTCACTGACACGGACAAGCGTAGCCTGACGTAGCGCCCCACCCGGCTCAGCCACCACAGTGCAAAACAACTACTACCCAACAGCCACCAAGTGCTCAACCATCAGCTGCAAACTTTCCCGACCACGAAACTCATTCACATCCAGCCGATAAGCCATGTCTGCCAAACGGATAGTGGGATTAGGCCACTGGTGCAGATCAACATTAAAAGCAATGGCTTCCACCGATACCTGCCCCTGCTCCGGCTGCAACACCAGTTTAAGGTGACGCTCACCCACCAACCGCTGCTCTAGCAAGCGAAAGCGGCCATGAAAACTCGGCTCAGGAAACTGCTGCCCCCAAGGGCCGGCCATGCGCAGCAGGCGCGCCAGCTCCAGTTGAAACTCATTCTCGGCCAGCTCGCCGTCCGTTACCCACATCCCTTGCAAGTCAGCTTCGCTCAGATGCTCACGCACGCAGGCATCAAAGGCTGCGGAAAAACGCTCAAAATGCTCGCTAGCCAAGGTCAGTCCAGCGGCCATGGCATGCCCGCCAAACTTACTGATTAGGCCGGGGTTACGGGTAGCCACCGCATCCAGCGCGTCACGAATATGCAGACCGGCCACCGAGCGTGCCGAGCCTTTAAGCAGGCCATCGCCGGCATCGGCAAAGGCAATCACCGGCCGGTGATGCTTTTCTTTCAGGCGCGCCGCCAAAATACCCGTCACGCCTTGGTGCCAATCAGGCTGGTACACACACAGGCCAAAGGGCAGCTGCTGCAAATCCAGCGTCTGCAGCTGCTGCGCCACATCCTGCTGCATGCCCTGTTCCACTTGGCGACGTTTCTGGTTCAGCTCTTCCAACCGCTGCGCACGCTGCTGCGCCAGAGTTTGGTCAGGCGCCAACAGGCACTCGATCCCGATCCGCATGTCATCCATACGGCCCGCCGCATTCAGGCGCGGCCCCACGATAAAACCCAGGTCCGAGGCCACCAGCTGCGACACACTGCGCCGGCCCGTTTCCACCAATGCACGGATACCGGGACGGGTGCGCCCGGCACGGATACGCGCCAGCCCCTGCTGCACCAAAATACGGTTATTGGCATCCAGCGGCACCACATCGGCCACGGTCCCCAGAGCCACCAGATCCAGCAGCTCGGCCAGATTGGGGGCGGGACGATGATCAAAATGCCCCAGCTCGCGCATGCGTGCGCGCAGCGCCAGCAGTACATAAAACATGACGCCCACGCCAGCCAGCGCCTTGCTGGGAAACTCGCAGCCCGGCTGATTGGGATTCACAATGGCGTCCGCATCCGGTAGCTGTTCACCCGGCAGGTGGTGATCGGTAATCAGCACGCGCATACCAGCCGCACGCGCCGCAGCCACACCTTCAACACTAGAAATACCGTTATCCACCGTCACCAGTAAGTCCGGCGACAACTCGCCGGCTGCCGCAACGATTTCCGGACTCAAGCCATAGCCGTAGTCAAACCGGTTGGGCACCAGATAGTGCACATGCGCCGCACCCAACATGCGCAGGCCCAGCACACCGGTGGCAGTGGCGGTGGCACCGTCGGCATCAAAATCACCCACAATCAGAATACGCTGCTGTTGCTCAATCGCATCCAACAGCAATTCGACCGCCGCTGTTATTCCCTTGAAACCATGGTAAGGCTGCAGCTGCTGCAACCCGGTATCCAGCTCGCGGGCATGGCGCACGCCACGGGCGGCATAAATGCGGGTCAGCAGGGGCGGCACGCCCTGCAGGTCCGGCAAAGCGCCGGGAACATGTCTCTGTTTGATGCGCATCGCTTAATCGTTATCCAAAAAACCCGCTTGCAACGTCCACAGCCCCTGCTGCGGCCATGGGCGCACGCGGCTCATCTTGCTACAATGTCTGCCCGACACTACATCTGACACGGAACCTTTTTGTAGCGATGAAAGCGGCGTATCTTACCCTGTCCAGCCTTCTGCTTGCACTGGCCCTGCCACCTCTTCATGCTGACGAGGAGCCCCCGCTGCTGATCGAAGCCGCCCCGCGCACCTGCCAGCCACTGCAGTACGGCCCGCTACTGGCAGCCGAGCTTGAGCTGTGCGTTCGTCAAGCCGAACTCGGGCATGCCAATGCCCAGTACCAGTTGGGCGACTATTTTTATCAAGGCATCTTGACCGAGCGTAATTACAGCAAAGCGCTGCACTGGTTTGAGCAGGCATCGCTGCAGGGTCATGCCGATGCACAACTCAGACTGGGCCTGATGTTCGCGCGCGGTGAAGGCGTCAGCATCAACCGTCCACAGGCGTACGTGATTTTAAAAATGGCCGCCATCAACGGCTCAGAAGACGCCTTTGATGCCAGCGATCTACTCGACGGCCAAATGAACACAGAAGAGCTGCAACACGCTAACGATGTGCTCTCGCATATTTTCCGACGCTACCTCAAGCACATCCAAGAACAGGATGCGAACTTTCCTGCTCAGCCTAGGTAATACTCCATGAAAAAATGGTTATTCTGCCTGCTGGCCGGCTGCCTGCTGACCCAGGTTTGGGCCAACGAGGTCACTGACACCCCTAGCGACAGCAGCGAGCTGAGCACAACAACCGAAACCGATAACGCGCCCACTCCACCTATCGAGCGCCCCGCCCTGCAGCGCTGGAGCAGCCTGCAATTGCAGCGCCTGCAACAGGCCTATCCTGACGAGTTTCGCGCCATCGTGGCAGACGACCTCGACGCAGGTGCCCTGTACCGACCAGCCAACCGCACGCCGGCACGCGGCTGGATCATTCTGCTGCCCGGCTACGGACAGCCCGCCGATAGCACCGACACCTTGGATCTGTTACGCCGCCAACTGCCCGACGCCGGCTGGCACAGCCTTAGCCTGCAACTGCCTGAGCCAGAGTTTATCGCGCTCAGGCTATCCACCCCGTCGGTTGCGCCCGCCCCAGCGGCTGACAGCGATACAACGCACGACGCTGAAGGCAGCGATGACACGTCCAATGCAGACGATGAGCTGACTGCAGATAACGACACAGCTGCGGCAGACAATACCGATACCGATACCGATAATAAGCCTGCCGAAACTACCCTGCCGCAATCAGATAATACGCTGCTCGCGCCCGTAGCCACGGACATGCCGCCCCCCGCCGACTACCCAACCTCCGTGCAGTCACTGCTCGACGCAGCCATACAGATGGCCCGTGAGCAGTCCGCGCCCTTGGTCTTGCTGGGTCAGCGCGAAGGCGCATACTGGTTGCTGCATACCGCCTGTAATATGCCAACACCGCCGGACGCGCTGATTTTATTACACCCCTCCCAGCCCACTTCTGGCCTGCCCGCAGACGCTGCCACCCTTGCAGCGCTGGCCGGGAGTTGCAAACTGCCGATCACCGATTATTATGCGCCTGCCGCAGCCGGCCCAGCCAAGCAACGCCTGGACGCCAGCAAGCGTAATCCTGACAGCCGCTACCTGCAGGTACTGCTTAAGGAGCCTGTACTTGCGTTACAACACAATGAGGCGCTGCGCCGGATCAAAGGCCGTCTCATACTTTTTGACAGCGAGCAATAATCAAGTTTTTGTTTCAAATCAATATTAACTCGGCCAAACTCGGCTTGAATGCTTCAATTCACCCCACCCTTCGACAACGGACTGACCATGCATAAACCCGTTTCCTTGCGCACCCTCTGCCTTTCCATCCTGCTCATGTCCAGCTGCCTACAGTACGCCCAGGCATCCGACATCCAGGACGCCATACAGCGTCTGCAGCGCCTGCAATCCGACCCCGAGCTGACCCAGCAGGCCTATGCCAAAGGCGAAGAGCGCGTCACACTCTGCAGCTACTGCCATGGCAAGGACGGCAACAGCACCCGCGACGACATCCCCAATCTGGCCGAACAAAACCCGCAATACTTGTTTACCGCCTTTGAGAAATTTGCCACCGGCGAGCGCAGCGATTATGTGATGAGCAAGCTGGCCAAAATCCTGACTGAAGAAGAACGCGTCAATATTGCCCTGTATTTCGGCATGCAAAAAGTAACGAAAAAAGAATCAGAACGCCCCGATCTGGCCGAGCAAGGCAAAATCCGCTTCCTGCAGTGCACCGCCTGTCACGGCAACGAGGGCATGGGCGGTTTTGACAAGCCTCGCCTGGCAGGCCAGCGTGCGGCTTACATCCGCCATGCGCTGAATCTGTTCCGCAGCAAAGACCCACGCCGTGCCGGGTCAGAAATGATCCCGATCGCCACCACCCTGTCTGATGCCGACATCGAGGCGCTGTCACACTACCTGCAGGGTCTCAACCCCTGACTCGACACCTGCGTCCCGCCTAGCGTGCTCGGTAATACTGGCGCAACAGGCTGTAGGCATCATGCAATGCGCGGGTTTTGTCATTGGCCAGTTGCACCTGCGCGGCACTGGCCCCCCTGCCAATCAAACGGTCAGGATGGTTCTCACTCAGCAAGCGCCGATAAGCACGACGTATCAGCGCAAAATCCTCCACCGGCGGTTTAAGCCCCAGCAACTGCAAGGCGCGATCACGCTCGCTTAGCCTCACCTTCATACTGCCGGCAGCCGACCCAGTCGCCGGCTTCACCTGCTGCTCCAGCTGCAACAGCCGCTCAGTGGTTACCGTCAGCCAGCCCGCACACTGCTTCATCACCTCATATTGCTGGCGGCTGCTGCGCCCCTGCGCCCATACCAGCCGCCAACCACTCAGCAATAGCTGCTCAGCGGCTGGGCCCGAAAAGCCCTTCTGCAAGCCGCGCCGCATGCCGGCCAGCTCCATACTTTTCCCTTGATTAAACGCAGCAATGGCCGCTTGGTAGCGATAGCCTTCCAGCCCTAAGCGGCGCATTTCAATGCGCGCCTGCTGAATATGGGCGGGCAGCACGCGCCCGTTTAGCTTGGCCAGGTGCCCCAGCAACATAAACTGCACCATGGTTGCATCGGGCTTATTGGCGGGCTTGCGCGAACCAAGCAGTCGAGTGCGCACCGCCCCCCAGCCATCCGTACCCAAGCGGCGGTCCAGCCATACGCCGATAACCGTGCCCAACAGCAAGCCGGGGATGCTAGCCAGCCACCAACCCAACATGGCCAACGCAAATACAACTACGGCAGGCAGCATCATCCCTGCACAGCCCACTGTTCAGCTTGGGCGAGCCGCTCGACCGTGCCCACATCCAGCCAGCGGCCGGCATAGTGCTCGCCGCTCGCCCGTCCTTCAGCCATCGCCTTGCGCAGCAGCGGTGCCAACGGAAAAGCGCCCGCTACGCACCCGGCAAACAGCTGCGGGCGCAATACGGCAATGCCGCTGTAGGTCAACAAAGAAGGCCCGTGCGAGCGCACCTGCCCGCTCACCAAGGCAAAGTCGCCCTGCGGATGATGCGCTGGGTTATCCACCAGCACCAGATGGGCGTCAGCATCCAGCTGGCGCGGCAACAAGGCAAAATCGTAATCCGTCCAGACATCGCCATTGACCAGCACAAAGGGCGCATCGCCCAGCAACGGCAGGGCATTGAAAATACCGCCACCGGTTTCCAGCGGCTGCGGCTCCACCGAATAACAGATGCGGACGCCATAGCGGCTGCCATCACCCAACGCCACTTCCAGCTGCTCGCCCAGCCAAGCATGATTGATCACCAGCTCGGTAAAACCGGCACGCGCCAATGCCTCAATGTGATACTCAATCAACGCCTTGCCTGCCACTGGCAACAACGGTTTGGGCGTATGCAAGGTCAGCGGGCGCATGCGCTCGCCCTTACCCGCCGCCAGAATCATCGCTTTCATCGACAAGCCTCCGGCAATGGCAAGCTGTCCAGTAACAGCTGTAAGGGGCGCAACTGCGGATAACGACCCAGCACTGGCCGGATATAGGCAAAGAAGCGCGGCACATCCTGCACATAAGCCAGCTTCCCATCACGGTGACAAATACGGGCAAAAATGCCGATCACCTTAAGATGACGCTGCAAGCCCATCAGGTCGCAATCAACAACAAAGCTGGCAAAGCGCTCCGGCACCGGCAGCCCAGCATTGCGCGCCTGCTGCCAGTAGTGCTGCAGCCAGCCATGTACCTGCTCGTCCGGCCAGCTGATAAACGCATCACGGAACAGACTGATCACGTCATAACTGATCGGCCCGATCACCGCATCCTGAAAATCCAGTACGCCCGGCTCGCTTGCATCCGCCATCAGATTGCGCGGCATAAAATCGCGATGTACCAGCACCCTGGACTGGGCCAGAGCTGCCTGCACCAACAGCTCACAGCCCTGTTGCCACCACTGCCGCTGCTGGGCGTCCAGCTGCACACCTAGCTCATGTGCCACGTACCAGTCGGGAAACAGCTCCAGCTCGCGGCGCAGCAGCGCCTCGTCGTAACGGGGCAAACCGCTGCCCGCCACCTTGATCTGCTGCATCTGCACCAGCACCGCCAGCGCCTGACGAAACAGGGCGTCGGCATTGTCCGCATCCAAGACTTGCAGCCAGGTGTGCTCACCCAGATCACTGAGCACCAGAAAGCCCTGCTGCACATCCTGTGCCAAAATACGCGGCACATTGAGACCAGCGTGTCCCAGCATCTGCGCCATGCGCACAAAGGGCCGACAATCTTCCTGCGGCGGCGGTGCGTCCATCAACACCAACTGCAACGATTCACTGCGCCAGCGAAAGTAACGCCGAAAGCTGGCATCACTGCCACCCACTTGCCATTCGCCTTGCGGCAGCCGCGCTCTATTCAACTGGGCGGCCACATGCGGTGCCTGCCCTGCAAACCATGCCTGCAACGCCAAAAACCGCTGATCCACTACCTTCGCCTGTTGTTCCGGCATTTCTATTTCTCCAAGGGATGCTAGCCCGAAAGCGAGCCATGCTTTATTATCTATGATCTTTATCCCGTGTTCGAGCTGCGCGGGAACTTCAGCTCCTGACAGCAGGCCGTACGGATTCTGACACAATGACTCAACCCACCCAGGTTTTACGTCCCACTGCGCTGGCATTGGGCGTTATCGCAGCACTCCAGCCCTTAACCTCACCACAGGCCATGGCCACCGAGTTCAACTGCACCATCGGTGCCAATGGACAGTGGCTGTGTGTAACGGAAGACAAAACGCGTGTAGCCCCGCGTCCCGTGGTTCACGCTGAAGCCGGCCAGGCAAGCCGTAGCAAGACCGCTGCCGTCGCCCCCGCTGCGTCCGCCTCCGAAACACCGCCCGAAATTCAGCGCAGCACTGCTGCCAACCCTTATGCGCATCTGGACTGGATTCCCCGCGAGCAGCTCAACGAAGGCCAGCTGGCCGAAATTGCACCTTACTGCGCCGGCACCTATGTCGAACCTGCGCGTCTTGGCCGCGACGACAACACCCCGCTGAATCAGTCACCCATTTTTGCCAGCGCTGATACATCCAGCTACAACCAGCAAGAGCAAATCACCCGCTTGGATGGCAATGTGGTTCTGCGCCAGTCCAGCCTGCAGTTTACCGGCGACAGCGCCGAGCTCAACCAGCTCAACAACCTTGGCCAGCTAGACGGCCATGTCAGCCTGCGTGACCGCAACATACTGATTGTGGGCGATCATGCCAGCATCCAGCTCGATTCCGGCGAAGCCCAGATCGACAACGCCGAATACGTGATGCACGACATGAAAACCCGTGGCAGCGCCAACTACATCAAGCGCCAGGAAGAGGGCATCATACGGCTGAAAAACGGCAGCTACACCAGCTGTACACCGGGCAACAATGACTGGCACCTACAGGGCAACAACATCACCCTCAATCCAGACACCGGCTTCGGCACCGCCACCAACGTCACCCTTAGGGTAAAAAACGTACCAGTGCTTTACACGCCCTACATCAGCTTCCCGATTGACGACCGCCGCCAGTCTGGCTTCCTGCCGCCCAGCATCAGCTACAGCAGACGTAAAGGCGTGGACCTGACCACCCCCTATTACATCAACCTGGCACCCCACATGGATGCCACTCTGTACCCCAACTACATGAGCAAGCGCGGTCTGCTGACCGAGGGTGAGTTCCGCTATCTAACCAAGAAAAGCGAAGGCCTCATTGGCGGTGCTTGGCTGGGTGATGATCAGGAAAAAGAGCGCAAGCGTCAGTCCGAATACAAAAGCGACCGCTGGATGTACACCTGGCAACACCGGCACGG
>JAHAYO010000100.1 GCA_018384595.1 Thiopseudomonas sp.
CCGCTCAAGCCCAGCAACACCGGTTGGTTGATTGCGGATGTGGTGGCCGATACCCATGCTTTTCTCTGGTCGCGCACCGAGCCTGATGCCGGCTTACTGGCATTGCTGAATGATGCGCAGTGGCAGCCTTGGCTGGTATTTCCAGCAGACGCTGCGGTGGCCGGCCAGACGGTGGTGCACAGCGTGCCGCTTGCTGCCTGTGCGCAAGAGGGTAAACGCCCGCTGTTTGTGCTGCTTGACGGCACCTGGCCCGAGGCGCGCAAAATGTATCGAAAATCGCCCTATCTGCAACAGTTGCCGGTATTCAGTCTGCAACCTGAACAGGTGTCGCGCTATCACCTGCGCACTGCCGGCAGCCCGCAGCAGCTGTCTACTGCCGAAGTGATGGTGCACTGTTTACAACAGGCGGGCGATACCCAAGCCGCGCACGCGCTGGCTGACTGGTTTGCCCGTTTTAACCGGCATTATCTGGCAGCAAAGCGGCCACTGACCCCAGAGCAGGAACAGAAGCTGTTGCAGCAACCTGATTAGCTGGGCAGCCTGCTTTCTATCTTGGCAGGCGCAGTTACGGATCGGTGTTGCATGACGTAAAAGCAGGCCAGTTGTGTGGCTTTATGTGCATTTTTAGGCGTGGATCAACAAAACTTTCATATTCTCAAATAGTCTTGTACTGGCTTGGGCCTTCGTATAAGGTAAGTGGCTGCGTTTGGCGGCAAGGTGAATGGATCCCGTGCATTGATTACGGGTAGAAAAGTCGGCCATAACTCAGGACGGCTCCTAGGCATAACGGATTTTTGCCCGCCAGACAGGCATGCTGTGTGATAGCGGCATTATTTCGTAACGTTTGTGCCGATTTGGCTTTGAGTATAGAGACAGGTTTTTATCCCATGGCTGTTTATGACATTCTGATTGCCGACGATCACCCGCTGTTTCGCAGCGCCCTGCAGCAGGCGCTCACCATCGCGTTAGGCGAAAACGTGCGTTTGGTTGAGGCTGAAAGCATCGCCCAACTTGAAGCACGGCTGGCTGAAAAATCTGACTGGGATCTGGTGCTGCTTGACCTGAACATGCCCGGCGCCCATGGCTTTTCTGGCTTGGTGCTGTTGCGCGGCCAGTATCCGCAAATTCCAGTAGTGATGATTTCGGCGCAAGAAGAATCCTCCATCATGGCGCGATCTCGCGAGTTCGGTGCCAGCGGCTTCATTCCCAAGTCCAGTTCGCTAGAGCAGATTCAGCAGGCGGTGCAAACCATCCTTGACGGTGATGACTGGTGGCCGGTGCAGACCGATGAAGAGCAGGTCATGACCGAAGAAGAAAAGGCCGCCAGCGCAGGTCTGGCCAGCCTGACCCCGCAACAATTTCGTGTCCTGACTATGGTGTGTGACGGGCTGCTCAACAAACAGATTGCCTATGACCTCAATGTGTCTGAAGCGACCGTCAAGGCACACGTAACCGCCATTTTCCGCAAGCTCAATGTACGCACCCGCACCCAAGCGGCGCTGCTATTGCAACAGATGGAGTCCATTCCTCAGCCTGTTTGAGCCTTATGACCTCTCCCTTCAAAGGCCGTAGTGGCTGGCAGCGTATCGTCAATGCAGCCGGCTATTCACTGGATGGCCTCAAGGCAGCCTTTAGTGGCGAAGCAGCTTTCCGCCAGCTGGTAGTGCTCAATCTGATCCTGCTACCGCTGGCGTTCTTGTTCTCTGTGACTGCAGTGGAACGCGCCTTGATGGTGGCAGTGTGTTTACTGTCGCTGATTATCGAGCTGTTCAACTCGGCGATTGAAGCGGTGGTGGACCGCATCTCGCTGGAGCACCATCCGCTATCTAAAAATGCCAAAGATATGGGCAGTGCCGCCCAGATGATTGGCTTGAGCATCATTGCCCTGGTCTGGGGCATTATCCTGCTGGGCTGATTGCCGCTTATTTTTTGGCTGGGGTGACTCCAGCCAGCGTGCTAAACGAAGTGTCTTTAGCGGTTAGCAAGAAATCCTGCATAAAAGCTGCTTCCAGCATATCGCTGCGAATGGCGGCGTATAGCGTCGAAAACAACCCCTTTTCGCCGAGTTTTTTTACCGTTACATAGCCCTTGCTACTGTATTCGTGAATGGCCCAGTTGGGCAGGCAGCACACGCCGCGCCCGCTGGCCACCAGTTGCATCATCATGATGGTCAGCTCTGAAGTGCGCACACTGAGCGGCTCAATGTCGGCAGGTTCCAGAAAATGATTGAAAATATCCAGCCGGTCGCGCTCCACTGGATAGGTAATGAGCACTTCGTTGCTTAAATCTTGCGGCACAATGTGGCTTTTTTCCGCCAGTGGATGCTGATTAGCCACCGCCAGCAATGCCTCGTAAGCAAACAGCGGAATGTAGCTAATGCCTGTCAATTCCACCGGATCAGAAGTCACCACCAAATCCAGGTCGCCACGCGCGAGCGCTGGCAGTGGAGCAAAGGCAAACCCCGAGGCCAGATCCAGCTCCACCTCTGGCCAAGCTTCGCGGAACTGGTCAATGGTCGGCATTAGCCACTGAAAGCAGCTATGGCACTCGATGGCCATGTGCAGCCGTCCGGCGCTGCCACCTTGCAAACGTGCCATATCGCGCTCCGCTCCGCGCATAAGTGGTAATACGGCATCGGCCAGTTGCAGCAGGCGCAAGCCGGCGCTGGAAAAGCGGATGGGTTTGGTTTTGCGCACAAATAACTGCATGCCGAGGCGTTCTTCCAGTTCCTTGAACTGGTGCGACAGCGCGGACTGAGTTAGGTGCAGGCGCTCGGCGGCATCAACCATGCTGTCGGCATCACGCAGGGCAATTAGGGTTTTTAAATGGCGGATTTCTAACATGGTAGTTTTCTTTTTTGTTTGAAGGGGGTGGTGATGTTTGTGGTTTGTGCGATTAGGCGGAGAACCCTGATTACGCAAAGACGCCGCAAGTACATCCCTGTAGGCTCCATGCCACGCATGGTATCAAAAACCGAGGTAGGTTACTCTCAGCCGGCGTACCGGACGGCGAGCCATATTGCCTCAAGCGTTTGTTGGTCAGCGCAGTTAACCAAGCTGTTGCCTGTTCAGACGCTTTGACAATACCTGTGGTGTTTTTCAACAGCAGGAGGCCAAGGAAGCAGCTGCTAGAAACCAGGCTTGCTTCGCGATACATTGCATATATGTGAACCGCTTTGCAGTTCGTATTTTTTTGATTGATATAAAAGTATATTCTGAGATTATCTGCTATCCCACTTTATGGAATGCTGGGCATGCAGGGATCTTTTTCGCACAGTCTTTTATTATCAAAAACACTGAAGACAGATGATGTCGTTTGGTTGCTTAGCAACTTTTCAGATTATTACCGCCAGCCGTTTTCTGCCGAGCTTTTGCTACAGCAGTTCACCCCGCCATTTCTTGTTTCTGACCTGATTGAAGCCTGCAAGGCGCTTGGCCTCCAGGTTGG
>JAHAYO010000005.1 GCA_018384595.1 Thiopseudomonas sp.
CGCAGCAGGGCATCAACCAGAGTGGTTTTGCCGTGGTCAACGTGGGCAATAATGGCGATGTTTCTTAGTTTCTCAATCACTGTGATTTTCTCTTGGTTAAAATTTTCTTGCTCGGTTTAGCTACGCAGGTACGCTCTACTATTTTCCTCTGGGCCCAGCCATTGTATGTTCCGTAAAGTCGCCGTGAATACATCCCTGCAGGCTCTATGATGGCATCCATGCCATCATAGCTTTACTCCACATACAATGGCGCTGCCATCAAACACTCTGCCCGCCACTATTACTCTTTGCCGCCCTAGCCTGCCGGCGCATTGGTGGTGGCGCAGCGGCTCTGGGGTATGGGGTATGGGTTGCAAACCTTGCAACGCCATGAATGGCGTTGCAGAGCCTACAAGGATGTACTTGCGGCGTGTTTGCAGACCCATACCTCAGAGCCGCTAACACAAACTATCAAGGCCGATAAACCCGCACATTGGCATGGCCTTCATGCAGCAGGTGATGGCAGTGCAAACGACTCATCACCCCTTTATCGCAATACAGCAAATACTGCCGATTGCTGTCCAGTTCTTTGAACTTACTGTTGACCGCATAAAACGGCAGTTGAATCTGCTCCACGCCGTTAAGCTCTAGCGGATGATCTTCGGCCTCGTCAGGATGGCGAATATCCACCACTACCTGCCCGGACAATGCCTTATCGACCATTTCCACCTGCACATCTTCGCTAAGCTCTTCCAGCAACCGATCCACGGTAATAAAACGGGCACGGGCGACAGCTTGTTCAAGCAACTGCGCGCTCAGGCTTTCTTCTTCGCGTCGAATACGCCCCAGCTTGGCCTTGGTGGTCGGATTAACGGAAATCACCCCGCAATATTCCGGCATATGTTTGGCAAAATCCGCCGTACCAATCGCCTCGGCAGTATCAATAATGTCCTGTTTGTGCGCAGCCACCAATGGCCGCAGCACCAGCTTATCGGTGGCTTTGTCGATCACCGCAAGGTTAGTCAAAGTCTGGCTGGACACCTGAGAAATCGCCTCGCCGGTGGCTAGGGTGTCAATTTGCAGGCCATCGGCAATTTTTTCTGCCGCACGCAGCATCTGGCGCTTGAGCACCACGCCCATCTGGCTGTTATCGACATTGCCCAGAATATCGGCCAGCACCTCTTCAAAAGGCACACTAACAAACAGCACCCGATGCGAGCGGCCAAACTTTTCCCACAAATAATGGGCAACTTCCATTACGCCCAATTCGTGGGCACGACCGCCCAGATTAAAAAAGCAAAAATGCGTAAGCAAACCACGGCGCATAAGTTGATACGCCGCCACAGTGGAATCAAAACCGCCGGACATCAATACCAGCGCCTGCTCAATCGAACCTAACGGATAACCACCAATACCCTCTTGGCGATTAAACTCCACCAACAAGCGCTGATGGCGAATTTCCATCCGCACCTCAACCTGTGGTTTGCTTAGCTGAATACCGGCAGCACCGCACTGTTGACGCAGCAGACTACCCACTTCGCGCTCAACATCCATTGAGGTAAATTCGTGCTTGCCCACGCGCTTACAACGCACGGCAAAATTTTTATCCCTCAATAGCGGTGCATAGTGTTCCGCACAATGATCGGCAATAGCCTGCATGCTGTCTGGCAGCTCAAAGTCCAGTACCTGATAAAAATGGGCAACGCCCGGCACCGTGCGCAGCCGCTCAATCAGCTGTTGCTGGGCATCCGGCGCGGTCAGGCTGCTGGTGACATCAATGTTGTCCCACTCGCCGCTGGTGCGAATGGCTGGGTCCAGGTCCTTGAGCACATTACGGATATTGCGCCCTAGCTGTAAAATAAACTGGCGACGTACCGGACGGCTCTTGATGGTAATTTCGGCGAAAGGTTTGACAAAAAGCTTCATGAAAACAGCGCGCTGGCTTGACAAGCAAAAAAGAGGCGGGATTGTAGCAAATTTCGCCACCAATGGCGACTATCCAGCCGCATCTGGATTGCCAACGGCATGCACGCTTATCTGACAGACGCCCTGAGCCGAGCCGAACAGGCTGGCGCGCCTGCGCGCCCTAGCCTCTGGACGGCACGCCCTGCTCTGCCACCCTGCGCGCAGTCGCAAATGTGCACATGCCGTCGTGTTCTCGTCACCCTACGCGCCCTAGCCTGTCACCCTGCGCGCAGTCGCAGGGTCCAACACCATTGCTAGCGTGGATACAACAAGTTTAGAACACCGCACAAGCAAAGCTAACTTGGATTCTGCGACTACGCTTTGCTTCGCGCAGAATGGCAACGTGGCGCACTGTTAGCGCATCGGTGTCAGTGCAGTGGCTCAAGCCGTCTACCACCAAGCTGCACAACTGCATAACGCGCAAAATGACAAGCGCCCCATCTCATGCCTGCAATAAAAAAGTCACCGGCCCATCGTTGGTCAAGCTCACCTGCATATCAGCACCAAAGCAGCCGGTGGCCACCTGCGGCCAGACCTGCCGCGCCATAGCAACAAACTGCACAAACAGCTGCTCAGCCTGCTCTGGCGCAGCGGCGGTAGAAAAGCCCGGGCGCAAACCGCTGCGGGTATCGGCCGCCAGCGTAAATTGTGATACCAGCAACAAACCGCCCTGCACATCCTGCACCGAGCAGTTCATACGCCCCTCGGCATCGGGGAAAATGCGGTAATTAAGCAGCTTGTGCAACATCTTTTCTAGCTGCGGTTGGCCGTCTCCCGGCTCTAATCCGACCAGCGCCAAAATGCCGCGCTCAATCTGGCCGCATACCTCACCTTTTACTTCAACTTTTGCAGCAGATACGCGCTGAATTAACACTTTCATACAGTTCTCCAGATCATCCTGTTGCCCACAGCACGCAGCAGCTAAAACTCACCATTCGCCCGCGCTTTTGACCCACAGCGCGACCACTCTCGCCAAGTCTGCCGCCGACATGCAGCGTCAATTTAAGCCAAGCAGCAACCCTAAAATGCAAACACCCGGCTATGGCCGGGTGTCGTTGGTTGCGCAAGGCAACAATCAGCCTTTTTCTTTGTGGTATTTGGTGATGCGCTCGACTTCTTCCTTGGAACCCATAAATACCGGCACCCGCTCGTGCAGTTTTTCAGGGCGCACGTCCATGATGCGAATGCGGCCGTTAGTGGCAGCGCCACCGGCCTGCTCAACCAGCATGGCCATGGGATTGGCTTCGTACATCAGGCGCTGTTTGCCCTTGGCATCGTCCATGCGCTTGTCCCACGGGTACATGAAAATGCCGCCGCGGGTCAGAATGCGGTGAATATCAGCCACCATGGAGGCGGTCCAGCGCATGTTGTAGTCCTTGCCCAGCGGACCTTCCTTACCGGCCAGCATTTCGTTGACATAGCGCTGCACCGGCTCTTCCCAGTGACGCTGATTGGACATATTGATACCAAACTCGGCACTGGCCTCGGGAATGGTCATGTTGTCGTGGGTCAGAATGAACGAACCCAGGTCAATGTCCAGAGTAAAGCCCTTGACGCCATTGCCCATGCTCAGTACCAGCATGGTCTGCGGTCCGTAAATGGCGTAACCAGCCGCCACCTGTTTAACACCGGGCTGCAGGAAGTCTTCGTCATCCAGAATGCCGCAGATATCGTCACGATCGGGACAGGTCAGTACCGAGAAAATGGTACCCACGGATACGTTAATGTCGATGTTGCTGGAACCGTCCAGCGGATCAAATACCAGCAGATAGGAGCCCTTGGGGAAGCAGCCGGGAATCTGGTACGGCTTTTCCATTTCTTCGGAGGCCATACCCGCCAGGTGACCGCCCCACTCGTTAGCTTCCAGCAAAATTTCATTGGACAGCACGTCCAGCTTTTTTTGCATTTCGCCCTGTACGTTTTCGGTGCCGTAGTTGCCCAGCACACCTTCGAGCGCACCCTTGCTAATCTGGCGATTGATTAATTTACAGGCGCGGGATACGACTTCGATCAGAAAGCGCAGCTCGGCAGGAGTTTCATGGGCACGGGTTTGTTCAATCAGGAAACGGCTCAGACTGGTGCGCGACGGCATGGCAACCTCAACTCATGGAAAGACAATACGCTAATTCTACCCCTTTTTTGCCCACAAAGCTGCAGCCGGGGACAGAATGTCCGTGTACCCACAGTCAAATACACGCTTCGCAGCCGGCCTATTGACGTGCATCAACAACTCTTATGTATCAGTGCATAATATGTCTGCATTCTCAACCAAAGTACAATCCACACTCCCCGGAGCACTACCTATGCGTAAAACTCTTCTGGCCACCGCCGTTCTGGCTGCTGCTGTTGCCACCCCTGCCGTACAAGCCCACGAAGCGGGCGACATCATTGTTCGTGCTGGTGCCGTGACTGTAACCACCCACGAAAGCACTTCTGGCGTTAAAACTTCCGCTCTGGGCAATCTGGGCGGCAAGGCCACCCTGGACAACGACACCCAGCTGGGTCTGAACTTTGCCTACATGGTCACCGACAATATCGGTATCGAGCTGCTGGCGGCTACTCCGTTCAAGCACGACGTGCACATCAAAAACACCGCAGTGGGCAGCATGCAACTGGGTAGCCTGAAGCACCTGCCACCCACCCTGAGCGCCGTGTACTACCCACTGGACAGCAAGTCCGCCTTCCAGCCGTACGTGGGTGCCGGCATCAACTACACCTGGTTCTTTGACGAAAACCTGTCCAGCACTGCCAAAAGCGGCTTGGGCGCCAACGGTTTCAAAGTCAAAAACTCTTGGGGCCTGGCTGCCCAGGTGGGTGCTGACTACATGCTGACCGACAAGCTGATGATCAACGGCCAAGTCCGTTACATCGACATCGACACCGATGCGACCCTGAACACCATCGCCGGTCGTACCAAGGTCAACGTTGACGTTAAGCCATGGGTTTACATGGTTGGTCTGGGCTACAAGTTCTAATTGTTGACCAAACAAGCAAAAGGGCGCTCTCTGGAGCGCCCTTTTTTGTGGTCATCGATCCGCTCAGGGCTTAATACAGCACCTGATACAGCTTGCGGCGGTACAGCGTAACCAGCGGATGCGCGCTGCCCAGCAGCTCAAACACCTGCAGCAATGTGCGGTGTGCAGCACCCTCGCCATAGCTGCGGTTGCGCACAAACAGTTGCAGCAGAGCTGCCAGCGCCGGCTCGTACTGCTGGCGCGCCAGCTGCCAGATAGCCAGCTGATAGGCTGCTTCATCATCTACACTGTTCTGCGCCAGCCGCGACTTGAGTTCGGCCATTTCCGGCAGCCCTTCAGCTTGACGCAAAAATGCCAGCTGCGCTTTGGCCGCTGCCAGCTCATGTTTGTGTGTGTCAGCCTTGACGGCATTCAATACCTGCTCAGCATCAACCAGCGCATCACGCTCGATCAGGCAGCGGCCATACAAAATCAGCGCTTGTTCATTGCTGTTGTCGTCCTGTAACAGCGCCTGCAACACCGCCTCCGCCTCCCCAAAAGCGCCCTCAGCAAAGCGCTGCTGTGCGTGCTCCAGCGGGGTCATATCAGGCTCTGCCGGTTCAGCCACATATTTGGCCAACATTTCACGGATTTGCGATTCCGGCTGCGCACCGGCGAAACCGTCCACCGGCTGCCCGTCCTTAAATAGCACAACCGTTGGCAAGCTGCGCACGCCGAAGCGGGCTACGGTTTCCTGCTCCACATCGCAATTGACCTTGGCCAACAACAGCTCGCCATTGTAATGCGTCGCAATTTTTTCCAGCATTGGCATCAACGCCTTGCAGGGTGCACACCAGTCCGCCCAGAAATCCACCAATACCGGTTTGACAAAGGAGTTTTCGATCACCAGCTGATCAAAGGCGTCGCTGCCCTGTACATCAAAAATATACGGCTGACTCATAAAACAATGACCTCTTGCAGTAAAGACACAGGCATTTAGCGGGCGCGCAGGGCGCTGTAAACCTTGAACCCGTCGCGCTCAGCCAGAACTCGGCACGCACCCAGATGGCGCTCGATCAGCTCGGGGTAGCGCAAAAAACTGTTGGCCACCAAGCGCAACTCGCCACCGAGGCGCAAATGACGGGCGGCCTGTTCGATCAGCTGCTCGGTGGCGCGGTAATGGGTGTGCACGCCCTTATGAAACGGCGGATTACTAATAATGGCGGCCAGCCCAGCCGGTGCATCAGCAATACCGGCTCCCGCCAGCACATTGGCCTGCAACCCGTTAAGCATCAGGGTGCGCCGGCTGCTCTCCAGTGCAAAGGCATCCACATCCAGCAGGCTAACTTCAGCCTGCGGGTAACCGTGTTTCAGGGCTGCGCCCAGCACGCCTGCACCACAGCCAAAATCCAACCAGTGCCCCTGCGGCAGGCCGTCCAGATGCTCCAATAACAGTGCTGTGCCTAGGTCCAAGCGGCCATGGCTGAACACGCCCGGCAAGCTGCACACCTGCAGCTCGCACTGCGCATGCGTCACCACAAAACGTTGCTGTTTGGCTTCCAGCGACGGGCCGCTACCGGCGGCCGGCTCCAGTTCACACTGCCACAGCTGGCAATGACGGGCGCTGTCCAGCTTCCAACTTATACCCAAGGCCTGCAGCTGCTTGGCCGCACGCTCGATACCGGCTTTTTTTTCGCCCACCATAAAAATCCGCTGCATGCTCGGCAAGCTGGCCAAAGCCTGCAACAGATAGTCGGTCAGCTCGCGGGACTTGGGCAGAAACAACACCGCTGCCGCAGCCTGGGTGGCGGGCGGCAGATGGCCAAAGCTCACCCGCTCGCCGTAGCGTTGCGCCAGCGGCTGATATTCATCAGCCAGCCAGCTCCAAAGCTGCGCCTGTATCAGAGCGTCGCCCAGTGCATCAGCCGGCGCACCGGCCAGCAACAACGGGCCGTTAAACAAATCGGCCTGCCGCAGCAGCACCTGGCTTTTCGGGTCCATGCTCATCAATTCTCAGCGCATACGGCCAACAGCCGCTTAAACATTACGGTAATAGTTATCCAGCAACTCGGCCAAGCCAGCACGCCAAGAGCGCGGTTTGATACCAAATACATGGGTAATTTTTTTGCAATCCAGAACGCCATGCTGAGGCTCGATGTGGGCATCCTCAAAATGGGCGTGCGGGCGTGGAATGACATCAAGCTGGATTTCTGGACGCCAGCCTTGCGCCTCCTGCAAGATCGCTTCCGCCACGGCCAGTGTGGTGGCCGCTTCCTGGCCACCGTACTGATAGGTGCCCCATAACGGCGCATTACAATCCAGCTGATTCATGATGCCGACCACAACACGCGCCGCATCATCAATGGGTGTTGGGTTACCCCGGCGATCATCGGCCATTTCCATACTTTCATGGTCTTGAGCCCGCTGCAGCACACGCCCTAGCATGCCCTCTGGGCTATCGTCCATCAGCCAGCCAAAGCGCACAATGACATAACGCGAACAAATGGAACGCACGCTCTCTTCCATGGCCATTAGTGCTTGGCCACGTGGACTCAGCGGATTGCATTCGTTTTTTTCGCTGTAGGCAGTCGCCCTGCAGCCGTCAAATACGCGATAGCTGGAGGGCTGGATCAAGATGGAGTTGTAGTGTTTGCACAGTTGAGCCAGCCGCTCAACGGTTTCGGCCTGATGCATGAATTTGGCCGGCTCCACCCTGCCTGCCTGAAACCAGTCAAAATAAAAAGCCAGGTTGATCACCACATCCGGGCGCACCTGGTCAATCAGGTCGGTCAGTGTTGAAGGCGTCCAGCCGCCCTCTGGCGGACGTGGCACGAAAAAACTGATATCGCGCTCGGCTCCTTGGCGAATCAGGGCCTGTCCCAGCGCATTGCCGGCACCCAATAAGACTGTTTTCAACTGCATGCTGACCTTTGACTGTGTCGGGGCGGGCTGTGCATCGCCCGGGATGGTGGTATTAACGCGCCTGCTACGCTCTCGGCTCCGCTACAGAAAAGCTGTAGCGGATGAGTGGCGAAAACTAGAAGGGAATGTCGTCGTCAAAATTGTCATAGCTTTGTGGCTGCTCTGGCGGCATTTGTGCCGCTGGAGCCGGACGCGGCTGGGGAGCTGCCTGTGGCGCTGGCGACGGAGCATTCTGATAACCAGAGTTATCGCTCCATTGTGGCTGCTGTGGCTGTGCCTGCGGCACCGGCGCTGCGCTCGGCTGGAAACCCTGACCCTGGCTGGGCTGCGCAGCACGGTTATAATCCTGCTGGCCACCGCCCTCGCCACGACCGTCCAGCATCTGCATCTGGCCACCCATATCCACCACCACCTCAGTGGTATAGCGCTTGATGCCGTCTTTTTCCCACTCGCGGGTTTGCAGACGGCCTTCGACATACACCTTGGAGCCCTTGCGCAGGTACTGCCCAGCAATCTCGGCCAGCTTGCCGAAAAACACCACGCGGTGCCATTCGGTGCGTTCCTGTAATTGGCCGGTGTTTTTATCTTTCCAGCTATCACTGGTGGCAAGGGTAATGTTGCACACCGCATTACCGTTGGGCATGTATCGGGTATCGGGATCGCCACCCAGGTTGCCAATCAAGATAACTTTGTTCACTCCACGCGCCATGGTGTTCTCCTTGTATCAGCGTTTCAGGCGGTCGCAGCTGTGCGACCTTCAAGCAGTGCCTGCAGCCGTTCGCGCTCATTAAGTTTAGTATCAAATTTTACATAAACCGCAGCATCCTCTGCCACATAAAGCGCATCCATTACGCCAGGCTGGCTTAGCAAGCAGGCCAGCAGCTCATCAATGGCGGGCTGGCCTGCAACAACCGTCAGTCGCGTGCTGGTGACATAGGGCGGTTCTTGCATGGTAGCAGCAAACACGAACCAGAGTGCGGCAAGCAGCGCACATCCGCCAAAAACCGCTGCATTGCCACCCAAAGTATAAAGCCCGCCGCCTAGAAAACCACCAGCGGCCGCGCCCAGAAACTGGCT
Organism: Thiopseudomonas sp.; assembly: GCA_018384595.1. Classification (GTDB taxonomy): domain Bacteria; phylum Pseudomonadota; class Gammaproteobacteria; order Pseudomonadales; family Pseudomonadaceae; genus Thiopseudomonas. The sequence continues at coordinate 8,898 of JAHAYO010000005.1, forward strand.
GGTAGCATAAATGCCCATGGCCGTGCCCTTGGCCCCCGCCGGGGCTAGTTTGCTGACCAATGACGGCAGGGTTGCCTCCAGCAAATTGAACGCAGCAAAGAACAGCACCGCACCTATCACCAGCAAAACCAGATTAAACCCCAGCAGCCAGAAATACAGCTGGCTCAGCCCTACCAGCGCAATGGCTCCCAGAAATACTTTTTTGAGCTGACGGTTTTTTTCGCTGTAGATGATAAAGGGCACCATCATTACAAACCCGCTGACCATGGCAATTACATAGACCCACCAATGCTCGTCACGCGGCAAACCGCCCTGCTCCACCAACACCAGCGGCAACACGGTGAAGCTGGCCATCAACAGGGCGTGCAGCACAAAGATGCCGACATCCAGCCGCCACAACTGCGGGTCGGCAAACACCCTGCCCAAGGCTTGCTTGTTGATACCTGAATCTAGGTGGCGCAGTTGTTTGTCGGGCTTGGGCACCCAACCCGCCACCAGCACCATGCCGAACAACGCCATGGCCGCCGTAAACCAAAACAGGCCCGACAGGCCAAACCAGCGGGCAATCACCGGCCCCAGAATCATCGCCACCACAAAAGACAGGCCAATGCTCATACCGATGCCGGCCATAACCTTGGTGCGGTGTTGTTCGCGGGTCACGTCAGACAACAGCGCCATCACCGCCGCAGAAATAGCCCCTGCCCCCTGAATAACACGTCCCAGAATGACCATTTCGATGGAGCTGGCCATGGCCGCTACCGCACTGCCCAGCGCAAATACCAGCAGCCCGCCATAAATGACCGGCATGCGACCAATGCGGTCAGACAGCATGCCAAACGGAATCTGCAACACCGCTTGGGTTAATCCGTAAGCGCCAATAGCAATACCAATCAACAGGGGCATGGGCAGACCCGAGTGGCTGGCCAGCTCTGAGCCGTAGGTCGCCAACACCGGCAGCACCATAAACATGCCCAGCATGCGGAAGGCAAACACCAGCGACAGCCCGCTCATGGCGCGGCGTTCAACGGCATTCATCGAGTCGGCAGAAGAAGCCATAGCGCGCATGCTCCCAGTCAGCATAAAAAAGGCAAATTCTAGCAGATTCAGGTTATGACTGCTGAACTGGCATAGAGCGTCGCGCGCGCCACGTTGGGCAAGCCTGTATAATGGCGCGTTTTCGGCCAACTCGGATGTACCAGTGGACAGCATCGAACTACGTGGCGCACGCACGCACAATCTGAAAAATATCGACCTCAGCCTGCCGCGCAATACGCTTATCGTCATTACCGGTCTGTCCGGTTCGGGCAAGTCATCGCTGGCTTTTGACACGCTGTATGCCGAGGGTCAGCGCCGTTATGTGGAGTCGCTGTCAGCCTATGCGCGGCAGTTTTTGTCGATGATGGAAAAGCCCGATGTGGATACTATCGAGGGGCTGTCGCCGGCGATTTCCATCGAGCAAAAATCCACCTCGCATAATCCGCGCTCCACGGTTGGCACCATTACCGAAATTTACGATTACCTGCGCTTGTTGTATGCGCGGGTCGGTATTCCGCGCTGCCCCACCCATGACGCACCGCTAGAGGCGCAGACCGTCAGTCAGATGGTCGATCAGGTACTGGCCATGCCGCCGGAACACCGCTACATGCTGCTGGCTCCGGTCATCCGCGAGCGCAAAGGCGAGCATCTGGTGTTGTTGGAGGAGCTGCGCGCCAAGGGTTTTATCCGCCTGCGCATTAACGGCAAGGTCTATGACATGGACGACCTGCCGGCGCTGGACAAAAACAAGCGCAACAGCATTGATGTTGTGGTGGACCGCTTTAAGGTGCGTGATGATCTGGCACAGCGACTGGCCGAATCCTTCGAAACTGCGCTGCAACTGGCCGACGGTATCGCCAGCGTGGCCAGCATGGACGATGGCGTTGCGCTGGAACAGGTATTTTCTGCACGCTTTGCCTGCCCACACTGCGGCCACTCGGTCAGCGAGTTGGAACCCAAGCTGTTTTCCTTCAACAACCCATCGGGGGCTTGCCCAGGCTGTGACGGCTTGGGGGTTAAACAGTTTTTCGACACCCGCCGACTGGTCAATCAAGCGCTCACGCTGGCCGAAGGCGCTATACGCGGCTGGGACCGGCGCAGTGCCTATTATTTTCAGATGCTGCAATCACTGGCGCGGCATTACGGTTTTGATATCGACACAGCCTTTGGGCAACTGGACAGCTCGATTCAGCAATTGATTTTGCACGGCAGCGAGCTAGAAGACGTTGAGTTTAACTACCTGAACGACCGTGGCGACATCGTTAAACGCAAACATCCATTTGAGGGCATTGTGCCCAACCTTGAACGCCGTTACCGCGAAACCGAGTCCACCAGCGTGCGTGACGAACTGGCCAAATACCTCAGCACCCAAGCCTGCCCTGACTGTAAGGGTTCTCGCCTATGCAGCTCGGCGCGTCATGTGTGGGTGGGTGAGAAAAACTTGCCTGAGGTGGTGCGCCTGCCGGTGGGCGATGCGCACCAGTATTTCCGTCAGCTCAGACTGCCTGGGCGGCGCGGCGAAATCGCCGATAAAATTCTTAAGGAAATTGGCGAGCGCTTGCAGTTTCTGGTCAACGTCGGTCTGGACTACCTGACGCTAGAGCGCAGCGCCGACACCCTATCCGGCGGGGAAGCGCAGCGCATTCGACTGGCCAGCCAGATTGGTGCGGGACTGGTGGGCGTGATGTACATTCTGGATGAGCCATCTATCGGCCTGCACCAACGTGACAACGAACGCCTGCTGGCCACCCTTACCCATCTGCGCGATTTGGGCAACACAGTCATAGTGGTCGAGCACGATGAGGACGCTATTCGTTTGGCCGATTATGTGGTGGATATTGGCCCAGGTGCCGGCGTGCACGGTGGCGAAATTGTCGCCCAAGGCACACCACAGCAGGTAATGGATAACCCTGCTTCGCTGACCGGGCAATACCTGTCAGGGGTCAAACAGATTACCTATCCTTCGCAGCGCACCGCTATTCAGCCCGACAAGCTGTTGCGTCTGCTAGGTGCGAGCGGCAACAACCTGCAAAACGTCAATCTGGTGATTCCACTGGGGCTGCTCACCTGCATTACCGGCGTGTCCGGCTCGGGTAAATCAACCCTGATCAACGGCACTTTATATCCGCTAGCGGCTACCGCTTTGAACGGCGCCACTACGCTGGAAGTTGCTCCCTACAAAGAAATCGACGGCCTGCAACATCTGGATAAAGTAGTGGATATCGACCAAAGCCCGATTGGCCGCACCCCGCGCTCCAACCCGGCCACCTACACAGGTATTTTCACGCCTATCCGCGAGCTATTTGCCGGTGTTCCCGAGGCTCGCGCCCGTGGTTATACGCCAGGGCGCTTTTCCTTTAACGTCAAGGGCGGGCGCTGCGAGGCTTGTCAGGGCGATGGCGTCATCAAAGTAGAAATGCACTTTTTACCGGATATCTATGTGCCCTGCGATATCTGCAAGGGCAAACGTTACAACCGCGAAACCCTAGATATTCGCTATAAAGGCAAGACCATCGACGAAGTGCTAGGCATGACTATCGAAGAAGCCCGTGGATTCTTCGATGCGATTCCGGCACTGGCGCGGCGACTGCAAACGCTGATCGATGTTGGCCTGTCCTATATTCGACTGGGGCAGAGCGCCACCACCTTATCTGGCGGCGAGGCACAGCGGGTAAAGTTATCGCGCGAGCTATCCAAGCGTGACACCGGCCAAACGCTGTACATTCTGGATGAGCCAACCACCGGTCTGCATTTTGCCGACATTCAGCTATTGCTCGACGTGCTGCACCAATTGCGTGATCGCGGCAATACTGTGGTGGTAATCGAGCACAATCTGGATGTCATCAAAACCGCTGACTGGATTGTTGATCTGGGACCAGAAGGCGGCTTTCGTGGTGGACAGATTATTGCCACTGGTACACCTGAGCAGGTGGCTGCTACCAAGGCATCACATACCGGTCGATTTTTGCAGCCGCTATTAGCCTAAGTAGCCCAACTGCAGCAGTTTGCCCCACAAAAAGAAACCGGCCACTAGGCCGGTTTCGAGTTTCAAGGGATAAAGATTACAGCTGCAACCCCATCGCCTTGGCAACACCTGCACCGTAGGCCGGATCAGCCTTGGAGCAGTGCTCAATGTGCTTGCGTTTAATGCTCTCAGGAACCATTGCCATATTGCGGGCGGTGTTCTCGAATAGCACCTGCTGTTGCTCAGGGCTCATCAGGCGGAACAAATTGCCCGGCTGGGTGAAGTAGTCCGGCTCGGTTTCCCAATAGTCGAAACGGTCGGCCAAACCTTCAATTTGCAACGGCGGCTCGGCAAAATCCGGCTGCTGCTGCCACTCGCCTTTGGTGTTGGGCTCGTAATGGGCGCGACTGCCTTCGTTGCCATCCACGCGCATGGCTCCATCACGGTGATAGTTGTGAAACGGGCAACGCGGCGTGTTGACCGGAATCTGGTAGTGGTTGACCCCCAGACGGTAGCGTTGCGCATCACCGTAGGAGAACAGGCGACCCTGCAGCATGCGGTCAGGCGAGAAACCGATGCCTGGCACAATGTGCGCTGGGTTGAAAGCAGCCTGCTCGACATCGGCAAAATAGTTGTCTGGGTTGCGATTGAGCTCAAAATAACCGACTTCAATCAGCGGATAATCGGCTTTCGGCCAGACCTTGGTCAGGTCAAACGGATGATAGGGAACCTTGACCGCGTCGGCCTCCGGCATAACCTGGACATACATGGTCCAGCGCGGAAAGTCCTTGCGCTCGATGGCGTCGTAGAGGTCGCGCTGGGAGCTTTCGCGGTCTTGGCCAACCAACTCAGCCGCTTCTTGGTCGGTTAGGTTCTTGATGCCCTGCTGGGTCAGCAGGTGGAACTTGACCCAGTAACGCTCGTTTTTGGCGTTGATGAAGCTGAAGGTGTGCGAGCCAAAACCATGCATGTGACGGTAGCTGGCCGGAATACCGCGATCGCTCATAACAATGGTTACCTGGTGCAGCGCCTCGGGCAGGCCGGTCCAGAAGTCCCAGTTATTAACCGGGCAACGCATGTTGGTACGCGGGTCACGTTTTACCGCATGGTTAAGATCAGGAAACTTGAGCGGGTCACGGAAGAAGAACACCGGCGTGTTATTGCCCACCAGATCCCAGTTGCCCTGCTCGGTGTAGAAGCGCATGGCAAAGCCACGGATGTCACGCTCGGCGTCTGCTGCACCACGCTCACCGGCCACGGTTGAGAAGCGCACAAACATTTCTGTTTTTTTGCCGATTTCAGAAAACAGCGCTGCTTTGCTGTACTGGGTAATGTCGTGAGTAACCACAAACTCACCGAAAGCCCCTGAACCTTTGGCGTGCATACGACGCTCGGGGATTACCTCGCGGTCAAAGTGAGCCAGCTTCTCCAGAAACCAAACGTCCTGCAGCAGCATGGGGCCGCGTGCGCCTGCGGTCAGGCTGTCTTGGTTGTTCGCGACCGGAGCACCTGAAACGGAAGTCAACTTGCTTTTTGTATCCATGGTTTTGTTCCTCTATACGGGATGGGTACGTACTAAATTAAACAATATACAGGATAGGTAAAGCCATCAAAAACTATCTTTTTGATATGCATTAACTATTGCTCAGACAATAAAAAACCGGACAACGTCCGGTTTTTTATTTGCAGCAATGCTTATTCAGCAGCTTCTACGGCAGCAACCTGTTCGCGATCAACCAGCTGGACATAAGCCATAGGGGCATTGTCACCAGCACGGAAACCGCACTTCAGGATACGCACATAACCGCCTGGGCGCTGTGCATAATGCTTACCAAGATCGTTGAACAGCTTGCCGACTGCTTCTTTAGAGCGAGTGCGGGCAAAAGCCAGACGACGATTTGCCACTGAATCCACTTTAGCCAGAGTGATCAGAGGCTCTGCAACGCGGCGCAGTTCTTTGGCCTTAGGCAGGGTGGTCTTGATCAGTTCGTGCTCGAACAGGCTCACCGCCATGTTCTGAAACATGGCTTTGCGGTGTGCGCTGGTACGGTTCAGCTTACGGCCACTTTTACGATGACGCATGGTTCAATTCCTTACCAAACTCTTATTGTTCGGTGATGAGGGACGATCAGGCAGTGGCCTTGTCATCCTTTTTCAAACTTGCCGGCGGCCAGTTATCGAGCCGCATACCCAGGGACAGTCCGCGCTGTGCCAAGACATCCTTGATTTCCGTCAGGGATTTCTTGCCCAGGTTGGGTGTTTTGAGCAGCTCGACCTCGGTACGCTGGATCAGGTCACCAATGTAGTAAATGCTTTCTGCCTTCAGGCAGTTAGCAGAACGCACCGTCAGCTCCAAGTCGTCAACCGGACGCAACAGGATAGGATCAACCTCATCCTCAATCTTGTCTTCAACCTGCTCCACCTCTGCTTGCAACTCAACAAAGGCTGCCAGCTGATGCTGAAGAATGGTTGCGCAACGACGGATAGCGTCTTCGGGGTCAAGGGTACCGTTGGTTTCAAGCTCGATAATCAGCTTGTCCAAGTCAGTACGCTGCTCGACACGCGCGTTCTCTACCACATAGGAAACACGACGTACCGGACTGAACAGGGCGTCCAGCTGCAGGCTGCCCACACTGCGGGATTCTTCCGCGTCAGTGAAACGCGAGTCTGCCGCCTCATAGCCACGACCACGCACAATGCGCAGTTTCATGTCCAAGGAACCTTTATCAGCCAGATTGGCAATAACGTGGTCGCCGTTTACGATTTCCACATCATGATCCAGCTGAATGTCGGCTGCAGTTACAACACCGGGGCCCTTCTTACTCAGGCTCAGGGTAGCCTCGTCGCGACCGTGCATCGTAATGGCCAGGCCTTTGAGGTTAAGAAGGATCTCAATGACATCCTCCTGAACACCCTCAATGGCACTGTATTCGTGCAGGACGCCGTCGATATCAACTTCGACTACCGCACAGCCTGGCATGGATGACAGCAAAATGCGGCGCAGCGCATTGCCAAGTGTGTGGCCAAAGCCGCGCTCGAGAGGCTCGAGCGTGATCTTGGCGCGGGTAGGACTGACCGTATCGACTTTAATTTGACGAGGGGTCAGAAACTCATTTACCGAAATCTGCATGGATACACCTATTTTCTAGCCCTTACTTGGAGTAGAGCTCGACGATCAGGCTTTCATTGATGTCTGCGGAGAGGTCACTGCGCTCAGGGGCATTTTTGAACACACCTGATTTTTTCTCGGCATCGACTTCCAACCACTCAGAGCGGCCACGCTGGGCAGCCAGCTCGAGAGCCTGAACGATACGAAGCTGATTTTTGGATTTTTCACGCACAGCTACTACATCACCGGGCTGCACCTGGAAAGACGGAATGTTTACAGTCTTACCATTGATGGTGATGGCCTTGTGGGACACCAGCTGACGGGATTCAGCGCGAGTAGCACCAAAGCCCATGCGGTATACAACGTTGTCCAAGCGGCTTTCCAGCAGTTGCAGCAGGTTTTCACCGGTTGCACCCTTGCGGCGGGCAGCCTCTTTGTAATAGCCATGGAACTGACGCTCAAGCACACCGTAAATGCGGCGTACTTTCTGCTTTTCGCGCAGCTGGGTGCCGTACTCAGACAGGCGACCGCGACGCTGGCCATGCTGGCCTGGGGCAGATTCAATGTTGCACTTAGATTCAATCGCGCGTGAGCCACTCTTCAGAAAGAGATCAGTACCTTCACGACGGGACAGTTTGCATTTGGGACCAATATAACGAGCCATTTTCTACTGTCTCCTGATTACACGCGGCGCTTCTTCGGCGGACGGCATCCATTATGGGGGATAGGCGTCACGTCGGTGATGCTGGAAATTTTGTAACCGCAGCCGTTCAGGGCACGTACGGCTGACTCACGGCCTGGACCAGGACCCTTGACGTTCACGTCAAGATTTTTCAGGCCATACTCCAGAGCGGCCTGACCGGCACGTTCTGCAGCAACCTGGGCAGCAAAAGGTGTGCTTTTGCGTGAACCACGGAAACCTGAACCACCGGAAGTAGCCCAAGACAGGGCGTTACCCTGGCGGTCGGTGATGGTAATGATTGTGTTGTTAAAAGAAGCATGGATGTGGGCGATGCCATCAACCACCGTCTTTTTGACCTTCTTACGAGGGCGAGCAGCTGCTTTAGCCATAATTTAATACCTGTCCGTTACCAGAGGATTACTTGCGAATCGGCTTGCGCGGGCCCTTACGGGTACGAGCATTGGTTTTAGTGCGCTGGCCATGTACTGGCAAGCCGCGACGATGACGCAAACCACGGTAGCAGCCCAGATCCATCAAACGCTTGATGTTCATGGTGATTTCACGGCGCAGATCACCTTCGGTGGTCAGCTTGGCCACCTCAGTACGCAGCTTTTCAATCTGCTCGTCAGAGAGATCTTGGATTTTAGCCGCCGGATTGATACCGGTAGCGGCGCAAATGTTTTGCGCAGTTGGCCGTCCTACACCATAGATGTAAGTCAGCGAGATAACAGTGTGCTTGTTATCCGGAATGTTAACGCCTGCAATACGGGCCATTCATTTAACTCCAATTGACAGCAGCATGCATCCGGGATCCAAGCGAAGGATGCAGGCATTGATGCTGTAGATTTTAATCAGTCTGCTAGCGCACTAGCTAGCAGACAATGTACACGTCAGAATCAGCCTTGGCGCTGTTTGTGGCGTGGCTCTGCCTTGCAAATCACACGAATCACGCCTTCGCGACGGATGATTTTGCAGTTACGGCAAAGTTTTTTTACCGATGCACGAACTTTCATTTCTCACTCCTGAACCCAGAGGCGATCAGCGCAGCATGCCACTGCCGCCGTAACCTTTGAGATTCGACTTTTTCATTAGGGATTCGTACTGGTTCGAAACGAGGTGCGATTGTACTTGAGCCATAAAGTCCATGACAACCACAACGACGATCAAAAGTGACGTTCCGCCAAGGTAAAACGGCACATTAGCCGCCACCACCAGAAACTGAGGCAGCAGACATACCGCGGTCATATAAAGCGCACCGAACACCGTCAAGCGGGTCAACACACCATCAATGTAGCGAGCAGACTGGTCACCTGGGCGAATACCCGGAATAAAGGCACCGGATTTCTTCAGGTTTTCTGCCACTTCTTTCGGGTTGAACATCAACGCGGTATAGAAGAAGCAGAAAAAGATGATGCCAGCACTAAACAAAATAATGTTCAGCGGCTGACCCGGAGCCAGTGCTTGGGAGATATCGCCCAACCAGCCCATGCTTTCCGACTGCCCAAACCACTGCCCGAGCGAAGCTGGGAACAGCAGGATACTGCTGGCAAAAATAGCAGGAATAACACCCGCCATATTCACCTTCAGGGGCAAATGACTCTGCTGCGCAGCAAAAACCTTACGACCTTGCTGACGCTTGGCATAGTTGACCAGAATTCGACGCTGGCCACGCTCGATGAACACCACAAAGCCAATAATGGCCACAGCCAGCAGGCCGATCACCATCAAAGCAAAGATATTGATGTCACCCTGGCGCGCTGACTCGAACGACTGGCCAATGGCTGCCGGCAAGCCAGCGACGATACCGGAGAAAATCAGCATCGAGATGCCGTTACCCACACCGCGCTCGGTAATCTGCTCTCCCAGCCACATCATGAACATTGCACCCGCCACAAAGGTGGTGATGGATACAAAGTAGAAGTTGAAGTCAGCAGAGAAGGCAACACCTTGGCTAGCAAGCCCCATGGACATGCCAAACGCCTGTACCAGAGACAGCAACAAAGTACCGTACCGCGTGTACTGGCTGATTTTGCGACGCCCAGCCTCACCTTCTTTCTTCAATTGCCCAAGCTGCGGACTGACCGCCGTCATCAGCTGCATGATAATCGACGCAGAAATGTAGGGCATGATGCCCAATGCGAAGATACTCATGCGCTCCAGCGCACCACCGGAAAACATGTTGAACAGGTCGAGAATGGTTCCCTCGTTCTGTCGGAACAGGCTAGCCAGGGCGTCGGGGTTGATACCGGGCACAGGGATATGCGCCCCGATCCGGTAAACAATGATTGCCAGGAACAGGAAGCGCAAGCGTGCCCACAATTCAGACAAACCGCCACCACCCACAGCAGAGAGAGAACCTTGTTTAGCCATTAGTCTTCGACCTTACCGCCTGCAGCGATGATGGCTTCACGCGCGCCTTTGGTGGCGGCAATGCCTTGCAGGGTTACTGAACGGGTAACCTCGCCGGACAACATCACCTTAACGGACTTGATGTTTTCACCAATGATGTTGGCCTCTTTCAGGGTCAGCAGAGTGACCAGATCGCCTTCAACCTTAGCCAGCTCGGAGGTACGCACTTCTGCGCGCTCCAGCTGCTTCATGGAGGTGAAGCCAAACTTTGGCAGACGACGGTAAAGAGGCTGTTGGCCACCCTCGAAGCCTGGGGCAACCTTGCCGCCGGAGCGGGAGGTCAGACCCTTGTGGCCGCGACCGGCAGTCTTGCCCATGCCGCTACCGATACCACGACCCAGACGCACTTTGGCTGGACGGGAACCGGGGGCGGAACGCAGATCATTCAGTTGCATGTCTTAACCCTCCACACGGAGCATGTAGTAAGCCTTGTTGATCATGCCGCGATTTTCTGGAGTATCCAGAACTTCAACGGTGTGACCGATGCGGCGCAGGCCTAGGCCGCGCACACAGGCTTTGTGATTGGCCAGACGGCCATTGGTGCTCTTAATCTGAGTCACCTTAATTTTTGCCTGGGACATGATTACAGAATCTCCTCGACGCTCTTGCCACGCTTGGCAGCAACGGCTTCAGGAGACTGCATATTTTTCAGGCCCTTGAAGGTTGCCTGCACGACGTTCACCGGGTTGGTAGAACCGTAGCACTTGGCAAGTACGTTATGTACGCCAGCCACTTCCAGTACGGCACGCATGGCACCGCCAGCAATAACACCGGTACCTTCTGAAGCAGGCTGCATGTAGACGTTGGACGCACCATGTACGGCACGAACAGGGTACTGCAGGGTAGAACCGTTCAGCTCAACACGGATCATGTTGCGACGGGCAGCTTCCATGGCTTTCTGAATGGCGGCTGGCACTTCACGTGACTTACCACGGCCAAAACCAACGCGACCTTTACCGTCACCCACTACAGTCAGTGCAGTGAAGGTAAAAATACGGCCACCTTTTACGGTCTTGGCAACGCGGTTGACCTGAACCAGCTTTTCCATGTAGCCATCGTCGTTGGTCGCTTCTTCGCGCTTGCCGCGCTTTTGCTCGTTGTTAGACATAACTTAGAACTCCAGCCCGCCTTCACGAGCAGCATCAGCCAGTGCCTGAACACGGCCGTGGTACTTGAAACCGGAACGATCGAAGGCAACGCGGGTAATGCCGGCGGCCTTGGCACGCTCGGCAACCAGGGCACCCACCTTCTTGGCAGCTTCGACGTTGCCGGTGGCACCTTCGCGCAGAGCCTTGTCCAGAGTGGAAGCAGAGGCAATCACTTTGCCGCCGTCGGCGGAAATTACCTGTGCATAAATGTGCTGTGAAGAACGATGAATGCAGAGACGGACAACCTCCAGCTCGTGCATTTTCAGGCGTGCTTTGCGCGCACGACGCAATCTTGAAACTTTCTTGTCGCTCATGGCTACACCTTACTTCTTCTTGGCTTCTTTACGGCGCACTACTTCTTCAGCGTAGCGCACACCCTTGCCCTTATAAGGCTCAGGACGACGGTATTCGCGGATTTCGGCAGCAACCTGTCCCAGCACCTGCTTGTCGATGCCACGCAGCACTAAATCAGTAGCGCTGGGTGCTTCGGCAGTCACGTTGGCAGGCAGGTGGTATTCCACCGGATGCGAGAAGCCCAGAGACAGGTTGACCACACTGCCGCTAACCTGAACTCGGTAACCAACACCGACCAGCTGCAGCTTGCGCTCAAAGCCCTGGCTTACGCCGAGAACCATGTTATTGACCAAGGCGCGGGTAGTACCGGCCATGGCACGGGACTGTTGATCACCGTTACGCGCAGCAAAGCGCAGAACGCCAGCGTCCTGGGAGATCTCAACAGAAGAATGCAGCGTCATCTGCAGTGCGCCCTTGGCGCCCTTAACGGAAACGTTGTTACCGTCAAGCTTGAACTCAACACCCGCAGGCAGCGTAACGGGGTTATTGGCAATACGAGACATGCTTTTCCCCTTAGAACACGCTACACAGCACTTCGCCGCCGATACCGGCTGCGCGGGCTTCACGATCAGTCATGACACCCTTGCTGGTGGATACAATAGCAACACCAAGACCACCGCGAACCTTTGGCAGGCTGCTGGAAGACTTGTACTGACGAAGACTTGGGCGGCTTACGCGCTGCAGCTCTTCAATAACCGGACGACCTTCGAAGTATTTCAGTTCGATGGTGAGTTCGGGTTTAACGCCTTCGCTGACTTGATAGTCCGCAACGTAGCCTTCGTTCTTCAGAACGTTGGCAACGGCAACCTTCACACGGGAAGAAGGCATGCTTACTGCGGATTTCTCAGCCATCTGGGCATTACGGATACGGGTTAGCATGTCCGCTAACGGGTCCTGCATACTCATGGGCCAATAGCTCCTGGATGATAAAAGGGTCAGCGAAGCTGACATTTGACACAAGAATGACGAGTGACTCTTGCGAGCCGGACATTCTAAAGATTTGCCACAAACGAATCAAGCCCCTTTCGGGGCTTGATTGAGGTACTGCCTGATATTACCAGCTGGATTTAACCAGACCTGGAACATCGCCGCGCATCGCTGCTTCACGCAGCTTGTTGCGGCCCAGTCCAAACTTGCGGTAGACGCCATGCGGACGGCCAGTCACGCGGCAGCGGTTGCGCAGACGAGCTGCGCTTGCGTTGCGTGGCTGCTTTTGCAGGGCAATCTGTGCTTCCCAGCGCTCTTCAGGGCTGGTGTTCGGATTGGCAATAACCGCTTTCAGCGCCGCACGCTTTTCAGCGAACTTGGCGACCGTTTGCTGACGCTTCAGCTCGCGGTTGATCATGCTTTTCTTGGCCATTTCCTGTCCTCACTGACGGAAGGGGAATTTGAAGGCGTTCAGCAAAGCACGTCCTTCTTCATCGTTACGGGCAGTGGTGGTCAGGGTGATATCCAGACCACGCAGCGCATCAATCTTGTCGTAATCGATTTCCGGGAAAATGATTTGCTCTTTAACGCCCATGCTGTAGTTGCCACGACCGTCGAACGAACGTGGATTCAGGCCACGGAAGTCACGCACACGCGGCAGGGAGATAGAGAGCAGGCGATCCAGGAATTCGTACATGCGATCGTTGCGCAGTGTAACTTTGACGCCAATCGGCCAGCCATCACGGATTTTAAAACCAGCAATGGACTTGCGGGAGTAAGTGATTACACCCTTCTGACCGGTGATTTTTTCCAGGTCAGCCAGAGCGTTCTCGATAATTTTCTTATCGGTTACCGCTTCGCCCAGACCCATATTGAGTGTAATTTTAGTTACACGCGGAACTTCCATGACGTTAGCCAGCTTCAGGGTATCCTTCAGCTTGGGTGCCAGCTCGTTCCGAAAAATTTCTTTCAATCGTGCCATGGTGATCTACCTAGTCCTCAAGCTTCGACAGCTTTTTGTGTCGACTTGAATACACGAATCTTCTTGCCGTCCTCGAACTTGAAGCCGACGCGGTCAGCCTTGCCGGTTTCGGTGTTGAAGATGGCTACGTTGGAAGCCTGAATAGGGGCTTCCTTCTCGACGATCCCGCCCTGTACTCCGAGCATCGGATTAGGCTTGGCGTGTTTCTTGACAATGTTGACACCTGTCACGAGCACACGGCCGTCGGCCAGTACTTTCTGTACTTTGCCGCGCTTGCCTTTATCCTTGCCGGCGATGACGACGATCTCGTCGTTACGACGAATCTTTTGCATGACGGCTACTCCTTACAGTACTTCTGGGGCCAGTGAAACAATTTTCATGAACTTCTCGGTACGCAGCTCACGGGTTACTGGTCCAAAGATACGGGTACCCATAGGTTCCTGCTTGGCATTCAGGATGACTGCCGCGTTACCGTCGAAACGGATAATGGAACCGTCCGGGCGACGAACGCCGGCACGGGTACGCACTACAACGGCGGTCAGTACCTGGCCTTTCTTCACGCGAGCGCGAGGAATGGCTTCCTTAACGGTGACTTTGATGATGTCACCGATACGGGCATAGCGGCGGTGTGAGCCACCCAGGACCTTGATGCACATTACGCGACGGGCGCCACTGTTGTCCGCCACATCCAGCATTGATTGAGTCTGAATCATTTTATTTCTCCGACCCGGTCCTTAAACAACTTCTACGCGCTCAACGACTTCAACCAGAGCCCAGGATTTGGTCTTGGACAGGGGACGGGTTTCGCTAATGGTCACCTTGTCACCGATCTTGCACTGGTTCTGTTCGTCGTGTGCGTGCAGTTTTGTTGAACGCTTCAGGTACTTGCCGTAAATCGGGTGCTTAACGCGACGCTCGATCAGTACGGTAATGGTTTTGTCCATCTTGTCGCTGACTACTAGGCCGGTCAGCGTGCGGATTGTCTTCTGAGCTTCAGCCATGATTACTCACCTGCCTTCTGGTTGAGCACAGTCTTGACGCGAGCAATGTCGCGCCTAACCTTTGACATCAGGTGGGACTGGTTCAGTTGTCCGGTCGCCTTCTGCATGCGCAGGTTAAACTGATCTCGCAGCAAACCAAGCAATTGCTCGTTCAGCTGCTCTACTGTTTTTTCACGAAGTTCGTTAGCTTTCATCACATCACCGTCCGCTTCACAAAGGTGGTTGCGACAGGCAATTTGGCTGCAGCCAGAGCAAAGGCTTCACGAGCCAGCTCTTCCGACACACCCTCAATTTCATAAAGGACCTTGCCTGGCTGAATCAGGGCTACCCAATATTCAACCGATCCCTTGCCTTTACCCATACGCACTTCAAGAGGCTTCTTGGTAATGGGCTTGTCTGGGAAAACGCGGATCCAGATTTTACCACCACGCTTAACGTGACGGGTCAGGGCACGACGGCCCGCTTCAATTTGACGAGCGGTGAGACGACCACGGCCAGTTGCCTTGAGGGCAAATTCGCCGAAGCTCACCTTGCTGCCGCGCAGAGCCAGACCACGGTTGTGGCCGGTCATCATTTTGCGGAACTTCGTACGCTTGGGTTGTAGCATTATGCGTACTCCTTAACGGGCTGCTTTTTTACGGGCAGGTGCTTCGGGCTTGATTTCCTCGTGACGGCCACCGATGACCTCACCTTTGAAAATCCAAACCTTGACACCGATCACACCATAGGTGGTGTGTGCTTCGTAAGTTGCGTAATCGATATCGGCACGCAGGGTGTGCAGGGGCACACGACCTTCGCGATACCACTCTGTACGTGCGATTTCAGCACCGCCAAGACGACCGCTTACCTGAATCTTGATGCCCTTGGCACCAATACGCATGGCATTCTGCACAGCGCGCTTCATAGCGCGACGGAACATGACACGGCGCTCCAGCTGCTGCGCAACACTTTGCGCAACCAGCATGCCGTCAAGTTCCGGCTTGCGGATCTCTTCGATATTGATGTGCACAGGCACACCCATTTTCTTGGTCAGGTCCTGACGCAGCTTTTCTACATCTTCACCTTTCTTGCCAATCACGATACCGGGACGGGCGGTGTGGATGGTGATGCGTGCAGTCTGGGCCGGACGAGCAATGTCGACACGGCTTACGGACGCGTTTTTTAGTTTGTCCAGCAGATACGCACGAACTTCTAGGTCGGCATTCAGGTAGTCAGCATAATTTTTGCTGTCTGCATACCAGACCGATGCGTGATCTTTGACGATACCCAGGCGAATGCCAATGGGATGTACTTTCTGACCCATCTGATCAACTCCGTTACTTGTCTGCGACCTTGACAGTGATGTGGCAAGACCGCTTGATGATGCGATCCGCACGGCCTTTGGCGCGTGGCTTGATACGCTTCATCGAACGCCCTTCATTAACAAAGACTGTGGAGACGCGCAGGTCGTCCACATCAGCGCCTTCGTTATGCTCGGCATTGGCAATGGCTGACTCCAGCACCTTCTTGATCAGATCAGCGGCTTTTTTGCCACTGAACGTCAACAGGTTGAGTGCTTCATCAACTTTCTTTCCACGAATCTGGTCGGCAACCAGGCGGGCTTTCTGGGCAGAAATGCGAGCGCCCGACAGTTTTGCGGCTACTTCCATTATCTTACCCCTTAACGCTTGCCTTTCTTGTCTGCGATGTGACCCTTGTAGGTACGCGTCGCAGCAAATTCACCCAGTTTATGACCAACCATGTCTTCGCTGACCAACACCGGAACGTGTTGACGTCCGTTGTGGACCGCGATGGTCAGACCTACCATTTGCGGCAGAATCATTGAACGGCGTGACCAGGTTTTGACCGGTTTGCGATCGTTCTTTTCAACTGCAGTCTCAACCTTCTTGAGCAGGTGAAGGTCAATAAATGGACCTTTCTTAAGAGAACGTGACATATTTTATCCTTTGATTACTTGCGACG
>JAHAYO010000028.1 GCA_018384595.1 Thiopseudomonas sp.
GTGCGCCAGGGTGTGCTGCTGATCGGCCCCGCCCTGGATGTGCTGCCAGGCGCTGGCTTCGATGTGCTGGCGGGCCTGTTGCTCGTAGTCGGGCAGGCTGGCGGTATGCGCCGGAATCTGGCTGGCCGCCGGTTGCACCGGCTGGCCCAGGCTGTTCAACGCCGCGCTCATGTTTGCGACCACATGCGCAGCAGGTTGTGGTAGGTGCCTGAGAGGGCGGAAATCTTCGGATGCGCAGGGCAGTCGGCGGTCAGGGCCTGGATGCTTTGGTCTAAATCAAAGAGCAGTCGGCGCTTCTCTGCCGAGGAAATTAGGCTTTGTGCCCAGAAAAATGAGCCGTAGCGTGTGCCTTTAGCTACAGGATTGACGCGGTGCAAGCTGGTGCCAGGGTAAACGATGGCATCGCCGGCGGCCAGCTTCACGCTTTGCTGGCCAAAGGTGTCTTCAATGACCAGCTCGCCGCCCTCGTATTCGTCGGGGTCGCTAAGAAAGACGGTGGTCGAGACATCGCTGCGCAGTTTGCTGGCCGTGCCGGGCAGGGCAAACAGCGCGTTGTCAATGTGGTTGCCATAGGTGCCGCCGCCTTCGTAGCGGTTAAAGCGCGGGGGCAGCACTTTGAGCGGCAGGGCGGCCGACAGGTACAGCGGGTTGTGCGCCAGTTTGTTCAAAAGAAATTCGCCCAGCGTTTTGGCGGCTTCGCTGGCCAGCGGCAGTTGCAGGTTGTGCTTAACCTGGGCGGCCAGCTGGCCGGCGGTGGCGCGGCCATCTTCCCAGGGGGCCTGCTCCAGGGTCTGGCGGCAGGTGGCGACTTCTTCGGGGGTGAGCAGGGCAGGAATTCGCAGCAGCATGGTGGACGGGGTAGAAAGTCTGAAAACGATAATTATTCTAAGAACGTGTTTACGGTCTCAGCGCGAAGGGGTGCGGGCAGCGGATCGGGATGGGCTGCAAGGCGCAAACCACAGCAATAGCTTGGCTATTGCGAGGATTTGCAACGCCGCCGACCGCCCGAGGCCGCGCTTGCACACCCGCGTGGAGATCGTAAATACGTTCTTACAAACAAACCCCGCTGCCCAGGGCGGGGAGCGGGGTTGGTGCAGGGTTTGCGCAGGTTTTGTGCCTGAGGGCTGGTACAGATCCGGGGATTAGTACGTGATCTTCAGCGTGGCCACGGCCGAGCGGCCCGCGCCAATATTGGCGTAGTGCGGCGAACGCACGCCGGTGTAGTACACCTTGTTGCCCAGGTTGTACAGGTTCAGCTGCAGCGCCATGTTCGGCGTGAACTGGTAGCTGGCCATGGCATCGTAGCGGGCGTAGCCGCTGGTGCCCTTGGTGACGATGCCACCATCCACCTTGCTGAGGATGTACGAGGCGTTCACGCTGCTTTGCGCGTACACGCCCAGGCCCAGGGTGAGTTTGGCCGTGGGCTTGTAGCTGCTCCACAGGCTAAAGCTGTGCTTGGGTGTGTTTTGGAAGGGCTGGCCGTTGGCAATGTTGCCGATACCCATGTCTTTTTGCTCGCTGTCCATATAGGTGTAGCCGCCAAAGATGTCCAGACCGGGCATGACGCTGCCGGTAAAGCCCAGCTCCAGGCCATTGACCACCTTGTTGCCACCCATGTAGGTCAGGCCGTTTTCGGTGATGCGCACATTGGTCACTTCGTTGCGGAAGATGGCCGCCGTCAGGCCCAAGTGGTTGTTCAGCACATCCCACTTGGTGCCCAGCTCGATGGAGCGGGTTTTTTCCGGTTGCAGATCGGCCAGGGCATCGGTGGTGACGGTGAGGTCTTCGCTGCCATTGCCCAGCGTGGAGCCGCCAGGGCGGGACGAGGTGCCCAGGCTGGCGTAAATGCTGCCGTTGGCGGCCGGTTTATAGACCACGCCCAGCTGGTAATTCCACAGCGTGTCGCTGCGCTGCAGGTCGTACGCCGGGTAGTTATTGGGGGCACGCCCACCGGCCGGGCCGGAAACGTTCAGGCGGTAGTGGTCCATGCGCAGGCCGCCGTTGAGCAGCCACTGCTCGTTGAGTTTGACGGTGTCAAAGCCGTAGAGCGCCACGGTGTCGATTTGCGACGTGCTGGCCTGGGCCGGTTTGCTCCAGGCGAATTGCCAGTTGGCGCCGCTGTTGGGGTGGTTCAAATCAGCACACCACGGAGTGAGCGTCGTGCAGTTGCTGGTGGCGTTGTCCTGAACGGCACCTGAGCGCACTTCGGCTTTTTCTTTGGACAGTTCCATGCCCACCGCAAACGTGTGCTTGATGCTGCCCACAGTTTGTTCGCCCGTGAACTCGGTCACGTTTTGCAGCGTGGTGGTTTGTGCGTCACGGAAATTACCGCGCCGCCAGACAAAGCCTTTGTCCACGTTGCCCTTGCTGTCGTCAGGCTGCGTCCAGACATAGTCTTGCGTGGATTTGCTGTAGCGCAGGCTGTTGCGCAGCTTGTTGGTGGCGCTGAATTTGTGCTCGACCGAGGCGGTGAACATATCGCTTTTTTCTTTTTGAAAATCGCGGTTGTCCAGGCCGTACCAGTTTTTGCGGCTGGCACCGTATTCCGGGCGCACCGTGCTGCCGCCGGGCAGATTGGCCGCCTGGGTATTGCTCCAGCGGTAGGGAATGCCGCCATCGGGCACATCGTCGGTTTGCAGGTGCTGCCAGCCCAGGGTGATTTCGGTGGGTGTGCCCATGCCAAAGGTGACGGTGGGGGCAATGCCCCAGCGTTTGTTTTCAGGGCCATTGCGCCCGGCCACATCGGCATCGTGGGCCATGGCGTTCAGGCGCAGGCCCACGGTGTCCGACAGCTTGCGGTTCAAGTCCAGCGTGCTGCGCTTGTACTGGTCGGTGCCCAGGCTCACATCGGCGGCGATGAAGTTTTCGTTTTTGGCTTTTTTGGTCGCCAGGTTGATCGACCCGCCCGCCCCGCCCCGTCCGGCATAGGCCGAGTCGGCGCCCTTGATGACCTCAATGGCCTCCAGGTTGAACACCTCGCGCGAACCGGCGGCAATGTCGCGCATGCCATCGACAAAGGTGCTGGCCTGTGCATCCATGCCGCGAATAAACGCCTGGTCGCCCGTGGGGTTGCCGCCCTCACCGTTGCCAAAGGTGATGCCGGGGGTGGCTTTCAGGGCCTCTTGCAGGCTGGTGGCCCCGGTTTGTTGCAGCACCTCTTCGGTAATCACTTGCACGGTTTTGGGGGTATCCACCAAGGGCGCGGTGAATTTGCTCGAAGCGGCCTGGTCGGCCTTGAGCGGGCTATCGCCCGTCACGGTCACAGTCGAGAGGGTGTTGGTGGCCGGGGCCGATTGCGCCAAGACATTGGCGCTGACCAGGGTCAAACCAGCGGCCAGGGCCAGTTGCGTCAATTCGCAGTGCAGGCCAGATTTGCTGTTTGCTGACATGGGAAGTCGTGAGAAATGAATAAGAAAGTAAAAAACACTCCCTTACTGGGAGTGCTACTTCCATTTTATCAATAAATGAGAATTGTTCTTTTTATCAAAATCAATATTTTTGTGTTTCTGCACGCTTTTCTATGGCCACTGCAGCCCTTGAAATACCGCCCTCCACCCCTAACTGCAACGGCGTTGCCGACACGGGGTCGGCGTTTTTATTGCTGGACAACACCTTATGAGTAAACACACCCATTCCTTCCAAGCGGAAGTGGC
>JAHAYO010000030.1 GCA_018384595.1 Thiopseudomonas sp.
CGTCCGAGCTGATCGACTCCACTCTGTTTGGCCACAAGAAGGGCGCTTTCACTGGTGCCATTGCAGACAGGCCCGGGGTCTTTCAGCAAGCGGACGGGGGCACCTTGTTTCTTGATGAGTTTGATGTGCAGGTACGGTTGCTCAGGGTGCTGTGTAGTGGTCTACATCCGCCCTGTTTTGTGCTAGTTAGATTGTAGAAAAGTTGCGAAGGGCTAAGGTTCAGGACAAACCAGGCGTTAACTTGGCTGGATGCTCAATTGCGCTACAGGCTGTAGCGAAATTGAGCTGCCGGTTGTTGCTCACAATGTTGACGGTATCAACGGCCATTAACAACGACGCACAGTGCTTGCACAGGGGTGTGTTAGGATTGCCCTTTTGCAATGGACAGACGCATGGAACCTAACAGTACTCTTTCGCGCTCATGGCTGTGGCTGTTTGGCATGGCGGCCGTGGTGATCATTATTGGCGGTCTTAAGGCGGTCAGCCCGGTGATTACGCCGTTTTTGCTGGCTGCATTTTTGACCATTATCTGTATTCCGCCGCTGACCTGGATGCAGCGCAAGGGCGTGCCCAGCTGGGCGAGCTTTGTGCTGTTGTTTTCGACGGTAGGGTTTTCGTTTTTCTTGCTGTTTCTGGCCATCAAGGGCACCTCGGAAAGCCTGGTGCTCAAAGCGCCGCTGTATCAGGAACGGCTGACCAGTCAGTTGTGGCAGCTACGCATGCTGGCGACTGAATACGGCGTGCCGCCGGAGTTTATTCCGGCCACGATTCCGCTGCCCAATGTCAGTACCCTGACCGGTCTGGCGCGCAATCTGGCGGGGGCGGTGGGGCAGTTTACCGCCTATACCTTCTTTGTTTTGCTGGTGTTTATGTTTTTGCTGCTGGAAGAGCGCTCCATCGTAAATAAGGTAGAGGCGGCCTTTCCAAACAAAAAACGGGGGCGGGTGCGAGCGCGTAGTTTTCTGCGCTCGGTCAACCGCTATCTGGCGATCAAGACCACCAGCAGTTTTTTTACCGGCCTATTTACGGGTTTGGGCCTATGGGCCATTGGGGTTGACTTCCCGATCCTGTGGGCGGTACTCACCGGCGTACTCAACTTTATTCCGACCATTGGCTCGATTGTGGCGGCCATTGCGCCGGTGCTGATTGCGTTTTTGGGGCTGGGCATTCCCGAGGGGCTGGCCACGCTGGCGCTTTATGTGGTGGTGAATACCGCCATTGGCAGCATTATTGAGCCAAGGTTTATGGGACAGACGTTGGGGCTGTCGCCGGTGGTGGTGCTGCTGTCGCTGATGCTGTGGGGCTGGGTGTTGGGGCCGGTGGGCATGTTGCTGTCTATTTTGCTGACCATGATTGTCAAGCTGGCGCTGGAGTCCAGCCCAGACACCCGCTGGCTGGGCGTATTGCTCAGCGATGGCGTGCGCCTCAAGAAGCTGCGCAAGAATTAATCGGTCACAGGCTGGGCGGCTGCCGGTTGCATGGCTGGGTCCTGCGGCTGTAGCAGGCCGTCGCGGTAGCGCATGGTGAAGGTGTAGGGTGTGTTGTGCTCGGCTGAGCTGATTTGCAGCTCAACCAGATCACCTTGCAACAGGGCGCGCTGTAACTGCGCAGGTTGGCCATCAATGCGTGCAGTTCCCGATAGTTTCTGGTGTTTTTGCTTCAGATCGACGACAAATTCTTTGCCGCACGCGCTGTGCCATTGCCACTGACCGGCCAGCCGTGCCGGCACAATCCATTTGTACAGGTTGATGCTGGCCAGCCGCACATGCTCGTCAGGCTTCCAGTCGCCCATGTCAAAGGCGTGGGACACAATGCGGGTGCCCGGTTGCAGCTCTTGCTGCAGCCGAGGGCGCAGTTCTAAGTTGACGCTGTCCAGCAGATACAGGGTGACGACAGTGGCATTGCTAAAGTCGGCTTCCAGCAGGTCACCTTCACGAAAATCGACCCAGCGCTCAACCTGGCAGTTGCCGGCATATTCCATGGCGTCGGCAATGCGCGCGGGGTCCAGATCAATGCCGACTGCGCGGGCGCTGCGTTGCATGGCGGCGGCGACCACGATACGGCCATCGCCACACCCTAGGTCATACAGCAGATCACGGGAGGTGA
The DNA here is from genome assembly GCA_018384595.1 of Thiopseudomonas sp. Classification (GTDB taxonomy): domain Bacteria; phylum Pseudomonadota; class Gammaproteobacteria; order Pseudomonadales; family Pseudomonadaceae; genus Thiopseudomonas. The sequence goes on from JAHAYO010000030.1 coordinate 2,107, forward strand.
CGCCGGCCAAATCGAGCAGGGCGTCAACAATTTTTTCATCGCTGGGCACATAGGGTACATCCAGCATCAGCTCGGGCGGCTCCATGCCGTAGCCGTCATAATCCAGCCCATCCAGCATCAGCCCTTCCAGCATGGCGTCGTCGAGCAGCATCATGGGGTCATCTTCGTGCTGCAGGTCATACAGAGAAAATTCGTCAAAATCGGGGTCGTTGTACACGGCAAATTCCTGATGTAAAGGGGTGGGCGAACATGGCGCGGGCGGATCAGGGTAACATAACGGCTTTTTTGGGCGCGCTAACGCCATGGGGAATACGGGCCATGAATATTTTGCACACCTCCGATTGGCATCTGGGCCGTACCCTGCATGGCCGCCGCAGGCAGGCTGAGTTTGTGGCCTTTCTGGACTGGCTGTTGGACTGTTTGCGCGCACAGCAGGCCGATGTGCTGGTGGTGGCGGGCGATATTTTTGACACCAGCACACCCGGCACGGCGGCGCAGGCGCTGTATTACCGTTTTCTGGCGCAGGTGGGGAC
>JAHAYO010000086.1 GCA_018384595.1 Thiopseudomonas sp.
TTTTCCCTGTTTGATTTTGAGCTGCACGGCAGCCAGGGGCAGGGGCGCAGTGTGCAGCAGGTGCTCGATGACGTACGCCAGCGCGTGGCCGTCATGACGCCGCCGGCCTGGAACCGTTTTGCCAACAGCTTTGGCCATATTTTTGCCGGTGGTTATGCCGCCGGCTACTACAGTTACAAGTGGGCCGAGGTGCTGTCGGCGGATGCTTTTTCGCGCTTCGAAGAAGAAGGCGTACTCAACCCGCAAACCGGCCAGGCGTTTCGCGATAGCATTCTGGCCAAGGGTGGTGCCTACGAACCGTTGCAGCTGTTTGTCGAATTCCGTGGCCGCGAGCCACAAATTGACGCCCTGCTGCGCCATAGTGGGCTGGCCGCCTAACGACTTGCTCTGGGCCACCCTGCAAGGAACGCTCTGTCACCCTGCGCCAAGCGCAGGGCAACTATTCCATTAACAGACTGACGAAAGAGCAACTATGACTAGCACCGAACAACCCGCCATTAAAAAACAATTCATCGCTGGGGCCGTATGTCCGGCCTGCGAGGCGATGGACACCATCCGTATGTGGACACAAGACGGCACCCAGCACCGTGACTGCGTCGAATGCGGCTTTGCCGACAAGCTCAATGCCGACGGCAATTCGATCCCGCTGGAACTGCCGACCCGTGTCACCGGCGACCGGCCGAAACCGGTAAAAAAAGCCAAGCCCATGCAGTTCTTTCCCAATCCGAAACTTAAAAACAAGGATGCTGGCGAATAAGCCAGCCTGTGCGGATCATGCGGATGCGGCCATGCCTGTAAGCAGGCCGGCTAACTGCGCTATAATCCGGCGTTTCCGCCCACTTATAACCAACGGATCAACAACGTGAGCCAGACCAACCCCGCCATGCGCACCTTTCAGGATCTGATTCTTGCCCTGCAACACTTCTGGGCGGAAAAAGGCTGTGTGGTGCTGCAACCCTACGACATGGAAATGGGTGCCGGCACCTTCCATACCGCCACCTTCCTGCGCGCCATCGGCCCTGAAACCTGGAATGCCGCCTATGTGCAGCCCTCGCGCCGCCCGACCGATGGCCGCTACGGCGACAACCCCAACCGCTTGCAGCACTACTATCAATTTCAGGTGGTGCTCAAGCCCAACCCCGACAACATTCAGGATCTGTATCTGGAGTCGCTGCGCCACATCGGTGTTGACCCGCTGGTGCACGACATCCGCTTTGTCGAGGACAACTGGGAATCGCCCACGCTGGGCGCATGGGGACTGGGCTGGGAAGTCTGGCTCAACGGCATGGAGGTGACCCAGTTCACCTACTTCCAGCAGGTCGGCGGGGTTGAGTGCTACCCGGTCACGGGCGAGATTACCTATGGGCTGGAACGTCTGGCCATGTACTTGCAGGGTGTCGATTCGGTGTACGACTTGGTTTATTCCGACGGCCCGTTCGGCAAGGTCACCTATGGCGACGTGTTCCACCAAAACGAGGTGGAGCAATCGACCTACAACTTCGAACACGCCAACGTGGAAAAACTGTTCGAGCTGTTCGACTTCTATGAAAGCGAAGCCAACCGGCTGATTGCGCTGGAACTGCCGCTGCCCACCTATGAAATGGTGCTCAAGGCCAGCCATACCTTCAACTTGCTGGATGCACGCCGCGCCATTTCCGTCACCGAACGTCAGCGTTACATCCTGCGCGTGCGCACCCTGGCGCGTGCCGTGGCGCAAAGTTATCTGCACGCCCGTGCCAAGCTGGGTTTCCCCATGGCCCCGGAACATTTGCGTGACGAAGTATTGGCCAAGCTGGAGGCAGAACAATGAGTGCACAGGATTTTCTGGTCGAACTGGGTACCGAAGAGCTGCCGCCCAAGGCGCTGAAAACCCTGTCGCAAGCCTTCACCGACGGTATTGTCGCCGGCCTGAAAGCCGCCGGCCTGCCGCATGGCAAGGTACACAGTTACGCTGCGCCACGCCGGTTGGCGGTAAGGGTTGAACAATTGGCACACAGCCAAGCCGACCGCGAACAGGTGATTGACGGCCCGCCGCTGCAGGCCGCCTTTGCTGCCGATGGCACGCCAACCCAGGCGGCACTGGGCTTTGCCCGCAAGTGCGGTGTCGAGCTGGATGCCATTGACCGCAGCGGCGCTAAACTGCGCTATGTGCAACAGATTGCCGGTCAGGCCACCACCGCCCTGCTGCCGGGCATCGTGCAGCAGTCGTTGGACAAACTGCCGATTGCCAAGCGTATGCGTTGGGGTGCGCGTCGTGAAGAGTTTGTTCGCCCAACCCAGTGGCTGGTAATGCTGCTGGGCGAGCAGGTTGTGGAGTGCACAGTGCTGGCACAAACCGCTGGCCGCCACTCCATGGGCCACCGTTTTCACCACAATCAGCCGGTCAGCATCCAGCGTCCGGCCGACTATGTGCAGGCATTGCGTGACGCTAAAGTGCAGGTGGATTTCAATGAGCGCCGCGAGCTGATTGCCGCCCGTGTCAGCGAGCTGGCCGCCAAAGAAAATGGCACAGCGGTGGTACCGGCTGCACTGCTGGATGAGGTTACTGCGCTGGTCGAGTGGCCGGTGCCGCTGGTGTGTTCGTTTGAAGAGCATTTTCTGCAAGTACCGCAGGAAGCCCTGATTGCCACCATGCAGGATAACCAGAAATACTTCTGTCTGGTTGATGGCAACGGCAAACTGTTGCCCCGCTTTATCACCGTGGCCAACCTCGACAGCAAAGATGCCGCGCATGTGATTGCCGGTAACGAGAAAGTGGTACGCCCGCGCCTGACCGATGCCGAATTCTTCTTTCTGCAAGACCAAAAACAGCCGCTGGAACGCTTCAACGAGCGTCTGAAAAACGTGGTGTTCCAGGCCGAACTGGGTACCGTGTATGAGAAAGCCGAGCGGGTTTCCGCACTGGCGGCGCTGATTGCTGGACAGATTGGCGGCAACGTTGAACACGCCGCCCGGGCCGGCATCCTGTCCAAGTGTGACTTGGCCACCGAAATGGTCGGCGAGTTCCCGGAAATGCAGGGTATTGCCGGCTACTACTACGCACAACTGAACAGCGAGCCGGGCGACATTGCCGCCGCACTCAATGAGCAATATATGCCGCGTGGTGCCGGTGCCGAACTGCCCGCCACCCTGACCGGTGCAGCGGTGGCGGTGGCCGACAAAATGGATACGCTGGTCGGCATCTTTGGTGTTGGCATGCTGCCCACCGGTAGTCGCGACCCCTATGCCCTGCGCCGTGCCGCGCTGGGTGTGCTGCGCATTCTGATCGAGAAAGGGCTGGAGCTGCCGCTGACCCCGCTGCTGCAAGCCGCCATCGATCAGTACGGTTCACGTATCAAGACCGATGGCCTGCTGGCGCAGGTGCATGATTTTGTCTTTGACCGTTTGCGTGCCCGTTACGAAGATGCGGGTATCGAGGTCAGTGTTTACCAGGCCGTGCGTGCCGTACATCCCGACTCGCCGCTGGATTTTGACCAGCGGGTGCAGGCGGTGCAGCATTTCCGCAGCCTGAGCGAAGCCGAAGCCCTAGCAGCGGCCAACAAGCGTGTGTCCAACATTCTCGGTGATGCCGAGGGTGGTGCAGTGCAGGAAGCGTTGCTGGCCGAAGCCGCAGAAAAAGCCCTGTTTGCCGCCCTGCAACAGGCGCAACAGGATGTTGCCCCGCTGGCTGCTGCCCACGACTACACTGGAATTTTGACGCGTTTGGCCACATTGCAGGCACCAGTTGATGCTTTCTTTGATGATGTCATGGTGAATGCCGAGGACAGCGCCGTGCGTGCCAACCGTCATGCTTTGCTGGCGCAGTTGCGTGGGTTGTTCCTCAGTGTGGCGGATGTTTCCGTGCTGGGTTGATACCGCTCGAATATCTAGCCTGTCATCCTGCTCAAATACCGAACCTGACACCCTGCGCGCAGTCGCAGGGTCTGGGTGATTTAGTTTGAGATTGTGCCTAGGCCACGGACGAGACACTGCGCAAAGCTGACGCTGCCACTTTGAGCAAGCTCAAAGCTGACAGCTAATGCTTTGCTTCGGTCTCGCCCGTGGCCTTGATACATTCTGCCCAAAAGCTGAACTTGTAATCCTGCTTGACTACCGAACTTGTCATCCTGCGCATAGCCGCATAGAGGCACCACAGCATCATTAGGAATAGCCAATGTCTCGTCACCCTGCGCGTAGTTGCAGGGTCTACAGCGAACCTGAAAGCCCATCGAATTTGATGGGCTTTTTTGTAAGTGAGTTGTGGTATCAACCTTAAATCAGTGCTATTTTATGGTCATTATTATGGTTTAAATTGAGGTTGTCATGCAGCAGGTATTAGCAGATTTTTCTGTAAGTATTTCAGAATTAAAGAAAAATCCTTCCGCTTTGCTTGCCCAAGCTAACGGTTCACCCATCGCCGTGTTGAACCACAACAAGCCTGCGGCCTATCTGGTGCCGGCGCAGACTTATGAGGCTTTGATGGATATGCTCGAGGACTATGAGCTGGCGCAGCTTGTTGAGGAGCGTCGTGGTGACAAAGAGCAGGCCGTAACGGTGTCGCTGGATGACCTATAAGCTGCGTTTTCTGCCGGCTGCGTTGAAGGAATGGGAAAAGCTTGGCGCTCCTGTCAGGGCGCAATTCAAGAAAAAGCTGGCGCAGCGCTTGGAAAACCCCAGAGTGGCGGCGGATAAATTGAGCGGCTATGACTCTGTGTACAAAATCAAGCTACGCTCGGCCGGTTACTGGATGGTATATGAGGTGGTGGATAACGAGCTGTTTGTCTATGTGATTGCTGTTGGCAAACGGGAAAAAGACAAGGTTTATTCGTCACTTAAGGCACGGTTATGAGCAGCTATTGGCTGGGCTTGCGCCCGTGGCCACGGGCGGGACGCTACGCAAAGCTGACGCTGCCACTTTGAGCAAGCTCAAAGCTGTCAGCTGATGCTTTGCTCCGGTCCCGCCCGCGATTCTGACTCGTCCTGCAATACGCAGCCCCCGTGGCATCCAGCCGCTGGGACGTTAGCCCGCTGCGCGGGTCGTTCGCGTAAGCTGGTATCACCACTCCCGAGAAGTGATACTATAGTGTCACTTTTGGTATGTTTTTGGGTGAGTCCATGAAAGTTGAGCTTGTTACAAACCTCAAGCGCCAAGCTACAAAAATTCTGGCAGATCTGCACCTGTCTAAAGAGCCGATATTGATCACAGAGCATGGTCAGCCATCCGCATATCTTGTTGATGTGCAGGATTATGAGTTTATGCAACGCCGACTTGAGCTGCTTGAGGCGCTATCACGGGGAGAGCGTGCTGTACTTGAGGGAAGGGTGTGCAGCCAGAGTGAGGCCAGGGAGAAAATGAGTAAATGGCTGAAGTAATCTGGACGGAGCCGGCCCTTCAGGAGTTGGATGCCGTCGCGGAGTACATTGCTCTGGATAACTTTGCAGCCGCAAGTCGCTTGGTTCAGGAAGTTTTTAAGAAAACCGAGCGCTTGCAAGATTTTCCCCAATCCGGACGGATTCCTCCGGAACTCCCTGATTCGGTATACAGGGAGGTAGTGGTTCCGCCGTGTCGTATTTTTTATCGCGAGGATGAGCAGCGGGTTATTGTTCTTTATGTCATGCGAGAGGAACGGCAGCTTCGTGCATACATGCTTGAGAACATCTAAGGCGCATATTTTATCTGCAGCTGCCCCCCTTGGCAGGATAGCTGTCATCCTTCGCGAAGTCGCAGGGTCTATTGCGAATCTGAAAAGCCCGTTGAATTTGACGGGTTTTTATTTGTTGGCACAACGCGGCATTATTTTATGCTCTCTGTGTTAGGTAGGAATGGCTTATTTGCTGCCAGGTAGGACTGTACTCTTGGTTGTACGTATAAATGTACCTGAGGTGTTTTATGTCAACTTCAACAAGTACCAGGCGAGCAGTTTGTCCCGCTCGTCGTGCAAGAGGTGCTCTGAGTGCTAACAACTCAATCCAGCGGACGCTCACCCGCTACGCGGGCTCGCGCCGCTGATTTCGGGCGTTAGATTTGCATGAAGACACCTTGCCCACATTGCCATCAGCCTACTATTTCGGGCTGGAGAAAAATAAACGCGACAAGCATCCGCCCTGCTAAATGTTC
>JAHAYO010000039.1 GCA_018384595.1 Thiopseudomonas sp.
CCGACGACGCCCACGGAGGCCGCCTCGGTCGCGGTGGCAATGCCGGTGTAGATGCTGGCGATAACGCTCAAAATCAATAGCACTACCGGGATAAAGTGGCGGGCTTCGCGCAATTTTTCACTGAAACTGAGGGTGGCCTCGGCCTTGGGCACTTGCTCGGGATGCAACAGCGACCAGAGCATGATCCAGCCGCTGAACAGAGCGGCCAGCAACAGCCCAGGGAACACGCCGGCCATAAAGAGTTTGGAGATCGACAGCTCGGCCGAAACACCATAGACGATCAAGATAATCGACGGCGGAATGAGCAAGCCCAGGGTGGCGGGCCCGCCCAGGGAGCCAATGATCTGGGCCTCGCTGTAGCCGCGTTTTTTCAGCTCGGGGATGTTCATCTTGCCCACAGTGGCGCAGGTGGCGGCCGACGAGCCTGAGACCGAGGCAAAAATCGTGCACCCAATCACATTGGTGTGCAGCAAGCGCCCGGGCAGGGCGTTGACCCACGGGGCCAGCCCCCGGAACATGCTTTCGGAGAGGTTGGTGCGGTACAGGATTTCGCCCATCCAGACAAACAAGGGCAGGGCGGTGAGCGTCCAGCTACTGGCCGAGCTCCAAATCGTCATGGCCATGGCCTCACCGGCTTGCCGGGCGGTAAAAAACTCCAGGCCAAACCAAGCGACACCGGCAAGCGTCAGGCCCACCCACACGCCGCCGCTGAGCAGGGTGAGCAAAACGACGGTGAGCATGGCACTGGCAAAAATCTCATTCATGGTGGGCATCCTCCATCGCGGGGGCTTGGCGCCGTCCCAGTAGTTCGATTACCAGTTCATCGCAAAACGCAATAAAAAACACCACCGTGCCCAGCGCCATCAGCAGCTGGGGGATCCACAGCGGGGTGGCATCAATGCCCATCGAGACATCTTCGATCTCCCAAGACTGGTAGACCAAATGTACGCTGTAATAGGCCAAGAAACCGGCCAGAACGGTGGCGATGAGCAGGGCCAGCACTTCGACAATTTTTTGCGTCCGGCCCGAGAGCATGCTGATGAACAGGGTCACGCGGATATGCTCGCCGCGCTTGAGGGTGTGGGCCAGGGCCATAAAGCCGGCACCAGCCATGGCGTAACCGGCGTAGCTATCGGCGCCGGGGGCGGAAAAGCCCACAAAACGGCTCACGATGGTGAGCAGCACCATGGCCAAAATGCCAATCATGCACAGCCCAGCCAGTCCGGCGGCTGCGGCATACAGGTTATCGAGCAGCTTTCGCATACGGTAACTTCTAGGGGGTGGGGGAATAAGCGAGAGAAAAAGCCCCGCTGGCGCACACAGGCTGCCGCGGGGATGCAGGGGTAGCCAAAGGCTTATTTGCTGTCGTTAAAGGCTTTGAGCACGGCCTGGCCGTCGGTCCCAGCTTTTTCCAACCACTCCTTGACCACGGTGTCACCGACCTTGCCCAGGTCGCTCATCAGCTGGGCCGAGGGCTCTTCCACGCTCATGCCGCCATCGGCCAGGGTTTTTAGCGAGCGGGCGTCCACCTCGCGCGAGGCCTCCCAGCCGCGCTTTTCAGCGGCCGCTGCGGCTTCGCGCACGGCCGCTTGCTGCTCTTTGGTCAAAGCGTTGAAGGCTTTTTTGTTGACGGTGATGGCGTTTTTCGGAATCCAGGCCTGCACTTTGTAGAAGTGCTTGAGGTTTTCAAACAGCTTGTTGTCTGCACCGGTGGCGCTGGAGGTGATTAAGCCCTCGATCACGCCCGTGGCCAGTGCCTGGGAGAGTTCGGCCTCTTGAATCGTCGCGGGCTGGGCACCGACCAGCTCGCCGATGCGGGCGGTGGTGGGGGAATAGACGCGCCACTTCAGGCCTTTGAGGTCGGCGGCCGATTGAATGGTTTTATTGCTGTAAATGCTTTGCGGGGGCCAGGCCACGGCGTACAGCAGCACCTGGCCCTGTTTGTCCAGCAGTTTTTCGAGGAAAGGTTTTTGTGCTTGGTAGAGCTTGAAGGCTTCGTCGTAATTCTTGACCAGGAAGGGCAGGCCATCGAGGCCAAACATTTGCGCTTCGTTCTGGAAGCTGACCAGGAAGAACTCGCCCATTTGCACGTTACCAGTTTGCACGGCCCGCTTGATTTCGGGCATTTTGAACAGCGAGGCACCGTAGTGGGGCGTAATTTTGAGCGAGCCCTTGGTGGCTGTGTCCACGTCTTGCACGAATTGTTCGATGTTTTTCGAGTGGAAGTTGAACGCGGGGTAGGCGGTGGCCATGTCCCATTTGGTTTGGGCATAGGCGCCGGTGCTCAGGCACAGGCTGGCGGCCAAGGCGGCGGTAGCGCAAAAAATACGTCGCTGCATGGATATCTCCTTAGGGAAAATTGTTGTAAAGGCTGTGGCGGGCGGGCATGCCCCTTGCGGCTGGGTATGGGTACGCAAGTCCGACAACCGTAACACCATTGTCAGGTGATATGTATTAGGGATTTCAACGATAACAAAAAAACTGTCCTGAACTTATCTTTTGGCTGTTGAGTAATGCAAAATAATTGTTGAACAATAATGCTTGTTTCCGGCTTACGCTGCCCCAGCGGCACGGCCGCTTTGGTTTTGTGGAGGGCTATCGCCGTTTTTAGCGAACTTGGCGGGCATACACCGCCAGCACCATGCGCTCGGACTGCACCAAGTAGTGCTCCAGTGTCTGGGCCGCCTGGTGGGTTTGCCCGTCCATGAACAGCTGCAGGAGCCGGGCGTTTTGTTCAACATACGGGGCATGCAGGTATTCCGGGTCATCCAGCAGGCCAAAAGCCAGGCGCAGCTCTGCGGCCAGATGTTCAAACATGGCCGACAGGCGCTGGCTGTCGGCCAGGCCGACGATGGCGGCATGAAACGCCATATTGGCCGAACCGACGCTGCGCCAATCCTTGGAGGCGCTGGCTTGCTGGCCTTTGGTAATGGCCTCTTGCATTTGTTTGTGGGCGGGGTGCAGCGGCCAGGCCTTTTCCAGGGACTGGCACTCGATCAGGCGGCGCACGCGGTAAATGTCAATGATGTCGGCCATCGAGGGGATGACCACCGACATGCCCCGGTTGGGGGAGTGGCGTAGCAGCCCCTCTTTCATCAGGGTGCGGAACACTTCGCGCAGGGTATTGCGCGAAATGTCCATTTGCTGGCTCAGTTGGGTTTCCGACAGGTGCTGACCGGCCCGCAGCTCTCCGTGAATGAGTTTTTGGCGAATGGCGTGGGTCACGCTATCGACCAGGCTCAGGCCGGGTGCAGGGGGCGGCGTGGGGTGGCGAGAGGGCATGGTTTTGTCTTCTGGTGAATGGGGTTTGTTGAACAGTGCAGGAGGATACAGGATGGATATCAATAGCGATTTAGGGGAAAGCTTTGGTGCTTGGCGCATGGGCGACGATGCCGCCATGCTGCAGGTGGTGACCAGTGCCAATATTGCCTGCGGCTTTCATGCGGGCGACCCGGCGGGTATTTTGCAAACCTTGCGCGGGGCGGTAGAGCGCGGGGTGATCGTGGGGGCGCATGTGGGTTACCCCGATCTGGTTGGTTTTGGGCGGCGCAACATGGACCCCAGCAGCGCCGAGCTGCAGGCCGATGTGATCTACCAAATCGGCGCTTTGCAGGGGCTGGCCCGTGCTGCGGGAACCCAGGTGCGCTATGTCAAACCCCATGGGGCGCTGTACAACACCATCGCCCACGATGAGCGCCAGGCGCAGGATGTGATCAGCGCCATTTTGGCCATCGACCCGGGGCTGACTTTGCTGGCCTTGGCGGGCTCGCCCCTGATTGGCTGGGCGCGGGCGCGGGGGCTGCAGGTGGTGGCCGAGGCTTTTGCCGACCGGGCGTACAACGACGATGGCAGCCTAGTTTCCCGCCGCGATAGCGGTGCCGTGCTGCACGATCCTCAGCAGGTGGCCCAGCGCATGCTGCAGCTGGTGCAAACCGGGACGCTGCTGTCGATTACCGGTCAGCCGGTGCGCATTGCCGCCGATTCGATTTGCGTGCATGGCGACAGCCCCGGTGCGGTGGCCATGACCCAGCACCTGTATGCGAGCTTGAGCCAGGCAGGCATTGCCCTGCGGGCATTTGCGGGCTCAAAAGGATGACGATGCGCTTTTTACCGGCCAGTGACCGTGCCGTTTTGGTTGAGCTGGACGATTTGCCCCAGGCTCTGGCCTTGTACCGCCAGCTGCTGCAGTCCCCGATTGCCGGGGTACAGGAGTTGGTGCCTGCGGCCCGCACGGTGCTAGTGGGCTATCAGCCTGGCTTGCTCCATGCGGCGGCGGTCGAGGCGGCGGTGCGCCAGCGCTGGGCGCTGGCCGCGTCGTCAACCGCTGCCCCTGCCCAGGCGCCGCGGACGGTGGAGATTCCCGTGGACTATAGCGGCCCCGATTTGCCCGATGTGGCCGAGTTGCTGGGCATCAGCGTGGCCCAGGTTATTGAGCGCCATACCGGCCAGCCGTGGCAAGCGGCGTTTGCCGGTTTTGCGCCGGGTTTTGTTTATCTGACCGGGGGACACCCCTGCTTTGACCTGCCCCGGCGCACCACGCCGCGCACCCAGGTGCCTGCCGGGTCGGTGGCCTTGGGCGGGCGTTTCAGTGCCGTTTATCCCAACGCCAGCCCTGGCGGCTGGCAATTGCTGGGCACCACGGCACTGGCCATGTGGGACTTGAGCCTCCCGGAACCGGCCTGTGTGCAGCCGGGGATGATGGTGCAGTTCTCGGCGTTGGGGAATAAAAAAACCATAGTTATTCCCGCTGAAATATCAATAAAAAATAGCAAAAAAAAGCCTGAAAATATTAATAATAATGAGGAAAACGCTATAGAAATTTTAGATGCTGGCCTGCAAACCCTGGTACAAGACCAAGGGCGCTTGGGCCAGTCGGGGCAGGGCATTGCGCCCTCTGGGGCGCTGGATCAGGGTGCCATGCGCCAGGCCAATCGCCTGGTGGGCAATCCGATTCACACCCCGGTTCTGGAAAGTGTGCTCGGCGGCCTGCACCTGCGCAGCCGCGGCCGCACGACCCTGGGGGTGGCGGGGGCCCAGGGGACGCTGCACGTTCTGGATGCCCAGGGGCAGCCGCTTCAGCAGCTGTCCAGCCCGGCCACGGTGGCGCTCAACGATGGGCAGAGCCTGCGCATCGCCCCGCCCCAGGCGGGTGTGCGGGCCTATGTGGCGGTGCGCGGTGGCTGGCAGCTGGCCCCGGTGCTGGGCAGCTGCGCGACCGATACCCTGGCCCAGATTGGTCCGCCCCCCGTGCAGGCCGGGGCAGTGCTGGCGGTGGGCAGTGTCCCGCCCCAGCATGTGCAGGCGGTGCAGACGATTGACCCTGCCGCAGTGCCCGCGCTGCCCCGGGCGGGCGATGCAGTGGTGCTGGACATCACCTGGGGCCCGCGCTCGGACTGGTTTCATGCCGATGCACTGGCCCTGCTGACCGGGCAAAGCTGGCAGGTCACTCCCCGCTCGAACCGCATTGGCATGCGCCTGGCCGGGGCGCAGCCTTTGCAGCGCGTGCGCCATGACGAATTGCCCAGCGAGGGCACCGTCAACGGCGCCATCCAAGTGCCCATTAGCGGCCAGCCGGTGCTGTTCCTGGCCGACCACCCTTTGACCGGGGGCTATCCGGTGATGGCCGCCGTGGCCAGCCACCATTTGGACTTGGCCGCACAAATACCGGTGGGCTGCACCATCCGTTTTCGGGTGATCGCCGCGGCCTAGTTGTTTTCTCTTTCTCGTTTTTGCCGAAGCAGTTGCCCATGACCCGTCCTTCCACTCCTATTGCCAAAGTGCTTATTGCCAACCGGGGCGAAATTGCCGTGCGCATCGCCCGCGCCTGCCGCGATTACGGCGTGCCATCTGTGGCCGTTTATGCCGACCCGGATGCCCAGGCCCTGCATGTACAAGCAGCCGATGAAGCCTGGGCGCTGAACGGCACGCGGGCGCAAGACAGCTACTTGCGCATCGACAAACTGCTGGATATCGCCCGGCGCAGCGGTGCCAACGCCGTGCACCCGGGCTATGGCTTTTTGGCCGAACGCGCTGACTTTGCCCAGGCCGTGCTGGATGCGGGCCTGATCTGGATTGGCCCCCCCCCGCACACCATTGAAGCCCTGGGGGACAAAGTGGCGGCCCGCAAAATTGCCTTGCAGGTGGGCGCCCCCCTGGTGGCCGGTACGGCCGAGCCGGTTCGCAGTGCCGATGAAGTGCTGGCCTTTGCCCGTGAGCATGGGCTGCCCGTAGCGATCAAAGCCGCGTACGGTGGCGGTGGCCGGGGCCTGAAAGTGGCCTGGCAGCTGGAGGAGGTGGCCGAGCTGTACCACTCGGCAGTGCGCGCGGCCACGGCCGCCTTTGGCCGGGGGGAGTGTTTTTTGGAGCAGTTTTTGGATCGCCCCCGCCATATCGAGGCGCAAATCGTCGCCGACCAGCAGGGCAGCGTGGTGGTGGTCGGCACCCGCGACTGTTCCTTGCAGCGGCGCAATCAAAAGCTGGTGGAAGAAGCCCCGGCCCCCTTCCTCAGCCCTGCGCAAACGGCGCAAATCGAAAACGCCGCCCGCGCCATTTGCCAGGCGGCGGGCTATGTCGGTGCGGGCACGGTGGAGTTCCTCCTCAGCCGCAGCGGGCAGGTGTCTTTTTTGGAGGTGAACACCCGTTTGCAGGTCGAGCACTGCGTGACCGAAGAAACATCCGGCGTCGATCTGGTGCTGGAGCAATTGCGCATTGCCGACGGACTGCCGCTGTCCATTACCAGCACCCCGCAGGCGCGGGGCCACAGTTTTGAATTTCGCATCAATGCCGAAGACCCGGGCCGGGGCTATCTGCCCACGCCTGGCACCATCCGCCGCTTTGAGGCCCCCAGCGGCCCCGGTGTGCGCGTCGATACCGGGGTGGTGGCTGGTAGCACCGTGCCCGGCAGCTACGACTCGCTGATGGCCAAGCTGATCGTGACCGGTGCCACCCGGGCACAGGCCCTGGCGCGGGCCCGCCGGGCCTTGGCCGAGTTCACCATCGAGGGCGTGGCCAGCGTGCTACCCTTTCACCGCGCCGTGGTGCAAGACCCGGCCTTCACCGCCGCAGACGGCTTTGCCGTCCACACCCGCTGGATCGAAACCGAAATGCAAGCGCAGTTTGCCCCTGCCGAGCACCCCCAGCCGCCCCATGAAAGCCCCTTGCGCCGCACCTTTATCGAGCTGGATGGCAAACGCGTGAGCCTGGGCCTGCCCGCCGATTTTGCGGGAGTGCCCGCCGGGCAGACCGCTGAAGCGGCTCCTGTGTCAGCCGCCCCGGCCGCAGCCCAACCCTTTGGCAGCATCACGGCCCCCCTGGCGGGCACCTTGGTCACCTGGCACAAAGCCGAGGGCGAGCGGGTCGAAACCGGCGAAGTGCTGGCCTTGATGGAAGCGATGAAGATGGAAACTCCCATCCTCGCCCCGTGCTCGGGCCGCTTGCGTCGCCTGGTGCCTGCCGGGCAGATGTGCCAGGCTGGACAAACCTTGGGGGCGGTAGAGGAGGCCTAGGGGCCTCTGCACGTATCGCTGCGTTGCCTGCCTCCTGTGGCCCCGGGTGGGCTGCGGGGTTGCAAATCCTCGCGATGGCGCCCGCTATCTCTGCGCCTGGCAGCCTATCTCGATCGTAGCCTGCACCCCTTCGTGCCGCGATCGCCCATACGCGCTTACGGCGCAATCACCCGGGGCTGAATCGGCACACTGCTGGTGCCCTGCCGCGCGGCGGCGAC
>JAHAYO010000056.1 GCA_018384595.1 Thiopseudomonas sp.
AACGGGCCATCTGCCGAAGCTGTGCAGCATGGCGGTCCTTGATGCGAACCTGCAGGGTTTTGGTGTGTGTTTTTATACTCATATCTCTACGCTAACACGGGCTTCAAAAGGCGCAAGGGCAGGCTTGCGCCTGCCACGCTATCCATCCCCGCACTAAAAGTACGGGGCTTTCCGCGCATCTTGGTAAAACAGACCAATATCAATTTTTTTTGATACTGGATTGAAGTACTCCATGGTTCGTTTTACACTGCGTGCCATGACCAGCCCCAGCACCTCCGATCACCACACCATCGAGAACATGGCCGCCTTTTGCAAGGCCGCCGGTGACTCCTTGCGCCTGGGTATTTTGCGAGCTCTGAGCAAAAACTCCTTTGGCGTGCTGGAGCTGGCGCACATCTTCGACATGGGCCAGTCTGGGATCAGCCATCACCTCAAGGTGCTGACCCAAGCCGGTTGGGTAGCCACCCGTCGCGAGGGCAACGCTGTTTTTTACCGGCGCAGTCTAGCGCCCGATTCCGGTCTGCAGCAGGCGCTGCTATCACAGCTTGACACCCTGCCCCTGCCCTCTGAGGTCGAGGCGCGCATTATCGAAGTGCACCATGAGCGCGCCAGCGCCAGCCAGGCTTTTTTTCAGCGCAGCGCACAGGACTTCAGCCGCCAGCAAGAACTGATTGCCAGCTTGCACCAGTATCAAGACAGCCTGACCGGCTTGCTGGACACGCAGGGCTTTGCCGCCAACGCCACAGCGCTGGAAATTGGCCCCGGCGACGGCAGCTTCCTGCCCGAGTTGGCCAGCCGCTTTGCCCAAGTCACCGCCATCGACAACAGTTCAACCATGCTGGAACTGGCCCGTCAGCTCTGCCAGCAGCAGCAACTGGCCAATGTCGCGCTGCAACTGGGCGATGCACTGGCGCAGCCGCTGGCACCGGTTGACTGCATTGTGCTGAACATGGTTTTGCATCATTTTGCCGCTCCGGCGGCCGCTCTTGAACACATTGCCCACGCAATAAAACCCGGCGGCAGCCTGATCCTCAACGAGCTGTGCGCCCACGATCAGGACTGGGCACAGCAAGCCTGCGGTGATCTCTGGCTGGGTTTTGACCAGAACGAGCTGAGCCAATGGGCGCAGCAGGCAGGACTTACCCCCGGAGACAGCATTTATCTGGGACTGAAAAACGGTTTCCAAATTCAACTCAGGCAGTTTGGCAAACCACTGACTCAAGCACATAACGGAGACAGCATTTTATGAGCGAATATTCCATTTTCACCTCCGAATCGGTCTCCGAAGGCCATCCGGACAAAATTGCCGACCAGATTTCCGATGCGGTGCTGGATGCCATCATCAGCGAAGACAAAGACGCCCGCGTTGCCTGTGAAACGCTGGTAAAAACCGGTGTGGCAATCATTGCCGGCGAAATCAGCACCAGCGCCTGGATTGATCTGGAACAGCTGGTGCGTGATGTCATTACCGGTATCGGCTACAACAGCTCGGATGTCGGCTATGACGGTGCCACCTGCGGCATTATCAACATCATCGGCAAGCAGTCGTCTGACATTGCTCAGGGCGTTGACCGCGCCAGCTTGGAAGATCAGGGCGCTGGCGATCAGGGTCTGATGTTTGGCTTTGCCAGCAACGAAACCGATGTGCTGATGCCGGCACCGATTACCTACGCTCACCGTCTGATGGAGCGCCAGGCCGAAGCGCGTAAAAACGGCCTGTTACCCTGGCTGCGCCCGGACGCCAAGAGCCAGGTCACCTGCCGCTACGAAAACGGCAAGGTAGTTGGCATTGATGCCATCGTGCTGTCCACCCAGCACCACCCGGACATCAGCCAGAAAGACCTGCAAGAAGCGGTGATGGAGCTGATTATCAAACAAACATTGCCCGCCGAACTGCTGCACAAGGACACCCAGTTCCACATCAACCCGACCGGCAACTTTGTTATTGGCGGCCCGGTGGGAGACTGCGGCCTGACTGGACGCAAGATTATCGTGGACACCTACGGCGGCATGGCCCGTCACGGTGGCGGTGCGTTCTCCGGTAAGGACCCGTCCAAGGTAGACCGCAGCGCGGCCTACGTCGGTCGTTACGTGGCGAAAAACATCGTTGCCGCAGGTTTAGCCGACAAATGTGAAATTCAGGTGTCTTACGCCATCGGTGTGGCGCAGCCGACCTCCATTTCGCTGAATACTTTCGGTACCGGCAAGATCAGTGACGAACGCATTATCCAGCTGGTGCGCGAAACCTTCGACCTGCGCCCGTATGCCATTACCCGCATGCTGGATTTGCTGCACCCGATGTATCAGGCCACCGCTGCCTATGGCCACTTTGGCCGCAATCCCTATGAAATGACTTACGGCGAGGATACCTTCACCGCGTTCACCTGGGAGAAGACCGACCGCGCCGAAGAGCTGCGCGCGCTGGCCGGACTGTAATTCCCACCCACAAAAAAGCCCCGCTCTGCAACCCAGAGCGGGGCTTTTTGTTTTCATCGCTATTACAGGCTGGGATTGAAAGTCAC
Source organism: Thiopseudomonas sp. (assembly GCA_018384595.1). Lineage (GTDB taxonomy): Bacteria > Pseudomonadota > Gammaproteobacteria > Pseudomonadales > Pseudomonadaceae > Thiopseudomonas. The sequence continues at coordinate 2,523 of JAHAYO010000056.1, forward strand.
CACAAAAAGGTGGTGTGCGGCAGCCCGGTCCAGGTTATGCCAAGGGATTTGACAAAGCGGCTGTGGGCGCTGTTTTCGCCGGCGTTATGCCTGGAGCCCTCGGTCTTGTCCAGCCTGGTTTTGACGTGGTAATAACGCACACCGGCAATCAGCTTGAAGTCATTAGGCAGTGTCCATTCGTCCTGCATAAAGGCCGAAGTGGTCTCCATCGTGGCGGTATCAGAATTGACCGAATCGCCCACTTGCAGCGGGAACAGGTGAGCGGGCGGCGCTACCGGCTGTCCATCGTTAGCCAACGGTCAAGCCGCACACCGACTCCCCCACTCAGCCCATCCTGAAATACACACAAATCCGCTGACCATTCAGCGCGTGCACCTGCATGGGAATTTCATACAGTTCACTGAGGATTTCGTCACGCATCACCTCGTCCGGGGTGCCTTGCCAGGCCAGTCGTCCGCCACGCATGGCAATGATGTGATCGCTGTAGCAGGAGGCGAAATTGATGTCGTGCAGCACCACCACCACCGTCTTGCCCTTTTCATCGGCGGCGCGGCGTAGCAGCTGCATCATGTCCACCGCAAAGCGCATGTCGATGTTGTTGAGCGGCTCGTCGAGCAGCACATAATCGGTATCCTGACACATCACCATCGCCACATAGGCGCGCTGGCGCTGGCCACCGGACAGTTCATCCAAGTGACGGTGCTGAAATTCGTTGAGGCT
>JAHAYO010000059.1 GCA_018384595.1 Thiopseudomonas sp.
TGTCCAGCCATTGCGGCACAGGACAGAGGCCTTAAACGGGCGGGCGGTGATCAGACAGGTAGAAGCAGGCCGGACCGCATAAGCAGCCTAGCCTGCCGGCAACCCAAAATCCTGATGTTGGGCAGGGCACTTATCACCCTTCGGGATGCATTAAGACTACTTCTTCCAGCGTATTGGCAAACAATACACGCTCGGCCCAAAGATTCAGCTCGGCTTCGTTGGCGCTGTGCAGGCGCTGAATAACCGAGTCGTTTAGATCGTTAAACTTTAAACGCAGCAGCTGTTCCAGTATCGCTACGCGGCCACTTAACTCGCCGTCGGCACGTCCTTCAGCTCTACCTTCAGCTCTACCTTCAGCTCTGCCCTTGGCTCTCCCTTCTTCCAAGCCTTGCTGTTTCCATTCTTCAAACCAGCTTTCAACGCGGTTGGCTAACATGGGCGGTATCTCCTGCAGTGTTTCTACTGCTGTGTAATCAATGTTGATTCTGTTGTGGTGCAAAAAGCGCTTAAACCAGCGTGTGAGTACCTTATCGATACGCTCGCGTTTTGGGTGTTGGCGGATGCTGTTGGCCAGCTGCCAGGCCACTTGCTGCATAGCATCGGCGGTGCGGGCGTTTTCCACATTAAACACCAGCTGCAGCAGGTTGTCACCGCCGGTACGGTCGCTGGTGCAGTCGCTAACATCCAGCAAAAAATACGCTTGTTGCGGCTGATAGCGCTGCAGCATGGCCGGCGCTGGGCGCAGCATATCGAGCATGTTGGTGGGCGGTGTCCAGCGCCGCTCGCCGTTGTACAGCACCAGCGGAAACACCAGTGGCAACCCCTCGCGGGCGGTAAATTTTTCTTGCTTGAGCAGTTGATGGTAAAAAGTGGCGCTGTAATGCAGCATGCGCAGCGGCATTTTCAGGTCTACGCTGGACTGAAATTCCAGCAGAATATATAGATACAGCAGACCGCCGTAACCGTGGCCGCTGCCGGATTTGAATTGCAATGACCAGACGGCATCTTCGATTTTTTCTTCAAATAACGGTGTGATGTAGTTGCCGGAATGACAGCTTAGCGTACTGTAATCGAGCAGGCTGCTGACGTCCTGCGGGACAAAGCCGTCGAGTAGCGCCTCGACAAACTCAGGATGACTGAACAGTTCCTTGTAGCCTGTGTCATGGCTCATGACACGCCCTCCCTGGATGATTTCACAGCGATTATAGTGATGCGGCGAGAATGTTCAATACGGGGCGGCTAGGGTGTTGAGCTGTACGGGTAATTTGTGGAAGAAACGCCCGAGGGTTAGCCCCTGCATTTGGAAAAATCGCACAGAATGCGCCCGCACACTTAGCAAAGCGTCAGCGGTTGATAGACGTCAGTAATTTCCTAGGCATCGATACGGCTTTTTCGTGTACAGTCGAACACTTTTTAGGCGGGCTAAGTTATTGCATTCGCAGGCTTGCATTAGGGGCAACCATGGAATCCACACAATGAACAGTCTTGAGCAGCAGGAGCTGCGACTGAAAAACCAACAAGCAGTAATCGGCATCTTCGGCCTGGGCTACGTCGGCCTGCCACTGGCGCTGCGCTTTGCCGAAACCGGCAGCCGCGTACTGGGTTTTGACATCGACCCGCACAAGGTCGAGCAGCTCAACAGCGGCCAGAGCTACATCGAACGCCTGACCCCTGACCTCATCCTGCAGGCGCAGGCCAAAGGCTTCAGCGCCACCACCGACTTTGCCCGTAGCAGTGAAGTGGACGCCTTGGTCATCTGTGTGCCAACCCCGCTCAACCAGCACCGCGAGCCCGACCTGAGCTTTGTGATCAACACGCTGGAGGCCATGCTGCCGCATCTGCGCGAAGGTCAAATTCTCAGCCTGGAAAGCACCACCTGGCCGGGCACCACCGAAGAAATCATCCTGCCGCGCCTGCAAAAACGTGGGCTGATCCCTGGCAAAAATTTCGCCCTGGTCTATTCGCCCGAGCGCGAAGACCCCGGCAACCCCAACTACAGCACCAAGGATATTCCCAAAGTTCTAGGCGGCATCACGGACGCCTGCACCCGGCTGGGCATCGAACTGTACCGCCATGCCATTGCGCAAATGGTACCGGTCAGCAGCCCACGTACGGCGGAAATGACCAAGCTGCTGGAAAACATCCACCGCGCCGTCAACATCGGCCTGGTCAACGAAATGAAAATCGTCGCCGACAAAATGGGCATCAACATCCACGAAGTCATCCAGGCCGCCGCCACCAAACCCTTTGGTTTTGTGCCCTATACACCGGGGCCGGGCCTGGGCGGGCACTGCATCCCCATCGACCCGTTTTACCTGACCTGGAAAGCCCGCGAATACGGCATCAACACCCGCTTTATCGAACTGGCCGGCGAGATCAACCACTACATGCCGCGCTGGGTGGTGCAAAAAGTTGCTGATGCACTGAATGAACAGGGCAAAGCCATCAAGGGCAGCCGCATTTTGATTTTGGGCCTGGCCTACAAGAAAAATATCGACGACACCCGCGAATCGCCTGCCGTCGAAATCATGGATTTGCTCCAGGAAAAAGGCGCGGATATTGCCTACTCCGACCCCCACGTGCCCGCGTTCCCGCGCAAGCGCTATTACCACTTTGACCTGCAATCCGTCGAGCTCAACGCAGACAGCATCGCCAGCTATGACTGCATCGTCATTGCCACCGACCATGACGGTTTTGACTATGCACTGCTGCAACAACAGGCACGGTTGATTGTGGATACGCGGGGGCGGCTGCCACAGGGAGCGAATAATGTGGTGCCGGCTTAATCATCACTAAGATAGCGATGACCCCGAAGGTTTCGGCATGGTCGCCATCGAAGCCGCTGCCCACGGCTACTTACGGTTGCCTTTGCCGCCGGCGGCCGTAGCCGATGGCCAGTCCGGTTATCAGGTCGAGAAAAACAACTAGCTGAACAAACCTCGCTACCCTGAACAACTCATTTGAGAGCGCAGTAACACAGGAGCTTGCCCAGCAGTTTGGCTGGGAAAATTTTGCTCAGGCCGTCGCAACAATGTGCAGCACTTAGCGCCTGTAAAACATTTCCTAACCGTTGGCTGCCAGCGGACTACACTCCAACACATAAATTATCCCACACAGGCAAAAGGAACTTGCATGCCTAATCCACAACATCCCA
>JAHAYO010000077.1 GCA_018384595.1 Thiopseudomonas sp.
CGCACGGAATCTCCCCTGACCAGGATCCGGTTGCGACTCCGGCACACTTGCCCGAGCCATAGTAAGAGCCAGAGCCAGAGCCAACTGCGCTGCAGATTCCCGAGCGCGATGCTGAGCTGGTAGAGATTTTCCTGGAGGAGGCTTTCGAGGTACTGGAAAACGTTGCCTCCAGCATGCAAGAGTGGCTGTCCGACCGTGACAACTTCCGCCATGTTGAAAGCCTGCAACGCGACTTGCACACCCTCAAGGGCGGTGCGCGCATGGCAGAAATTGCCGAGGTCGCCAACCTGGCTCACGAGCTGGAATACCTCTATGAAGACCTGACCAACGGCCGCATGCAATACAGCGAAGGGCTGGACGGCTTCCTGTATCAGGCCCATGACCTGCTCAACGAAATGCTGGAAGCGGTACGCGACAACCAACCGATCATTTCGGAAGCCGTGATGGTCGAGCGCGCCCGTTGCTGGCGCAAAGGCGAGCCTGATCCGGGCAACCAAGGCGTGAACAGAGACGCCGTGCCTTCTGTTGATCCGCAGCCGCAAACGGTCACCGTTGCCTCGCCTGAGATGGTGCATACCTTTGCCCGTGAGGCACTGGATTTTATTGCCCGCTTGCCGGATGCGCCGCTGGCAGATGATGAGGTGTCTGGGCTGCTGGCCAACCTCAAGGGAGGGGCCAGTATTGCTGGTCTGCAGCCGCTGGTGCGCCTGTGCGGCCAGCTTGAGCAAAGCCTGCAAGATGCCGATCCGCAAAGCTGGCAGGTATTGCGCAGCATGCTGGAGCAGCACGTGCAGTTGCTGTTGCCAAAGGTTGCAGCCGTCAGTGAGCCGGTGATTGCTGCGCCGCAGCCCGCGCCTGTCCCTGTACAGCAGGCGGTTGTTGCCACTGCGCCCGCTGCCGAGTTAGAGCGTGCCGATGCGCTGGTCAAGCAGGCGCTGCCATTCATGCAGAAAGCCCGCCAGGCACAAGCCCAACAACAGGGCCCGCAGGAACAGGTACGTATCCCGGCCGAGCTGCTGGAAGGGCTGGTCAACCTGGCCGGCGAAACGTCCATTTTCCGGGGCCGTGTCGAGCAGCAAGTCAGTGACTTCGGCTTTACCCTCAACGAGATGGAAACCACGCTCGACCGTATTCGCGAGCAGCTGCGTCGTCTGGATACCGAAACCCAGGCGCAGATTCTTAGCCGCCTGCAAACCGAGGGCGAAGGCGCGGACTATGAAGATTTTGACCCGCTGGAAATGGACCGCCACTCGCATTTGCAACAGCTGTCGCGCTCGCTGTTTGAGTCGGCTTCGGACTTGCACGACCTAAAAGAAACCCTGGCCGCCAAGAGCCGTGACGCGGAAACCTTGCTGTTGCAGCAGGCTCGCGTCAATACCGAACTGCAAGAAGGTCTGATGCGTACCCGCATGGTGCCGTTCGAGCGTCTGGTGCCGCGTTTGCGTCGCATTGTGCGTCAGGTGGCGGGCGAATTGGGCAAGCAGGTTGATCTGCAGGTGGCTAACGCCGAAGGCGAAATGGACCGTACCGTGATGGAACGCATGGTGGCTCCGCTGGAGCACATGCTGCGTAACGCAATCAGTCACGGTATTGAGATGCCGGACGTGCGCGAGTCTGCCGGCAAGCCCGCCATGGGCCGCATTCGCCTAGAGCTGGGGCGCGAGGGCGCCGACATTCTGCTGGTGATGAGCGACGACGGCGGCGGTATCAACGTCAATGCCGTGCGTAAAAAAGCCATCGAACGCGGCTTGATGGGCGAGCAAAGCGAGCTGAGCGAGCAAGAAATCATGCAGTTCATTCTGCAGGCCGGCTTCTCCACCGCCGAAAAAATCACCCAGGTTTCCGGCCGTGGCGTCGGTATGGACGTGGTGGGTTCAGAAATCAAGCAGGTGGGCGGCACCATCAGCATCGAGTCTGAACAGGGCAAGGGAACCCGCTTCCTGATTCGACTGCCCTTTACCGTGTCGGTCAACCGAGCGTTGATGGTGATGACTGGTGAAGACTTGTATGCCATTCCGCTCAACACGGTGGAAGGTATCGTGCGGGTATCGCCTTACGAGCTGGAAGCGCTGTATGAGCAGGCTCAGCGTGGCGAGCGCGCGCTGTATGAATACGCTGGCCAAAATTACGACCTCAACTATCTGGGCACTCTGCTGGCCAATGGTCAGCAACCCAAGCTGGTGGGGCAGTCGTTGCCGCTGCCGGTATTGCTGGTTCGCACCTCTGAACACGCCATGGCAGTACAGGTTGACAGCCTGGCGGGTTCTCGCGAAATCGTGGTTAAGAGCCTCGGCCCGCAATTTGCCAGTGTGCCCAGCCTGTCGGGTGCGACCATTTTGGGTGATGGGCGCGTGGTGGTGATTCTTGACTTGCTGGCGGCGATTCGTAGCCAGTACGCGCAGCTGGGCCTGACCAGTTCCAGTACACCCAAACTGCAGTCAGACAAGGCAGCCGCCAGTGTCAGTCGAGCGCTGCATGTCATGGTGGTGGACGACTCAGTCACGGTACGCAAGGTGACGTCACGCCTGTTGGAGCGTAATGGTATGCATGTAACCACCGCCAAAGACGGTGTGGACGCCATCAACCAGCTGCAGGAACACCGCCCGGATATCATGTTGCTGGATATTGAAATGCCCCGTATGGACGGCTTTGAGGTGGCTACTCTGGTGCGTCACGATGAGCAGTTGCGCGACCTGCCCATCATCATGATTACGTCACGTACCGGTGACAAACACCGTGAGCGGGCCATGGAAATTGGTGTGAACGAATACCTAGGTAAACCCTACCAAGAAGCCCAGCTGCTGGAGAAAATCCGGCAGTACACGGAGTAACGGTAATGGCTATGCGCGTAGCTGTGCTGGCAGACAGTCACCTGCAGCGCAGGATTCTGCGTGAGTTTCTGGGCCGTCATGGCCATGAGGTGGTCTTGAATGCGGATCCGGCACGGCTGACGCCCGAGGCGCTTGCTGATTGTGTGCCGGATGCTTGGTTGGTTGATCTGTTGCGTATGGATGCCCATCAGCAAGCCTTGCTTGAGCACCTGTACGGTCAGGATGCACCGGTGCTGGTGGGTGAGGGCGAGGCCCCGCAGGCCTACTCCGACGACTATGCACGCTGGGAGCGCAGTCTGCAGAAAAAACTCGACGCGCTAGACCGTAAAAAGGGCCAGCCAGTACCGGCTGCGCCGACTCAGGCGTCGGCCCCGGCTCTGCCCCCCAAAGTTGACAAGCTCAGCGCCGACAATAACGCCCCTGCCGAACAACTCTGGCTGCTGGCCGCTTCAATGGGCGGCCCTGTAGCGGTCAAGGAATTTCTGGATGCTCTGCCGGCCGGCTTGCCGATCGGTTTTTTGTACGCGCAGCACATCGATGGCAGTTTTGAAAAGCAGCTACCCAGTGCGGTCGGGCGGCACAGCCGCTGGCCGGTACGGCTGGCCCAGCATGATGATTTTGTGCGCACGGGCGAGGTGGTGGTGGTGCCAGTCAGTCAAGAGTTGAATTTTGCCGGTGGCGGTCGCATGCAGTGCATGGGGCGGCCTTGGAATGGCAGCTATTCGCCATCCATTGAGCAGATGATGCTGAACCTAGCGGCTGTGTTTGGCCATTGCAGCGGCACCATTGTCTTTAGCGGTATGGGCGAGGACGGCAGCCGTGCCTGCGCTCATGTGGCCGGTAAAGGCATGAAAATTTGGGCGCAGGACAGCCAGAGCAGCACCTGTCCGAGCATGCCGGATAGTGTGCGCGAAACCGGCTTTAGCAGCTACAGTGGCACGCCCCGCGAGCTGGCCCGCGCCATGTTGAACCATACTTATAGTCTGCGTTTTACGCAGCCGGCCCCTTCCTCTCAAGCGGAGAATATCCATGTCTGATCTGGCGACCCTCGAGCACAGCGAATCCTCCCAGCCGCTGGCTCTGACCGCGCTGATACTGTCTATCGTCGGGCGCAACCTGCTGATACCCAACACGGCAGTGGCCGAGCTGATTGCCTGGCAGCCGGTCGACGACTTGCCAGGCGGTGTGCAAAAAAAGGACGGCCTCGTGGGTCGGATTGCGTGGCGTGGTTTGCAGGTGCCGCTGGTGTCGTTTGAGGTGTTGGCCGGTGATGCAGAACCGGATGTAACCGAGGCAACGCGGATTGCCATCCTGAACAGCCTTGATCCGTCGGCGGGACTGAGCTTTTACGCCGTACTGCTGCAGGCGATTCCGCGTCCGGTGCAGATTAACGCGAGCCTGCAGACGGTTAGCCAGAATCCGCGCCCCGGCGAGCAGCAGCTGGTCCAGCTGGACGGCCAGTTACTGGCCATTCCTGCGTTGGAAGAGCTGGAGCAGACTCTGATCAGGTCGCGTCTGCAGCAGCGCTTCTGACCTGGTTGCGGCCTTCTTGCTTGGCTGTATAGAGGGCCTTGTCGATGCGAGCAAAGGTAGCAGGTGCCTGCTCGCCAGGATGCATCTGGCCAATGCCGGCTGAAAAAGTAATTTGCACGGGCTTGCCCTTGAAGTGGAATGGGCAGTCGGCAATTTTTTTACGCAGCTTGTTGATCAGGCTGATGCCGTCGTCTAAGAGGGTGTCGGGTAACAGGATGACAAATTCCTCGCCACCGTAGCGCGCCATAAAGTCCGTTTTGCGAATGCCTTTCTGCAGATGCTGACCGAGTATTTTCAGCACTTTGTCGCCGGCCAGATGGCCGTAGTTGTCGTTAATGCGCTTGAAGTGGTCAATATCAATGACCACCAACAGCAGGGATTCTTCTTTGCGCACCATGCGGTTGTATTCAATGCTGAGACGCTCGTCCCAGGCAGCACGGTTGGGCAGACCGGTGAGTGCGTCGCGGCGCGCTTTTTCGTGTTGCTCGACCAGCTGGCTGGTTAGCTGCGCGGCCTCATTTTCGACCTGATGTACGCGCTCGTTGAGCTCTTGTAGGCGCTGCAACAGCGACTGTTCGGCTTCTTTGCGCTGGTGTTGGTGTTGGCTTAGGGTTTCGACAAACTGGTTCAGGCGCTGGTCAACCCGTTGTTTAAGCTCGGCCAGGTTGTTGGTTTTTTGTACATCCTCATGCAGTTCGCTCACCTGTGAGTGCAGGTGCTGGTCAAAGCTGGTGGCCGAATCAATACTGGACTGATAGCTGTCACGGGTCTGGCTAACACTGTCGGTAATCAAGTTGAGCTTGCTGTTGAGCTTCTGCAAGTACTCGCCAAACTCTTGCTGACGCCGGCTGTTGGTGCGGATGATTAGGTCGGCCAGCTGGTTTAGCGTTTGGCTGAAACTGTCCCACTCAGCCGGTGCCGAGAGCTGAGTGCGCAGGCTGTTAGCTTGGGCGTCGTCTTCACCGATAACCGGCAACTCGTCGAGCAAGCGCAGCAGTGCTTCACGCAGGGGTGTGGTGTCGGGGCTGCGGGGAGCTGAGTGTATGGACGCAGGCGCAGGTTGGTTGTGCTGCGGGCTGTGCTGATCCTGCTCGCTTTCCTGTACGGCGTCTGGCTCGGCGTCCTGCAGCGGGTGCTCTGCTGCCGGCGGGCTATCAGGGCTCTCAGTACGGCCCTTGCCCAGTAGTCGTGATAGCAGGCCACCTTGGCTGGGTGTAGCGGCGTCTTGTTGCAGGATACTTGCTTGCAGTTCGCTGAGCTGTTGCAGCCAGTCGGGCAGGGCGAGGTTAAGCTGCTGGGTGTCTTTGACCGCTTTTTGCAGTTTTTTCAGGGCGTTGCGGCTGCCGCTGTCTTGGCTGCTATCCAGTAGGGTGCTGATCAGCCTGTCCAGCGCAGCGGTCAGCCGGTCTTGGCGTTCTTGGCGCTGGTTTTCTGTACCCAGCAGGTAGCGTTCGATGTCGGTAACCACCTGCTGCAGCGTCAGGCTGTCGTTGCTTCTGAGCGTATCGCGCAGACTTTGCAGGTGCTGATCGAGCTTGGGGTCTTGGCCTTCGGCGGCCAAACTGCTGCGCACAACGCCGCGCTCCAACAGGTCGATGCGTTTTTTACCGGCATGCTCCAGACGTTCGTAGTCATCCAGTAGACGGCTGTATTTTTCTTTCCAGTTTGGGTCCGTGGCAGACATTCCTAAGGCACCTGCAATGTGGCAAGGGTGGGGGGTAGGATCAGTTCGGTGGCAACCGGTAGGTGGTCGGAAACGGCGTATGGCACGACCCTAGCACCTTCGCTTTGCAGTGTATCGCTAAGCAGGATGTGGTCAAGGCAGCGGCTGGGCTTCCAGCTGGGGAAGGTGGCTGCCTGCTGGGCCGCGTGCAGCGCCAGACCGCGTAACGGCGAGCGTTGGAGCAGCTCGTCCGGCTGAGTGTTGAGGTCGCCCATTAGCACAAAATGGCGGTAGTCCTGCAGCAGTTCGCGCACATAGGCCAGTTGTAGATTGCGTGTACGACTGCCCAGCGCCAGATGCATCATGACCACGGCAACGGCATCGCGCCCTTGGCCAATACGCAGCAGCATGGCCCTGCGACCAGCGGGCCCCGGCAGCGGATGGTCTTCCAGCCGACTCAGGGGAATGCGGCTGAGCAGGCCGTTGCTGTGGCGAGCAAACGGGGCCAGATTGCGGTTGAGCTGTTGATACCAATAGGGGAAGCGAGCCTGCAGCGCCAGCTGCTCGACCTGATTGATGTGGCGGGTGCGCAGACTGCCGCCATCGACTTCCTGCAGCGCCACCAGATCGTAGTGGTCGAGTAGGTTGCCCACTGCCTGTAGGTTGCCTTCGCGTTCGCGGTGTGGCAGCAGGTGTTTCCAGCAGCGGGTCAGGTACTGGTGGTAGGCGCTGGTGCGAATGCCCACCTGAATGTTGAAACTGAGCAGTCGCAGCCGGTGCCCGGACTGGAGTTGCGAGGGCAGGCCGGTGCAGCGGACGCTGCATTCCAGCGTTGCATTGGCCGAGCCGGGCTGCATGACAGACCAACCCGCTTAGCGGGCGCTGCGCTCGATGTCGATCAGCTGATTGGCAACGTCGGCGGTTTCTTTCAAGCCGCCGGCCATGCCGATGTCAAAGCGGTATTTACCGTTGACCACCATGGCGGGTACGCCGCTGATTTGGTAGGCAATGGCTTGTTTTTTGGCTTTTTCTAGCTGGCTTTTGACGCCAAAGGAGTTCCAAGCCTTTTCAAAGGCGTCTTTGTCGATGCCTAGGCCGCCGACAAAGCTAGTGATTTCGGGCAGAGAGGCTAGGCGACGGTTGCGCTCGTGCAGCGCTTTGAATATTTCGTCGTGGACGCTGTCGTCCGCCTTGAGGGCTTGCAGGGTATAGAACAGTTGACCATGCAGATTCCAGATACCGCCAAACATGGCGGGCATCTTGATGAAGTTGACGTCGTCGGGCAGGTCTTTTTTCCAGTCAGCGAGGGTGGGCTCTAGCTGGTAGCAGTGCGGGCAGCCGTACCAGAACAGCTCCACGACTTCGATTTTGTCGGCGCTGGTGGTCGCTACCGGATTGGCCAGTACGGTGTAATGCTGGCCGGCAACTGGGCTGTCGGCCCAGGCAGTGTTGAGGCTCAGGCTGCCCAGGGTCATCAGGGCGGTAAACAATAGTGTGCGCATAGTGGCTCCGCAGAAGTAAGAAAAAGGGTGTGGCAATAGACCGCAGCAACTGCAGAATGTTCTGCGCTGCGGATTATAGGGCATCCGCGGGAGGACGTCATCGCAAGGGCGGGTTGTCGAGCCAGACGCCTTTGCTTTGCCGTTCGCAGGCGGGTTTTAGGTAGCGGGCGTCAGTGGCCACGCCGTAGTAGTAAATGTCCTGCTGGTAGGGCATGCCGCCCGACTGCGCATTGCGGCATACACCAAAGGCCCCGCTAGGGCAGTGTTCGGCAAAGGTGACGGTGGTTTTCTGGCCGGCCAGTGTGGGCTGACAGAAACCGGACTTGAACAGGTGGGGTGGAATGCTGCGGTTTTGCTGGCACAGCTTGATGTCCATACGTGCGGACTCGGCCTGAATGATGCAGGCCTCTGCCCATACTTGCAGGGGTAACAGGCACAACAGGCTGACAGTCAGCAGGGTGTGTCGGGTGCGCATCAGGGATTCCTCTAACGGCTCATCTGTTCAGACAGCGAGCGCAGCGCCTGCTCGGCCGCCAGTACCCTGTCCAGTGCCTGATGGGCTTGCTCGGGCGTGAGTCGTAGGCCCAAACAGAGGTGTTGCAACTGCTCCGGATTGATCGTGTCGACCGGTGCCAGCAACAGGGTAGCCAGCTGTACCAAGTGGGCGTAGGTGGCGTGCTCGCCGCTGTAGTCTGGGTTGTTTTGCTCGCTGACGGCCACCTTCAGCTCAGCGGGCATGCCCCAGATTTGCATCAGACTGGTGCAGATTGCTTCACGGGTAATGCCCAGCAGATGCTGATCGGCTTCTTGCGGCAGCGCTTCGGGATGGTCGGCCTGGTATTGCTGGATCAGCGAAAAATAAGACGGAAACAGTTGGGCCAGCAGCAGGTAGCCAAAGTTGTGCAACAGGCCGGCCAGATAAGCCAAGCCTGCTTCTGGACGGGCGGCTGCCGGCATCTGGCGTACTAGCCCCTCAATGAGGGTGGCGCTGTATAGGGCGTGTTTCCAGTAGTCGATGTTGTCCTGCCGGAAGGTATGCGGTAGCGAGAATTTTTTGCCCAGAGCCAGCCCCAGCGCAAGGTTCATCACCAGATCAAAGCCCAGCACGCGGGTAATGGCGTCTTCAATTGAACAGATTTTGCAGGGCGCAGCATAGAGCGGTGAGGCGGCCCAACTCATGACCTGCGCGGCCAGCGCTGGGTCGGTTTCGATGACTGCGGTCAGTTCGTCGATATGAGTATCGGGGTTGGCCCGTAGTTGCAGAATTTTTTGTGCGGTCAGTGACAGCGGAGGAATTTCGAGTGGCTTACCCAGCCGTTGCTCAATGCGGCGTACAGTCAGCAGGGCGATATCGGCAGTGGCTTGCATAATGACTCCAGATCATGGGGCGGGGGCTGTCAGGTGCCGGCGGATAGCGGGCTAGTATAGCGGCGAACGCAAGCAGGGTAACAGTGCTGGCGCAGGGCTATACCTGCGCATAGTGCTGGCCATGGCGTAGCCAGCGGTCCAGCAGCGGGCTGACGTGCTGCGGATGTTGCTGCAACAGTTGTAGGGCGGCTTCGCGCACGGAGGGCAGCAGGTCACTGTCGCGCATCAGGTCAGCCACCTTAAATTGCAGCAGGCCGGTTTGGCGGGTGCCAAGCATTTCGCCCGGGCCGCGCAGCTCCAAGTCTTTTTCGGCAATCACAAAGCCGTCAGTGGTATCGCGCATGATGGCCAAACGGGCGCGGCCGGTATCCGATACCTTGCCATGATAGAGCAGCACGCAATGACTGGCGGCACTGCCTCGGCCCACCCGTCCACGCAACTGATGCAGCTGGGCCAGTCCTAGCCGCTCAGGGTTTTCAATGATCATCAGGCTGGCATTGGGCACATCCACGCCCACCTCGATCACGGTGGTGGCCACCAGCAGCTGCAGTGCGCCGCTTTTGAATGCATCCATGATTTCAGCTTTTTCGCTAGCCTTCATGCGCCCGTGCACCAGCCCGATACGCAAACCGCCCAGTGCCAGTTGCAGCTCTTCGAAGGTGCTTTCAGCGGCTTGGCAGGTGAGTTCTTCGGATTCTTCGATTAGGGTGCACACCCAGTACGCTTGGCGTCCTTCTAGGCAGGCTAGACGCACCCGCTCGATGACCTCGCCCCGGCGGCTGTCGCCCAGCACCACGGTGTTGACCGGTGTGCGCCCTGGGGGGAGTTCGTCGAGCACGGAGGTGTCCAGATCAGCATAGGCGCTCATGGCCAGCGTGCGCGGAATGGGGGTGGCGGTCATGATGAGTTGGTGCGGGCTGAGCTGGCCGTTGACGCCTTTTTCGCGCAGCGCCAAGCGTTGCTGGACGCCAAAGCGGTGTTGTTCGTCGATGATGGCCAGCGCCAAGTTATGAAACTGCACGTCGGCCTGAAACAATGCATGGGTACCGACCACCATCGGCGCACCGCGGGCAATCTGCTCTAGTGCGGCGGCGCGGGCTTTGCCCTTGAGCTTGCCGGCCAGCCAGGCCACTTCGATGCCCATGGGTTGTAACCAGCGACTGAAATTGAGGAAGTGCTGCTCGGCCAGAATTTCGGTCGGAGCCATCAGTGCGACCTGATAACCGGCTTCGATTGCCTGCAGCGCAGCGATGGCGGCGACCAGCGTTTTGCCGGCACCGACATCACCCTGTACCAGCCGCAGCATGGGCAAGCTTTGCTGCAGGTCGTAGCAAATTTCTGCACCCACCCGTTGCTGGGCACCGGTGGGTTTGAAGCCGAGGCCGGCCAGCAGTTGGGCGGGTAGCTGGCGGGGCGCGGGCAGTGGCACGGCTTTTTGTGCCTGCATTTGCTCGCGCATGCGCTGCATCGACAGCTGGTGTGCCAGTAATTCTTCAAAGGCCAGCCGCTGCTGGGCCCAGTGTTCGCCTTCCTGCAGCTGATGGGTGTCGGCATCCGGCGGCGGTTGGTGCAGGTAGCGCACGGCTTCGGCCAGCGGCCCCAAACGGTAGTGCTGGCGCATGGTTGGCGGCAGCCATTCTGGCAGGCTGGCCGGCGTTAGGTAGTCCAGTGTCTGCAGTACCAGTGCGCGCAGGCGGTTTTGCGTGAGCCCTTCGGTGGTGGGGTAGATGGCGGTGAGCCGCTCTTCCACCACCACCGGATCGTCGGCTTGCTGGATGCGGTACTCGGGATGATAGATTTCCAGCCCGCTGGCACCTGGGCGAATTTCGCCGTAGCAGCGCACCTGCGCGCCACGGGCTAGGGCGGTTTTTTGCGCCAAGCTGAAATGGTAAAAGCGCAGGCTCAGGCTGCCGCTGCCGTCGTGCAGGCGCACCAGCAGGCTGCGGCGTTTGCCCATCACTAGATCAGCCGCCATCACCGTGCCCAGCACCACCGCATCCTGGCCAGGTTGCAGTGCGCCGATGGGGGTGATCTTGGTGCGATCCTGATAGCGCAAGGGCAGGTGAAATAACACGTCTTGCAGGGTTTCTAGGCCGACCTTGCTGAGTTTTTCAGCAATGGCCGGGCCTATGCCCTTAAGCACGGTGATGGGGGTGTCGGCCAGCAGGCTCATGGGGTGCGCGCCGACTCGGCTTTGGCCAGCGGACACTGACGGATGGCCTCTACGAGTGCGTCAATGGCCTTGGGCCGCGGAAAGGTGGCGCGCCACGCGATGGCTACGGTGCGGGTTGGGGCCGGTGCAGTAAAGGGGCGGATTTCGATCACGCCGGCGGTGTATTGATGGCTGTCTACCGCTGATTGCGGCAGCACCGATACACCCAGCCCAGAGGCGACCATGTGGCGGATGGTTTCCAGCGAGCTGGCTTCTACTGTGGTGTAACGGTTCTGGCTTTCTTGCAGGCTGGCGCTGGCGGGGCAGGCCTCTAACACTTGGTCGCGGAAGCAGTGGCCCTCGCCCAACAGCAGCAGGCTTTTGTCGTTGAGCATCTGGCTGTCGATGCTTTGCTCGCTGGTCCAGCGGTGCTGGGCGGGCAGCAGCACGCAGAATTCTTCGTCATACATGGGTTTGGTCAGCACGTCCACGTCCTGAAAGGGCAGGGCGATGATGACCACGTCCAGCTCGCCGTTGCGCAGTTTGTCGCGCAATACATGGGTGAAGTTTTCTTCAATATAGAGCGGCATTTCCGGCGCGCTTTTGTGCAGCAGCGGAATCAGCTGGGGAAACAGATAAGGGCCAACGGTATAGATGGCACCGACGCGCAGCGGCGCAGTGAGCTGGTTTTTACCGGCCTGGGCCAGCTCGCGCACGATCTGCGCCTGCTCCAGCACACGGCGGGCCTGGGTGATGATGCCCTCGCCGACCGCTGTCACGCGCACCGCGCCCTTGCTGCGCTCAAAGATCAGCACGCCGAGTTCTTCTTCCAGTTTTTTCACCCCCACCGATAGGGTAGGCTGGCTGACATGGCAGCGCTCGGCGGCGCGGCCAAAGTGCTGTTCCTGGGCCAGGGTGACGATGTAGCGTAACTCGGTAAGCGTCATAGTAGAATTCCATGGAAAAAGCGTATGACATAGTTTTAGTCGAACGCAGCATACCCGAATTTGAACGTAGGGCAACAGGAGTAAGTGGATGTCAGCCAGTGTGTTGTATGTGGGAGCCGGTTCGCTGGCGTTGCAGGTGGCAAATTTGTTGCCAAATTGGAGTGGCTGGGCGTTGCGCCGTTCGCCGGTAGCGTTGCCGGCGGGACTTGCCTGGCTGCAGGCCGATGTGACCGAGCCGGCCTGTCCGGCAGGCTGGCTGGAGCAAGCGCCGGACTATCTGGTGATCAGCTTGGTGCCGGCGGCACGTAACGAAGCGGCGTATCGCACTGCCTATGTGCAGGGCACCGCCCATGTGCTGGACTGGTTGCGTACGCATGGCCAGCAGCCACGGCGGATCTTTTTTGTTTCCAGTGTGGGTGTGTATGGCCAGGCAGAGGGTGAGTGGGTTGATGAGCAGTCGGTGACCGCGCCGCAGCGCTGGTCGGGTCGGGTGATGCTGGAGGCGGAGCAGCTGTTGTTGGCCAGTGGCCTGCCGGTGACTTTGGTACGGCTAGCCGGTATTTATGGCGGCCAGCGACGCAGTTTTTTGGAGCGGGTTCGTCAGGGGTACCATGCCGATGGTTACAGTAACCGGTTGACCAACCGGATTCATGAGCAGGATGCCGCTGGGTTGTTGGCGCACTTGTTGCAACGGGATGCGGCCGGTGAGTCGCTGGCACCGGTTTATATCGGTGTGGATGATGAGCCTGTCGAGCAGGCTGAGGTGGTGGGCTGGTTGCAACAGCAGTTGGGTGTTGTTAGTGAGCCGGGGTTGGTGCTGGCGTCTGCGGGTAGTAGTAAGCGCTGTAGTAATGCGTTGGCGCGTAGTAGTGGTTGGGTGCCTCGGTTTGCCAGTTATCGGGAGGGGTATGGGGGGATGGTGTGAGGTTTATTGTCGCCATTTTGTGGGCAGTGGAGCGTAGGTCGCCTCGTTATCCTGCGCGTGGCGAAGTGTAGGCTACTGCGTCACCCAGCGCGCAACGAAGTGGAGTCGCAGGGTCTAGGGGAGGTGGTTTTTGGCTTTGGTGCTGCAGTCAGGGTGAGGCGCTTCGCTCAGCTACGCTGCCAGACTCGCAGCATGCTTCGAGTCTGTTGCTGATGCTTCGCTTCGGCCTCACCCTGTCTGTGGATGCACCGTGTCGTTTGCGGGGAGATGGCCCAGCGGTGCCGGGCTGCTGTCGCGGTGTGGGGTCAGAGTGTGGCGGTCATTCTGCGGGTAACGAAGCGTAGTTGCAGGGTCTGTACGTGGGGTGAGGTTTATTTCCATTGGCCTAGGCGCAGCGAAGCGCAGACTGCTCCGTCATCCTGCGCGCAACGGAGTGGAGTCGCAGGATCTGGGGAGTCGGCTGTATTAGCCAATATGCATCACGCCATCCATTTCTACTTGCGAGTTGCGTGGTAGGGCGGCGACGCCGACGGCGGCGCGGGCGGGGTAGGGTTGTTCGAAGTAGCGAGCCATGATTTCGTTGACGGCGGCGAAGTTGGCGAGGTCGGTCAGGAAGATGTTGAGTTTGACCACGTCTTGCAGGCTGCCGCCGGCGGCTTCGGCTACGGCTTTGAGGTTTTCGAAAACCTGTACGGTTTGGGCTTCGAAGTTGCCTTCGACCATTTGCATGGTGACCGGGTCCAGCGGGATTTGGCCGGATAGGTAAACGGTTGACGCTACCTTGATGGCTTGCGAGTAGGTGCCAATGGCCGCGGGGGCTTGGTTGGTGCTGATGACGGTCTTGCTCATGGGATCTCCGTGGGGCAGGCGAGCGGTGACGGCGGAGGGCCGTCAGCGCAAAACACGTTTTTAGGCGCGGGTGCGGGTGATGCGGGTCACGCCGTTGAGGGTGCGCAGGCGGCGGATGACGTGGGCTAGGTGCTGGCGGTCATGTACGCTGACCACCAGTTGCACAACGCTCAGGCGGCCGTCTTTTTCGTCCACGCTAATTTTTTCGATATTGCCGTCGGCTTCGCTGACGCTGCCGGCCAGCAGGGCGATGAGGCCGCGTTGGTGAGCCAGTTCGATCCGTAGTTCAACATTGAACTCACCTTTGATGTCTTTGGCCCAGCTGAGTGGAATATATTTTTCCGGCTGGTTGCGGATGTCGGCCAGATTACGGCAGGTTTCGCGGTGTACCACCATGCCCTTGCCCGCCGATAGGTGGCCGATGATGGCGTCACCGGGGATGGGGCCGCAGCAGCGGGCATAATTGAGCACCATGCCTTCGGTGCCGTGAATCATTAGCGGTTGGTCAACCACCGGGTGCTGTTCGCTGTTGTCTTCGGCCAGCAGGCGGCGGGCGACCACCTGAGCGGTGCGGCTGCCTAGACCGATGCTTTCTAGCACGGCATCGAAGCTTTCCTGTTGGTATTCGGCCAGCAGGGCGTCGATGCGCGCTTGTGGAATGTCGTCTAGTTTTGTCGCATGCACGTCCAGCGCTTTGTCCAGCAGACGGTGGCCCAGCTCGATCGATTCGTCTTGTTGCTGCAATTTGAGTGCATGGCGGATATGGGTGCGCGCTTTGCCGGTGACGACAAAGTTGAGCCAAGCCGGATTGGGGCGAGCGCTGGGGCCGGTTATGATTTCTACCGTAGCGCCGCTGGTCAGTGGCTGCGATAGCGGTGCCAGCCGTCGATTGACACGGCACGCAATGCAGGCGTTGCCAATGTCGGTGTGTACCGCGTAGGCAAAGTCCACCGGCGTGGCCCCTTTGGGCATCTCCATGATGCGGCCCTTGGGCGAGAACACGTAGACCTCGTCGGGGAATAGGTCGATTTTGACGTTTTCGATAAATTCCAGCGAGTTACCGGCACTTTGTTGCAGCTCTAGCAGGCCCTTAACCCAGCGGCGCGCGCGCGCATGGCTGGTGCCCAGATCATCGCTGTCGCTCTTGTACAGCCAGTGCGCGGCAATGCCGTTGTTGGCCAGTTCTTCCATGTCGCGGGTGCGTATTTGGATTTCGATGGGTACGCCGTGCATGCCAAACAAGGTGGTATGCAGGGCCTGATAGCCGTTGGCCTTGGGAATGGCGATGTAATCCTTGAAGCGGCCCGGAATGGGTTTGTACAGGCTGTGTACCGCGCCCAGCACGCGGTAGCAGGTATCTACTTTGTCCACCACAATGCGAAATGCGTAGACGTCCATGATTTCATTGAACGACTTGCGCTTGGATTTCATCTTGCGGTAGATGCTGTACAGGTGTTTCTCGCGGCCACTGACTTCGCCGGGCAGCGCTTCGCGCTCCAGGCAGTGGGTGATCGACTCTTCAATTTTGGAGACGATTTCTTTACGGTTGCCCCGTGCTTGGCGTACCGCCGCTTGGATGCGCTCGGCACGCATGGGGTGCATGGCGCGAAAGCCCAGGTCTTCAAATTCCGCATACATGCGGTGGATGCCCAGGCGCTTGGCGATGGGGGCGTAAATTTCTAGGGTTTCTTTGGCGATGCGGCGGCGTTTTTCAGCATTCAGCGCGCCGAGGGTGCGCATGTTGTGCAGGCGGTCGGCCAACTTGACCAGAATAACGCGAATGTCGCGGGCCATGGCCATGGCCATTTTCTGGAAGTTTTCTGCCTGCGCCTCGGCCTTGGTGCCGAACTTCATTTGCGTCAGTTTGCTGACGCCATCCACCATTTCTGCCACGCTTTCGCCAAATTGAGCCGCCAGTGCCTCTTTGGGAATGCCGGTGTCCTCAATCACGTCATGCAACATAGCCGCCATCAGGCTTTGATGGTCCATGTGCATCTCGGCCAGAATGCTGGCCACCGCCAGCGGGTGGGTGATGTAGTGATCGCCACTGCTGCGCAGCTGGCCGTCGTGTGCCTGCTCGGCGTAATAATAGGCGCGACGGACCAGATTGACCTGTTCTGGGCCAAGGTAGTCACCAAGTTGTCCGGCGAGGCGTTCAACAGCAGGCATGAGGCTCTCCAGTGGTTTCAGGGCGTGGCGGGGTGTTCAGGCGGCGTGCTGTCAGTTGATGCTGTCGTCAAAGGCGGCGAATAGTGGCTCGTCGATGATGCTAGCTTCTTCTAGGGCGACGCTTTCGGCGTTGATCAGACCTTCGGCAATTTCGCGCAGCGCCAGTACGGTGGGCTTGTCATTTTCCAGTGGTACTTTGGGCTCTAGGCCACCGGTGGCAATCTGGCGGGAGCGTTTGGTGGCCAGCATGACCAGTTCGAAGCGGTTTTCTACGTTTTCTAGGCAGTCTTCAACAGTAACTCGGGCCATGGGTAATCCTCTTGAGATGAAGCCAGCAGCCGTATGTGGGCTGCGGGCAAAAATAGGTCGGGCGGGTTTGCGGACAACCGCCCGAAACGGCGGCATAGTCTAGCATAGCCTGCAAGCCGGCGGCAGCAGGCGCTGCTGGCTTTATCAGCCTTCGAGCAGACGCGTTAGCAAGCCTGCATGGCGCTGTTGCTGAGCGCGTTGCGTCAGACGGTTGCAGGTGAAGATGGCTTTGAGCTCGTCAAGCGCGGTGCGAAAGTCATCGTTGATGATCAGGTAGTCGTATTCAACGTAATGGCTTATTTCGGCAGCCGCCTGCTGCATGCGGCCTTGAATAACCTCTTCGCTGTCTTGGCCACGGGTGTCTAAGCGCTGGCGCAGGGCTTCACGGCTGGGCGGCAGGATAAAGACCGAGCGGGCGGCGGGCATCAGGCGGCGTACCTGTTGGGCACCTTGCCAGTCGATTTCTAGGATCAGGTCCTGACCCTGCTCGAGGGTGTGTTGCACCCAGTGTTGCGAGGTGCCGTAAAAATTGCCAAATACCTCGGCGTGCTCAAGAAAGTCGCCGCGCTTGATCATGGCGGTAAAGTCGTCTTGGGCGGTGAAGTGGTAGTTGATGCCGTCGGTTTCGCCTGGGCGCATGGCGCGGGTGGTATGGGAAACGGAGACGCGAACGAAATCCAGTTCGTCCAATAGGGCCTTGACTAGGCTGGTTTTGCCCGCGCCTGATGGGGCAGACAAGATATAAAGGGTTCCGGTGGTGCTCATGCTTGGGTGCCTGCACAGGGTGGCGACGGGGCCAGGAATGAAAAAAGGGTAGAAAAAATTAAGGCGCTAGTGTAGCCAAAAATGGGCAGGGTGGCATGGGAGAATGATGTGGGTCAGCGAATGGGCAGCCGCACCCAAAGGGCAATTGTCGGCAGGCAGGCTGCGGGGTATTCTCACGTGCGGTGGCATGTAGTCTGCTTGGGTTTGTTCCATAAGGAATCGACGGGATTAAGAGTGAGTACTGCCGGTTTTGATAGAAGCGTGATGCAGGACAAGGGCTGAGACATGCAAAGCATAGCGAAAAACCTAGGACTTAAGCTGATGGCAGGTTTTGCCTGCATGCTGATTATTACAGCTGGCGGCGTGGGCGGGCTGGCACTGCACAATTCGGCGCAGGCACTGACCAGCCAGCTCAACTACACATTGCCCAGCATGGCCCATGAAGGCGCGCGCTTGGTGCGCAGCCGCATGGACAACCAGTTGCAGGCGCTGTACGAGCTATCAATTAATCCGGTTTTTAATGGCGAAACGGGCCGCGAGCAGCTGGCTTTCATGCAGCAGCACGGCCAGCGTTTGGGCTATCTGGGCATGGGACTGGTGGACCGTCAGGGCATGGCCCATTACCCCGACGCGCCTTCGGCTGATCTGGGCAACCGCGACTATGTCATCAGTGCTTTTGCCGGCCAGCTGAACATGTCCGAGGTCATCATCAGTCGTGTGATCAACAAGCCAGTGATTATGCTGGCGGCTCCGGTGCGGGTGCGTGGTGAAGTGGTGAACGTGCTGATTGCGCGCATGGACGCCACCTTGTTGAGCGAAATTGTGGAAGACCTAGGCTTTGGCGAGCAGGGCGGTGCACAAATCATTAACGCACAGGGCACGCTGATTGCCAGCCCTGATCGTGCGCAGGTGCTGGATCAGATCAATCCGGTGGAGCAGGCGCGCAGCAACCCAGAGCTGGCCTCACTGGCCGCAGCCATTGGCCGCATGCTGGGCAGCGGTCAAGGTGCGGATGCCTATACCGTGGGGGGGCAGGATAAGCTCTCAGGGCATGCGCTGATTCCGCAAACCGATTGGCGGGTGGTGATTACGGCGAACGCTGACGAAGTGTTAGCGCCGCAGCAGCGTTTGCAATGGTTGATTGGGCTGACCACCGCTGCCTTTATTGTTTTGGGTCTGATTGCAGCCTACAGTTTTGGTCTTCAGATTACGCGCCCGCTGCGCAAAATGAGGTACGTGCTGCAAGACATTACTGACCAGAACGACTTGCGTCTGCGCGTGCCGGTGCGCAGCCGTGACGAAGTAGGTCAGGTGGCAGGCGGCATCAATGGCTTGTTGGATTATTTTCAGCAGCTGCTGGGTGATATCCAGCAGGCCAGCGAGCAGGTGGCAGCGGCGGCGGGGCAGATGAGTGCCTCCAGCTCAAGGGTTATGCAGGTGGTTGACCGTCAGGAAAATCAGACCCATCAGGTGGCAACAGCCATGGAAGAAATGAGCGCCAGTATTCAGGAAGTGGCCAGCAATACGGTGCAGGCGGCTCATTTGGCCAGCCATGCACAACAGCAAACCAGCAGCGGCCACCGTGATGTGCAAGATTCACTGCAAGCCATTACCCAGCTGAACAGCGAAATTCAACAGACGGTTGAGGTCATCGAAGAACTCAGCCGCAATACCGCCGATATTGGTCAGGTTTTGGACATGATCCAGGGGGTGGCTGAGCAAACCAACCTGTTGGCCTTGAACGCGGCCATTGAAGCGGCGCGTGCGGGCGAGGCTGGGCGTGGTTTTGCCGTGGTGGCTGACGAGGTGCGTGCGCTGGCGGGTAACACCCGCAACGCCACTGATAGCATTCGCGAAAAAATGCAGGTATTCCAGCGTGAGTCCCTGCGTGCGGTAGAACAGATGCAAGGCTGTGAGCAGCTGGCGGTGGCCAGTGTCGAGCGGGCGCAGGCATCCGGCTTGGCGCTGGACAACATTTATGAGTCAGTGGGCAGCATTGAGGATGCTGGCTTGCAAATCTCTACCGCGACCGAACAACAAAGCCAGGTGGCCCACGACATCAGTGAAAACGTTAGCGGGCTGAGCCAAGGCATTGTTGAGGTGACCCGTGTCGCCCGCGAAACAGCTGATGCCAGCCGCCAGTTGGCAACGCTGGCCGAGCAGCTGAACCAGCACGCACGCCGGTTCAGCATTTAACAGGGCGTTCGTATGGATTTGGCGCTGGCCCGCACCTTTGTCACCGTACTGCACAGCGGCAGTTTTGTGTTGGCGGCGCAGCGCTTGTGTGTCAGCCAGACCGCGGTCACTGCCCGCATCAAAAATCTGGAAG
Organism: Thiopseudomonas sp.; assembly: GCA_018384595.1. Taxonomy (GTDB): domain Bacteria; phylum Pseudomonadota; class Gammaproteobacteria; order Pseudomonadales; family Pseudomonadaceae; genus Thiopseudomonas. Next base: position 19,343 of record JAHAYO010000077.1, read on the forward strand.
AGCAGCTGGGTGTGCAGCTATTTGTGCGCAGCTCGTTGGGCGTTAGCCTGACAGCGGCCGGCGAGCGTTTTGTGCCCCATGCCCAGCGGTTGCTGGCGACTTGGCAGGATGCGCTACAAGCGGTGCCGGAGCCGGATCGGCTGCAACCGCTGCGGCTGGGTGCCGACACCAGCCTGTGGCAACCTTGGTTCGGGCAGTGGCTGGCACGGCTCAATCGCCAGTTGCCGGCTGTGCAGCTACGCGCCGAACTGGGCCAGAGTCCGTGGTTGTTGGATCAGCTGGAAAACGGCCAGCTGGATGCCCTGCTCAGCCATCAGGTGCGCTATCGGCCTGATGTGCAGGTGCAGCTGCTGATGGAAGAAACCTTGGTGCAGGTGCGCCATGCCCATCAGCCGCAGCCGCTGATGGATATCGACTGGGGTGAGGATTTTCGCCAACAATTCGAGCAGGCGTTTCCGGCGTATCAGGCGTATTTTACCACCGGCGTAGGGCCGGTTGGCCTGCAGCTGTTGGTGGAGCAGGGCGGCACCGGTTATTTTCGCCGCCAGGTGGTACAGCCGCTGCTGGACAGCGGGCAGGTGGTGCGGGTGGCGGATGCGCCTGAGTTTTCGCTGCCGCTGTATCTGTTGTCCAGTCGCAACTGCAAACACCCACAACTGCAGGCCGTGCTGGCCTGCGCCCTGCCGCCGGCCGTGGCTTCAAGCAGCTACTGAGCCAACATGGCAACGCTGTACCAGCAAGCGGTAGAGCGCGTTAATAATATCGGTTTGAGAAATGATGCCGATCACGTGTTGCTGCTCATCAACCACCGGCAGGTGATGCAAGCTGTTGTGTGACAGCTGCAGCACCAAATCCAGAATGCTGGTGTCCTCCCGTGCGCTCACCACTGGCGCAGTCATAATGTGCTCCAGCGGGCGCTGGCGGCTGCCGCGGCTCAGGTTCCAGCGGCGCCTGGGCATACGAGCAAACGATTTCTGATTCAAAAAATCCACCAGGGTAACGATGCCGACCAGCGTGTGATCGGCATCGACAATGGGCAGGGCTTCCAGCCGGTGCTTGGCCAGCATGGCCCAGGCAAACTCGATGGAGGTTTTTGGGCTGGCGGTAACCACGTCACGCGACATGATTTGGCCGGCGGTCAGGTGGTTGGACATGCGGGTAAAGGCTTGCTGCTCGGTAAGCTGCAACAGTTCGGTCAGGTCTTCAATGCGCACGTCAACATAGCGGCCAAAAGTGTTTAGCGCGTGTTGTAAATCTTGCTCTTGCAGCTGGGTGCGCTGCCAGCTGGGCAGGTCGGTGGTGTGGTGGCGGTTGCGCGGTGCAGGCAACGGTTGACGCGGGTAGCGTTGGCCAGTGAGGTTGTTGTACAGCAGCGCGACGGCCAGCAGGGTTAGGGTGTTGAGCGCCACTGGGGCCAGCAGGCCATAGCCCCATTGCAGGGTCAGGCTTTCATTTAGGGCAATCGCCACCGCCAAGGCACAGCTGGGTGGGTGCAGGCAGCGCAGGGCCAGCAAGCACAGCATGCAGGCCGACAGGGTTGCGCCCAGACGCAGCAGGCTGTCATCAATCCACAGGCTGGCAGTGATGGCCAGCGCCGCTGCCAGCAGGTTGCCGGACAGCAGTGACCAAGGGTGGGCCAGCGGTGTAGAGGGGGTCAGAAAGGCTAGCACGCTGGAGGCACCCAACGCGGCCATTAGGGCGCTGGTGGTGGGTTGGCCAAACAGCAGCCGACTGAGCAGCATGACCAGACAAATGGCAAAAAGCGCGCCACAGGTGGCGCGCAGTGCTTCGCGGGGGGCAATGTTGAGGGCCAAGGGTTTAAAGGCTTTGAGCCGAGTAAGGTAGCGCACGACAGTCCTTAGATTGGGAGTGATGGGGGTAGAGCTGGATCAGGGTTCGGCCCGCAACAGGCGCGTGTTGAGCGCGCACAGTGAGCAGTAAGCGCGTTCAAGCTGCCAATAGCCTGAGTTTGGATTAGCCGTACAGCGTGGTTTGTTGGGCTAAGTGCTCGGGTAGGCAGGGCATGCCGGTTTCACGCTCGATACGCCGACACTGGGCTGGATCATCGGCGAACGGCAACATCGCCGCTTCGTGTTGCGCCTGATGGCTGGCATAGCGTTGCCACTGTCGCCACAGCCAAGGGCTGATCAGCAGCAGGATCAAAAGATTAAGCATGGCGCACCTCCGTAACGGGTGTGGTTGCGGGTTGGCTGGCGCGTAGGGTCAGCCAGCAGTTGAGGGCCAGTAACAGCATGCCGCTGGCAAACAAACCGCCGCCAATCAGGCGCACTACATAACCAAAGTGGCTGGCGCTCAGCGCTTCGACAAAGGAATAGCTCAGGGTGCCGTCGTCGTTGATGGCGCGCCACATCAGGCCCTGGGTAATGCCGTTGACCCACATCGAGGCGATATAGAGCACGGTGCCGGCAGTGGCCAGCCAGAAATGTAGGCTGATCAGGGCAGTGCTGTACATGGCGGCAGGGTTCCACAGGCGCGGAATCATGTAGTACAGGCTGCCGATGCTGATCATGGCTACCCAGCCCAGTGCGCTGGCGTGAACGTGGCCGATGGTCCAGGCCGTGTCGAAGTTGAGCACCGGCCACACCAGCTGGGCGGCGATGAACACGCCCATGCTCATGCCGAGCACGCCCCAAACGATGGTAGCTAGGGTGAACTGGCGCACCACGTGCATGTTATAGGTAGGCTCTTGTGTGCTTTTCATGCTGATTACCTTGCCAGGCGCAAGCCGTGCGGCCTGTTTGATGTGCCGAACGCCCTGCGGCCAGTGAATTGACGTAAATCAAGAGTAGGCTTACTGCCAGCGCTCAGCCAATGAAAAATACTGCAGTCGCAGTGCAGAAAAACTGCTGGCGTAAAGCAGCATGGCAATTTCTTTGTGATATCAAAATAATGCCATATAGTGGGTTGCGCGAGTGACACAGCAGGCAGTGAAAGGCTGTGTGACAGGCAGGCGCACAGCCTTCACTATGATCTTTGCGCAGGACGACAGTATTCCGTGACTTTTTTAGAGCCCTTGGCAAAGCCCTCAGGCCGCGCTCGCTGCGTGTACAGCTGGTGCTGCCTTTTTTAGTGGTGATCCTGCTGCTGACCTTGGCGCTAGGCTGGATGTTTTGGTGGGCTGGCAGCCGTAGCGTGGCTGATCTGACCGGACAGTTAATGGTGGAGCGCACCGAGCGCATGGCCGATGCGGTGGGGCGTCATATGTTTGGAGCGGCAGCGGTGCTGGAGACGGCCTTTCCGCGTGGCATGCGTGGTCTGCACGATATACGGCCGGCGCAGCGGGCGCTGGCAACGCGCTTTTACACGGCGGCATCACTGCACACAGAACCCAGCGATCTGGTGTATTACGGCAATGAAAGCGGGCAGGGTTACGCCCTGCAACGGTTGGTGGACGGCAATGCCCAAGTACGCTTGCAGGATGGTGAAGGCGGCGCACGCAAGATCTTCATGCTGTACGACATTGAGGGTGCGCCCGAGTATCGCTTTACCGAAAGTCGCCTGTTTGATCCCCGTGAACGCCTCTGGTATCAGGTGGGTAAAACCGCCAGCGAGCACCGCTGGACCGGCGTGCACCTCGACTTTGATAGCGGCGAGCTGGTCAACAGCCGGGTACGTCAGGTGCTGGATGGCAATGGCCTGCAGGTTGGCGTGGTGGGCACCGACATCGCGCTGTCGGGCCTGCGCCGCTTCATTGCCGGACTGGATATCAGCCCAAATAACCGCGCCTTTATTGTCGAGCCGGACGGCCAATTGGTCGCCGTATCAGCGGGCCGTCATGTGCGCCGTGACGATGACGGCCATTACCGGCGGGTCAATCCGATGACAGTGGTGAGCCGCTGTTGGAGCAAGCCTGGCAGCATGTGCGTGACCACCTGCCGGACCTGTCCGTCAGCGATCAGCGCGTGCACACCCTGTCATTTACCGATGAACAGGGGCAGCACGTACTGGTGTCGGTGCACCATATTCTTGATGGCGCTGGGCTCGACTGGTATGCGGTGATTGCGGTGCCGGCCAGCGACATACTGACCGACGTGCGTAACAAGGTGGTGTTGGTGATGTTTTGCGGCGTGCTGGCCATCCTGCTGGCGGCGATGCTGGGTATGGTGGTATTGGGGCGGGTGGCTGACGATGTTGAGCAATTATCGACTGTGGTGGGCGGCGCTGCGGGGCGTGGTATACAGACGCTGTATTCGCAAGTGCGCCGCCGTGATGAAATCGGTACCTTGGCGCGCAGCTTTCGGAAAATGCACCGGGAGCTGTTGACCGACCGCCTGACCGGTGTCGCCAGCCGCGCTGCGCTGGAGCATGCGCTGAACCGGCTGCAACAGCAGCGCCGCAAAAGTGGACAGCCTTTTGCGCTGCTCTTTATTGATCTAAACCGTTTCAAGCCGCTCAACGACCGCTTTGGTCACGAAACCGGCGACCGCGCCCTGACCGAAGTGGCCGGCAACATGCAGACCATGCTGCGTGACCACGACCTGCTGGCCCGCTGGGGCGGCGATGAGTTTGTCATCCTGCTGCCGGACGTGGCCGACCACGACACCGCCCTGCGTGTCTGCCAGCGGGTGCAGCGGGCCATTGCTCAGCCGTTGGCCTGTTGCGAGGGCTACCAGCTGGGCGCTGCTATTGGTATCGCGCTGTTCCCAGAGGACGGCCGTGATGCCGCGACCCTGCTGCAGGCCGCCGATCAGGCCATGTATGCCGACAAGTCGCTGGCCATGGGCGAGCGGTGAGCAGCGTTGGTACGCTTATTCAATATTCTGAATTTGCTCGCGCATTTGTTCGATCAGCACCTTGATGTTGACCGAGGCTTGTGTGGTACGCACATCAATCGCTTTGGAGCCGAGCGTATTGGCTTCACGGTTGAGCTCTTGCATCAGAAAGTCGAGGCGACGACCGACGGCATCACGGCTGTTCAGTGCATGGCGCACCTCGCGCACATGGGTGTGCAGGCGGTCCAGCTCTTCGGCCACATCGCTGCGCTGGGCCAGCATCACCAGCTCTTGCTCCAGCCGTTGCGGGTCGATGTCGAGGGCAATTTCCTCGCAACGGGTAAGGATTTTCTGCCGCTGTGCGTCCAGCATGCCGGGGATGGCAGCGGCCAGCGTGCTGGCTTCCTGCTCAATACTGTCGAGCCGCTCGTCAATCAGGCGCAGCAGCTGGCCCCCCTCGCGGGCACGGTTGTCTTTCAACTGCTCCAGAGCCTGCTCAAACAGCTGCAGGGCATCGGCCTGCAGTGGCTGGCTGTCGATTTCGGGACGGTCGAGCACGCCGGGCAGTTGCAACACCTCCAGCGGATTGAGCGCAGCGGGTTGGCTAATCAGCGTCGCCACCTGTTCGGCGGCGGCGATGAGCTGGCGGGCGCGTTCCAGATTAAGGCTGGCAGGGGCGTCGTGTTCAGCCTCGACCAGACGCAGACTGCATTCGACCTTGCCGCGTGACAAGCCTTTGCGCAGTCGATCGCGTATGGGGCCTTCCAAGGCGCGCAGGCTGTCGGGCAGGCGCAGGTGCGGCTCCAGATAGCGATGATTGACCGAGCGGATTTCCCAAGTCAGGGTGCCGTAGGGGCCGTTGTGTTCCTGGCGGGCAAAGGCGGTCATGCTGTGGATCATCAGACTTGCGCGAGAAACCCCGTACTTTAGTGCGGGGAGGGATAGCGCGTCGGCGTCTGCCGACCCTGTTCTCGCTCCTCCTGTTAAATTGCTATCTTTGGTTGGTGAAAATACCCGTAGCCATCGCCACGGCTTAGTAGCGTGCAGTGCTGCCAGCTAATACCCTGGATGACGCCTTCGAGTGTTTGAATGTTAAAACTGCCGCTCTTGCGAACCGCCACCCGGCCCACATAGTTACCTGCCTTTTTGCCGGTTGGCACATTGGCTATGACGGTATCGCCGGTCTGAAAGCCCTGTACCTGCTTCTGGCGCATCATGTAACCGCGGGGAAAGCCGTAGCGGTCAAGGCGGGTGCGCTGATAGCTGCCCCTGCCTGTGGCCTTGATCTGCAATACAGGCTTGTTCCAGCCGGTAATCTGTTCGACAGCGCCGACACAGGCCGCGTCCAGTGCATGGGTTTTGGGTATGCGCAGACGCTGGCGGTTGTATTTGGTGCGACCACCGCTGGCCACCTCGACCGGCAACCCTGTTGTTTTAAGCATGTTGAACAGTGCCCAGCGCGTGGCATTGACCGCTGCGGCATCTTTTAGAGGGGCTTTGCGGGTGCGCTGAACACGATTAAGACTGGTTGCGCCATCTTTGCTGTTGGCCTTGAGGCGCTTTTTAAGACCCCGGTCACTGGCAAAAAAAGCTTCCAGCGACAGGTTGCCCTTGCTTTGATTGCACTCACGGCAGGCCAGCGCCAGATTGCTCACCCGGTCTGTTCCACCCTGACTGCGCGGGACAATATGCTCCACTTCCAGCGGAATGTCTTTGTCACCGCAATAGGCGCACTCACGACCCCATTTTTCCAGCAGGTACTCACGGACTTCGTAGCCCAGCAAGGTTCCCTGCTGGTACTCAATGCCAGAGATTTCCGGGCTGGCCATTTGCTGGGTATCAAAACGCACCAGCTCCTGGCTGATGTGTGTTATCGGTGCCAGTTTGCACAACCGGCCCACCCATGATTGCACGGTATCAATCCGGTGTTGCAGGCTGGGAGCCAGCCAGCCTTTGGGTTTTGTGCGGTTCAGGAAACGAGGGGCACGATGACGCAGATTGGCCGTACGCCTGCGCCGACGAAATGCACTGCGCTGCTCCAGGGAGGAGCGGATCGCCCAGCCCCTGTGCGCCAGCTCAAACAGGCTCAACACATGCCGGGTATCGTCCTGCTCGCGCATCAGCGCCAGCCCTGTAACCGTGCTGCCCGGATCAATGCCCAGGCGCAGCGGCTGGGTCTCGCCGTCCACACGGTCTTTGAGCCGGATAGTGAACGGATAGCGCCGATGCACAACAGCCCGCCCACGCTCCAGCAACAGTCTGGCCCGCTTCTCGCTGCACGGCATCAAGGGCCGCTTGTTTTTGCTTAACACCAAAACCGCCATGGCGATTTCTCCTGAATTAAAACCCTTACGGGTCTGGTTACGCGGGCCTAAGCCCGTCTCTCCTCGGGAAGGTCAACAACCGGCTCCCGCTTGCGCGGCAGGTGGAACCTTCGGCGCTTTACCTTTCGCCAGCATGATCCCGCCTTTCCAGAGCCCGGAACTGAAGAAGCATTCCGGGGTGGGTCTTGACGACCTGTTGTTAACGTAGCGGCACAAGGCCGCTAACCCTGGTCAACCTGGCTTGCTTTCACAAGCCCCGCCCTTTAGGGCGGGGTAGTTGACGGGGCGTCCTCGTAATGATAAGGCGGGCATTCTAGCGGAAAGCGCGCTGCTGTGCCGTAGCACCCACGCGAGTTTTGTGGTGCGCTGTGTGCATGTGCCAACTGGGGCTGGAGCCGGAACGGCAGCGCAAGGCGGCGCATGGCTGATTCCTTTATACTGAGCGGGTTTTTACTGGCGGCAGGCTCTTGCCTAGTCGCCATTTCGACCTTTGTAGAGGAAAAATTCGATGATTCGTCCCAGTGAGCGTGCAGCCGACCAGCTGCGAGACGTCAAAATTACCCGCAATTACACCTGCCATGCCGAGGGTTCGGTGCTGGTGGAATTTGGCCAGACCAAAGTTATTTGTACCGTCAGCGTGGAAAGCGGTGTACCCCGCTTTTTGCGGGGCCAGAATCAAGGTTGGCTAACCGCCGAGTACGGCATGTTGCCCCGCGCCACGGGCGAACGTACCCGCCGCGAGGCGACGAGCGGCAAACAGGGCGGACGCACTCTAGAAATCCAGCGTTTGATCGGGCGTTCGCTGCGTGCAGCGGTGGATCTGGCCGCGCTGGGTGACTACACACTGACCGTGGATTGCGACGTGATCCAAGCCGATGGCGGCACCCGCACCGCATCCATTACCGGTGCCATGGTGGCGGTAGAAGATGCACTGAAAACCATGCAGCAGCGCGGTCAACTTAAAGCGGATAAGCCGCTGCCGATCAAACAGCGGGTGGCGGCGGTGTCGGTCGGCGTGTATCAGGGTGAGCCGGTGCTGGACCTCGACTACCCCGAGGACTCCGCGGCTGATACCGATCTGAACGTGGTGATGACAGACGCCGGCGGCTTTATCGAGGTGCAAGGCACAGCCGAAGGTGCGCCCTTTGATGCACAACAATTCAACGCCATGCTGGCGCTGGCTGAAAAGGGCGTGCAGGAACTGTTTGTGCTGCAGCGTGCTGCACTGGAAGAGTGAAGTCGCTAGCAGGTGGCGACTGCGCGCAGCATAACGACGGGGCGGCCATGGATAGGCCGGCGTTATGGCTTATGGACGCAGCGAATGAATGTGTTTGAGCGGCTCGTGTAATGCGCTAAAAACTTAGCGTCCAGTCGTAATCCACCTGCAACGGGGCATGTTCGGAGAAGCGCGGCTGACGGAACAGGCGGGCGTTGCGCACGGTACGCTTGAGGCCGGGCGTGAGTAATTGGTAGTCAAAGCGCCAGCCCAAGTTGAGCATTTCAGCTTGTTCGCTGTCGGGCCACCAGCTGAACTGGTCGCTGTCGCGGCTGACTTCACGCAGGGCGTCGATATAGCCCATTTCATGGATTAGACCGTCGAGCCAGGCGCGCTCGGCGGGCAGAAAACCAGCCGTTTGCTGACAATCGCGCCAGTGTTTTACGTCAAACTTTTGGTGGGCAATGAATGCCGAGCTACAATAAATATAGTCGCGGCGTTTGCGTCGCTGTTTATCCAGATAACGGCCCAGCTCATCCATAAACTTGAGTTTTTCATTCAGCGCAACGTCGCTGTCGCGACCATGGGGAAAGAGCAGGCTACCAATGCTGATTTTATCGAAATCTGCCTGAATATAGCGGCCATAACGGTCGCAACTTTCAAAGCCTAGCGTGGTAATGACTGCCCGTGGCTGCACGCGGGTATACAGGGCCACACCGTTGTGCGCGGGGTTTTCGCCTGAGCTGGCAAAGGCTTGATAGCCCTGCAGCTGCAAGTCTGGGGCGTCGATGTCTGCGGCATCAATACGGGTGTCTTGCAGGCAGATGACATCGGCGTCTTGGCGTTCTAGCCAGCCGAACAGTCCACCGGCAACAGCGTTATACAGCCCGTTTACATTGATACTGATGATGCGCATGGTTGGCCTCTGTATAAAAACTGCGTGTATGATACCTAAGCCGTATGGGATTGGCTAAGAAAACACTCGGGCACGCTGTGCGGCAAGGCCGGCCAGTGACGGGATTCGGCATTTTAACCAGCAACTTTGGCAGGGGCGTTATGCAGGACTATCAACAAGAGTTTATCCGCTTTGCGATTGAGCGCGGCGTATTACGTTTTGGCGAGTTTCAACTAAAGTCAGGGCGTGTGAGCCCTTACTTCTTTAATGCGGGGCTGTTTAACAGCGGTCAGGCACTGGCCAGTTTGGGTCAGTTTTATGCCCGCGCTCTGCTGGACAGCGGCGTGGCGTATGACGTGCTGTTTGGCCCAGCCTACAAAGGCATTCCGCTGGCCACCAGCGTGGCCTTGGCGCTGGCCGCTGAGCACGGTCAAGATCGCCCGTGGTGCTTTAACCGCAAAGAGGCCAAGGATCACGGCGAAGGCGGTGTGCTGGTGGGTGCGCCGCTGCAGGGTCGGGTGATGATTGTGGACGACGTGATTACCGCCGGCACCGCTATTCGTGAAGTCATGCAGATTATTGAGGGCGCAGGCGCGCAGGCTGCAGGCGTGCTGATTGCGCTGAACCGCCAAGAAAAGGGCCAAGGCGAGTTGTCGGCTATCCAAGAAGTCGAGCGTGATTTCAATATGCCAGTTGTGAGTATTGTCTCTTTGCAACAAATCATGGAATATCTGGCAGATGATGCACAGCTGCGCGCCCACTTGCCCGCTGTGCAACGCTACCGTGACCAATACGGTATTGCTTGATCAATCACTTGAAGGAAGGGAGCACAGATGATGGCTAGGATTCGTGCGGCTGCATACGCGGCGATTTTGCTGGCAGTTCCGGTTGCAGCCAGCGCTGCCGAGTACTACCGCTATGTGGACACCAATGGTATTACCGTGATTTCACGCCAAGGTGTTCCCGCCAACGTAATCGGCAATGGCTATGAAGTGATCAACGAGCACGGTCGCGTGGTGCGCGTGGTGCCGCGCGCACTGACGCCTGAGGAACATCGACAGCTGCAGGCCGAAAAGGAACAGGCCGAAATTGACCGTCAGTTGCTGCGCTTGTACAGCCAGGTATCTGATGTCGAGCGTGCTGAAGAGCGCAAACAGATGGAAATAGACGCCTTTATCGGACTGGTGCGGCGCAACATTTCTGATCTCAACGAAGACAAGGCGATCTTGCTGAGCGAGGCCGGTAACCATGAGCGTAGCGGCCGCACGGTGCCGCGCGATTTGCTGGACAAAATTGCGGCGTTGGAGCAGCGCGAGCGCGGCTATTTCCAAGAAATTGAACGCTATCAAGAACTCAAACAAACCGTGGCAGCCGAGTTTGCGGTTGACCGCAAGCGTGTCAGCGAACTGCTGCAGCAACCGGAAGCAAAGCGCAAAAAAAATTGAGTCACTAGGGAAACTGCAGTACCCTTCCTCTCCATTTTTCAAAAATGGCATCTGTCTGACCGGATGCATTTCCGGGCTTTGTGGGGACCTCGCTCCCCATGTAATGGGCCGTTTTGGCAGCCGCTGGCTGCTGGCCGCTTCTGATTACCCAAGGTAATTGTCTTTCCCTGCGGGGATACCCGAAGGGCAGGTTTGTATTGTCGCCACCTATTGGCATGCTGGCCTGCCATGGATGTGGAGAACACCCATGACTCAATTGATAAAAACAACAGATTTTGACAAGACGCTAACTCAGCATATTAAATTTACGGTCTATACCGAGCGGCAATTGGATAAGATTGCGCCGCTACAACAGCTAACGGACGAGCAGCGCTTTGAAATGCGCGTGGTGGCCAATGTGCTGCCGTTTCGGGTGAATCAGTATGTAATTGATGAGCTGATTGACTGGAACAATATCCCGCAAGACCCGATTTTTCAGCTAACTTTTCCCCAGCGCGGCATGCTTGCTCCAGAGGATTATGAGCGCATGGCCGAGGCACTTAAACGTGATGCCGAGCGTAGCGAAATCCAAGCGATTGCCAACGATATCCGCGAAAAACTCAACCCACATCCGGCTGGCCAGCAGGAAATGAACGTGCCCATGCTCGATGGTGAACCTTTGCCGGGCATGCAGCACAAGTACCGCGAAACTGTGCTGTTTTTCCCCAGTCAGGGACAGGTATGTCATAGCTACTGTACGTTTTGTTTCCGCTGGGCGCAGTTTATTGGCGATAAAGAATTAAAGTTTGCCAGTAATGAAGCCGGTAGTTTGCACCGTTATCTGGCCAAGCATAAAGAAGTGACTGACCTGCTCATTACCGGCGGTGATCCCATGGTGATGAAAACTAGCCACCTAAAGGGTTACTTAGATGGCCTAATGCGCCCTGAGCTGGATCATGTGCAAACTGTTCGTATTGGCACCAAGTCGCTGACGTTTTGGCCGCAGCGTTATGTTACTGACCCAGATGCCGATGAGTTGTTGGCGTTGTTGCGACGCTTGGTGAAAAACGGCAAGCATGTGGCGCTGATGGCGCACTTTAACCATTGGCGCGAGATGGAAACGCCCATTGTGCGTGAGGCGATTAAACGCATTCAGGCCACTGGCGCTATTATTCGTGCTCAAGCGCCGGTGGTGCAGCATATTAATGATGATCCTGATGTGTGGGCGCGCATGTGGCGCACCCAAGTGGGGCTGGGCATTGTGCCCTATTACATGTTTGTCGAGCGTGATACGGGTGCTAAGCGTTATTTTGAAGTGCCGCTGGAGCGTACCTTTCAGATTTACCGCGAGGCGATTAAGCAGGTATCCGGGCTTGCACGTACCGCTCGCGGTCCGTCGATGAGTGCAGGACCGGGCAAGGTGGAAATTCAGGGTATTGATGAGTTTAACGGCGAAAAGGTGTTTATCCTGCGCTTTATTCAAGGGCGTAATCCGGACTGGATTCAGCGGATTTTCTTTGCCAAATACGATCCCGACGCCACCTGGTTTGATGATCTGGTACCCGCTTTTGGTGAGGAAAAGTTTTTCTTTACCGATGAGTACAATGCCATGCAGGGCTAACCCGCCTGCAGACTGTGCTATATACAACAAGCCCGCCTCGTGCGGGCTTGTTGTTTTGTGGATAGGTAACGGCTCTGCCTTTTACCCGATTGAGGACGCGGAGTCACGCAATGCTGGAGCAGGCAGGCAAAGCCGGTTCGGTTGCGAAGTTGCTAAAGCTCGAACCGGAAGCTTTGCGTCATCAGTGGGGTAAATTCGACGGCATCTGCGGAACCATCCCACATATAATCTTTTTCTCGCGCCCTGACCAGGCCAAAATAGCCCAGAAAACGCACGACAAAACGTGTGAAGATCATGCTGCGCAGTTCTTTATTCCAGCTGTTGTATTCGGGAACAGGCATCCGTTGCAACATGGGTTCAAATAGCACCTCTACCTCGTCGGCCAGTTGTTGTATGGAGCAATGGCCTTGCAGCCGCCACAACATGAACAGCCAGATTCTTTGTAGCTGGAGTTCTGTGGTGTAACCGTCCAGGTAGCCCCAGTTATAGCGGCTGGTTGCAGCATCCAGCAGCTGGCCGTAGAAAGCCGCCAGCCCCTGCTTTTGGTAAGCCTTCAGGGCATCTTTTTTGAAGTGCAAGCGGCCGCTGCGCTTGTACAGAATGCCGGCAATTTCAGCCAGAACGCGGGTGTAATGCAGGGCGTTGTAGTCGTCCTCGTTGCGGCCTTTGAATTCACTGATACTGATGTGTACCGAGCCTTCCAGCACAGGCATGCTGGAAGCGATCTGTACGCACTGCTGAACAACTCGCATAGGCAGGTTGCCTTTGCTGGTCAGTTTGATGGAGCCGTTGTTTTCCAGCATTTCTTGCAGCAAAACCTCAAGAAAGCGCATGACTGGGCTGCTGGACAGATCGGCAGGGGTATTAAAAGATACGTTTTGCCACTGGCCCCAGGCGGCGCCCTCCCAGTTGTGCATCTGCTCTGGCGACAGGCCGCACAGATGGGGTAGTCCTTGCTGGTTGAACGATTGCATGCGTGCGTTGACCAGACCTTCTACATCGTCCATGGATAGTCTGGGATTGTGTACCAGGTCGTTTTGTAGTGTGGCCAGCAATTCCTGCAACTCTGGAGGCAGGTTGCCATTCAGACAGCAATGGTTAAATTCTTTGCCACTGCCGCAAGGGCAGGGAAGGCCGAAACCCAACTTACTAGGCTTCATGAGTGGGCGTGCTCCTTAACGGAAAGGCTGCAAAACAAGGTGGTGTGGGCGGATGCAAGGACGTTGTGCGCGTGCCACAACCTGGCAAAAAGGCCGACCCGCGAGGGCGGCCTTTTGCGTTTTGATTACTGGTTGGTAATCAGCGTACCCACACCTGAGTCGGTGAAGATTTCCAGCAACACAGCATTGGGTACGCGCCCGTCGATGATATGGGCGCTGCGCACACCGGCTTGTACGGCATCCAGCGCGCAACCGATTTTCGGCAACATGCCGCCGTAGATGGTGCCATCTTCGATCAGGGCATCCACCTGTTCGGTGCTGAGCCCGGTCAGCACGTTACCTTGCTTATCCATCAGGCCTTCGATATCAGTTAGCAGCAGCAGTTTTTCGGCATTCAGAGCTTCGGCGACCTTACCGGCAACCAAATCGGCGTTGATGTTATAGGATTCGCCGTCGGCACCGACGCCAATCGGGGCGATAACCGGAATGAAATCGCCCTGTACCAGCATGTGCAGCAGCTCCTTGTTGACGCTAGCGACTTCGCCGACCTGACCAATATCGATGATTTCCGGTTTGGTCATTTCCGGCAGCTGGCGGGTGACCTTCAGCTTGCGCGCACGGATCAGACGCGCATCCTTACCCGTCAGACCAATGGCGTTACCGCCATGACTATTAATCAGGTTGACGATGCTTTTGTTGACCAGCCCGCCGAGCACCATTTCCACCACATCCATGGTCTGGCTATCGGTGACGCGCATACCGTCAACAAAACGGCTTTCAATGTTCAAGCGTTTGAGCAGCTCGCCAATTTGCGGGCCGCCACCGTGTACTACCACCGGGTTGATGCCGACCGCTTTCATCAGCACGATATCGCGGGCAAAGCCGTTTTTCAGCTCTTCGCTTTCCATCGCGTGGCCGCCGTATTTGATGACCAGGGTCTGGCCGACAAAACGGCGGATGTAGGGCAGGGCTTCGGACAATACTTCTGCTACATGGGCAGCGTCGGCGCGGTTAAGGGTCATGGTGGGCTCCGTGGTTAAAATGGCCATTGGATATCGGGGGCGACCGCCAGCAGTTGGTCGCGGAACAGGCTTTGAATATGCTGCAAGGCGTCGGTGGTGTCGCCCTCAAAGCGCATCACCAGCACCGGCGTGGTGTTGGAGGCGCGGATCAGGCCCCAGCCGTTGGGGTAGTCAACACGGATGCCATCCAAGGTGTTGACGCTGCCATCGCCCCAGCTGCCTTGGGCTTGCAAGGCTTGGATGAGGTGAAATTTGCGCTCTTCGCTGACATCCAGATGCAGTTCGGGCGTGGATGGGCTAACGGGATAGCGGGCAAATACGCGGTCGACCGTGTCGTGTTCAATGCTGAGAATTTCCAGCACGCGGGCGGCGGCATAGAGGCCGTCATCAAAGCCAAACCAGCGCTCCTTAAAGAAGATATGGCCGCTCATTTCGCCGGCCAGCAACGCGCCGGTTTCTTGCAGCTTGGCTTTCATCAATGAGTGGCCTGTTTTCCACATGATCGGGCGGCCACCGCAGCGGCTGATCAGTGCCGCCAAGCGGCGGGTGCACTTGACGTCAAAGATCACGTCACAACCCGGGTTGCGGGCTACAACATCCTTGGCCAGCAGCATCATCAGGCGATCAGGGTAGATGATTTCACCGGTGTTGGTGACCACGCCGAGGCGATCGCCATCGCCGTCGAAAGCCAGACCGATATCGGCCCCCTCGTCTTGCACCTTACGAATCAGGTGCTGCAGGTTTTCGGGCTTGCCCGGGTCGGGGTGGTGGTTGGGGAAGTTGCCGTCAACCTCGCAGTACAGCGGTATGACGTTGCAGCCGATGCTTTCCAGTAAGCGCGGGGCTACGACACCAGCCACACCGTTGCCGCAGTCGATGACCACCTTGAGCGGATTGGCGACTGCCACATCGTCGGTGATGTAGTCGATGTAGGTATCAATTAAATCAACCTGTTGCACGCTGCCGGGGGCATTGAGCAGGTCTCCTGTGGCAATACGCTGATACAGGCCGGTAATGCGCTCATTGGCAAGGGTTTCGCCGGCGATGACCACCTTGAAGCCGTTGTAGTTGGCTGGATTATGGCTGCCGGTCACCACGACGCCTGACGTGGCTTCCAGCTGATGGGTGCCAAAATAGACCAGCGGGGTGGGCACCATGCCGAGGTCGAGCACGGTACAGCCGGACTCGGACAGGCCGCGAATCAGCGCGTCGTGCAGGGCAGGGCTGGACAGCCGGCCATCACGGCCAGCAACCACCCGCGCCTCGCCTTGGGCAATGCTTTCGCTGCCTACGGCGCGGCCAATCCAGTAGGCGGTGTTTTCATCCAGATTGCTGTCAACAATGCCGCGGATGTCGTAGGCGCGAAAAATATCCATCACGACGTGCGCAGGGTCGCCGGTGGCGCTGGGTGGCGTATCGTCGATGAAGCTTTCCTGCATGGCGTCTTCGTCCAGCACCATGTCTAGAATATCGATCTCCAGCGCATCATCCAGACCGAAGGCTTTGCGCGGGCCATGCGGGGCTGGCTGCGCTGGCATGGGTTCGGCTGCTGGTGCAACCGGTGCCGTTACGGGGCGGTTGGCTTTTTGCAGTAGTTTGACCAAGGGTTCAATCAGGGGTTTTAACGGGCTGTTGCTAAGCAGGGCGAGGCCTTGCGGCTTGCCGCTAGACAGGGTTTGCAGCAGGTTGGCGGTATCAGTGGTCAGTTGCTTGCGGTGTTTGCTATGCAGCATGAACAATGCCGCGCCGCCGCTGAGCAGCAATAACAGGGGTAGGCTCAGGTACTGCATCAACCAAGGGCTGTCGAGCAAAGACGGACTGTCGATGCCGATTTCCAGCACCCAGTTGGGGTGGGACAGGCGGAAGGTTTGTGGCATGCCCGACTGGATGCCCGGGCCAGCGCTGTACACCTGCAGCTGGGGTGCCTTGGGCAGTTGTTGCAGCAGGCGAAGCTGCCAGTTGTTTTGCAGTTTGGGGCTGGCCAGGATGCCCAACAGAGCGTCAGCATCATACACCGCCAGCAGGGTGCCAATGACTCGTGTCTGCTGCGGATGGATCACCGGCACGGCCTGATAAAACAGGTTTTTGCCTTGTGCCGCCACATATTCCAGATTGGCCGGCTGGTTGGTGGCTGCCTGCCCAAGATGGTCTTGAGCGGCAAAGCTGAGGGCGTCACGCGGGCGATCCAGACCGGTCGCCTCGATTACAATTTCGTGTATATACGCGCGCTGCGACCATTCCTGCTCGAAACGGGCCAGTGTTTCATTGTCCTGTTGCAAAATGGCATTTTTCAACAGGTTGCCGGCGGCCAGTGCATGAATGTCGTTGCTGATCAGGCCCGTGAGCATATCCAGCTGCTGGCCATAGGTGGCCGCCAGATTGTTGACCTGTTCACGGTTATGCTGGCCGGTGCTGGCATGATAGAGCTGGAACAGCACCACCAGCATGGCCAGCAGGCCCAGTATCACCGGCAGTAGCGCAGCCGCCAGCGGCGGTATAGAACGTTTGGCGCGCGGGGCACTTGGCTGGCGCGTCTGATCTTTGGCCGTTTTTTTCTTCAGTTTCATGCAGCCTCCTAGCTCTTGTTGTTAGTGTTTGCCGGTATGGCCAAAGCCGCCGCTGCCACGCTCGCTGGCGCTAAACGCGTTGACCAGCTGCAGACGCGCCTGCACCACAGGCACAAGGATCAGCTGAGCAATGCGCTCGCCGGGTTCGATGGTAAAAGCGCTCTGACCACGGTTCCAGCAAGATACCATCAGTTCGCCCTGATAGTCCGAGTCGATCAGACCAACCAAATTGCCCAGCACGATACCGTGCTTGTGGCCCAGACCCGAGCGCGGCAGGATCATGGCGGCCAGACCTGGGTCCTCTATATAGATAGCCAAACCGGTAGGAATCAGCAGGGTTTCGCCCGGCTGCAGGGTGGCTGCTTGTTGCAGCATGGCACGCAGGTCAAGGCCGGCTGAGCCGGGTGTGGCGTAGTCGGGCAGCGGAAAGTCGTTACCCAAACGGGGGTCAAGAATGCGGGTTTGAATGGCGTGCATATCAGAAGTCGTCCTTGTGCAGGTACTGGTGGATCAGTTCGATCAGCTGGATGGCGATCTTGCTTTTGCTGGTTTGGGCGAAATGGCTTTGCTGAAAGCTGCGGTCAATGACCGTGATGGCGTTGTCTTCGCTGTCGAAACCAATACTGGAGTTGGATACGTCGTTGGCGACTATCAGGTCGAGGTTTTTGTCGCGCAACTTGCGTGAGGCGTAGTCGAGGATGTTTTGTGTTTCGGCGGCAAAGCCAACGCTGAACGGGCGGTCGTTGCGTTGGGCCAGTGAGGCGAGGATATCGGGGTTGCGCACCAAGCGCAGGCTCATGCCATCCTCGCTGCTGGGGTCTTTTTTCAGTTTGTGATCAGCGGCGATATCCGGGCGAAAATCAGCCACGGCAGCGGCGGCAATCAGGATATCGCAGGGCATGGCTGACTCGCAGGCCAGCAGCATTTCGCGAGCGCTGGTGACATTGATACGTTGCACCCGCTCGGGCGTGGCCAGTTGCACTGGGCCACTGACCAAGGTGACACGAGCGCCGGCTTCGGCAGCCGCGCGGGCCAGTGCGTAGCCCATCTTGCCGGAGCTGTGGTTGGTGATATAACGCACGGGATCAATGGCTTCGCGGGTTGGGCCGGCGGTAATGAGTACGTGTTTACCGGTTAGTAGTTGGCGCTCGAAACATTCGGCTGCATACAGGGCTAGCTGGTCAGGCTCTAGCATGCGGCCCGGGCCAACATCGCCGCAGGCTTGGCTGCCGGCAGCGGGGCCGAACAGACGCACGCCGCGCTGCTGCAGGGTGTGTGCATTGTGCTGGGTAGCCGCGTCGCGCCACATGGCTTGGTTCATGGCGGGCGCTAGCGCAACAGTGGCATCGGTGGCCAACACCAGTGTGGTCAGCAGGTCGTTGGCGTTGCCTTGAGCTAAGCGGGCCATGATTTCGGCGGTGGCCGGTGCTACCAGAACCAGATCAGCCCAACGTGCCAGCTCAATATGACCCATGGCAGCTTCGGCAGCAGGGTCGAGCAGGTCCAGATGCACGGGATGGCCGGACAGTGCCTGTAGGGTCAGCGGGGTGATGAACTCTTGCGCGCTGCGGGTCATGACCACGCGCACATCCGCGCCATGGTCTTTAAGGCGGCGCACCAGTTCGGCACCCTTATAGGCAGCAATGCCACCGCCGATACCGAGAATGATGCGCTTGCTGGCCAGACGTTGCATGAAAGGATAGTCCTGATAAATGAGGCTGGTAAAATATAAAAACCGCTTTAAGATAGCACAAGCGCACAGGTGGAAGCAGTCTGCCCCGCTGGCGTTATTTGCAAGGAAGCTGGCAACAGGTTGCCAAATCATCACACGGAGGTAATGCAATGAGCATTCGACTATGGCCCGAGCAAGAACGTCCTCGGGAAAAGCTGCTTAGTCTGGGCGCAAACGCCCTGTCAGACGCTGAATTATTAGCTATTTTTTTACGCACCGGAATCCGTGGCTGCAGTGCTGTCGAGCTGGCGCGTCGTCTTTTGAATGAGTTTGGTGGCTTGCGTCAGTTGCTTGAGGCCGACCAAGAAGAATTTACAGGGCATGCAGGGCTGGGGCCGGCCAAGTTTGCTCAGTTGCAGGCGGTGCTTGAAATGGGCCGTCGTCATTTGGAAGCCACCATCAAACGCGACTCGGCGCTGGAAAGCCCGCAGGCGGTGCGCAATTTTCTCAAGGCGCAGTTGCGCCATCAGCTGCATGAGGTGTTTGCCTGCCTGTTTCTGGATACTAAGCATCGGGTGCTGGCCTTTGAGCCTTTGTTTTATGGCACCATCGACGGTGCCAGCGTGTATCCGCGTCAGGTGGTTAAGCGGGCGCTGGCGCATAATGCAGCCGCGCTTATTCTCAGCCATAACCATCCGTCAGGCGTATCAGAGCCGAGTCAGGCCGACCGCCTACTGACCGAACGGCTCAAAGAAGCGCTGGCGCTGATTGATGTGCGAATCCTAGATCATTTTATTGTGGGCGATGGCGAGCCGCTGTCCATGGTTGAGTATGGCTGGATGTAGTGGCGACGGCTTGGAGTGATGTGGGTCTGCTTAAAATCGTGATGGTGCTTGCCGTTGCTCTGCTTTTTTGCTATAAAGTGCGACTTCGTTCCGGACCCAGTCTGTATTTGAGCGTACCTGCAGCTTGCAGGGCGCGTCGGCAAACGGCTCCGTGGCAGCAATAGCTATATTGAGATGCTTGTTTCTCAATGGCTTACAAGATAATCAAGTTTTCAACAGCCAACCCATGCCGGGTTGTGCATGTGGTTCTAGAGGGCTGAGGCATGTCAAAAGTTTGTCAAGTAACCGGTAAGGGTCCGGTTACAGGGAACAACGTTTCCCACGCCATGAACAAAACCCGCCGTCGTTTTCTGCCAAACTTGCAGTACCATCGTTTCTGGGTTGAATCCGAGAAGCGTTTTGTACGTCTGCGCGTATCTGCCAAAGGCATGCGCGTAATCGACAAGCGTGGCATTGACACCGTACTGTCCGAGCTGCGTGCTCGTGGCGTCAAGTTTTAAGGAGCAGTCTCATGCGTGATTTGATTCGTCTGATTTCTAGCGCTGGTACAGGCCACTTCTATACCACCGACAAGAACAAGCGTACTACTCCGGAAAAACTGGAAATCAAAAAATTTGATCCGGTTGTCCGTAAGCACGTGATCTACAAGGAAGGCAAAATCAAGTAATTGATTGCCTGTCCTGAAGAGCCCGCACTTGTTGCGGGCTTTTTTGTTGCGTGCTGTAAGCCGACCGTGCAGCAGTTACAAACGGCAAGGTTTTAGCGTTACACTGGGTCGTTTACGGCGCTGGCCGGTGTTCAAGTGGTCTTGCGGGTAACAGCCATGAAGGTTCTGGTGTTGGGAGCGGGTGTTATAGGCGTGTCCACGGCCTATTATTTGCGTCGCAACGGCTTCGAGGTGACGGTGGTTGATCGCCAGCCTAATGTAGGTCTGGAAACCAGCTTTGCCAACGCGGGACAGGTGTCGCCGGGCTATGCTACGCCTTGGGCTGCGCCGGGTATTCCGCTTAAGGCCGTGAAGTGGCTGCTGCAACGGGATGCCCCTCTGGTTATCCGTTTGAGTGCAGACTGGCGGCAATATCAGTGGTTGTGGCTGGCGTTGCGCAACTGTACGGCGCCGCGTTATGCGGTCAACAAGGAGCGCATGCTGCGCGTGGCTGAATACAGCCGCGACTGCCTAGACACACTGCGCCGCGAAACCGGTCTGCAGTACGATGATGGCCAGCTCGGTACCACCCAGATTTTCCGCAGCCAGCAACAGCTGGATGCCGCAGCAGCCGACATGCAATTGTTGGCGGACAGCGGCGTGCCCCACCGGCTGCTGATGCCGGAGCAGCTGCATGAGGTCGAGCCGGCCCTGCACGCCGTGCGTGACCAGCTGACCGGCGGCCTGTATCTGCCGGGCGATCAGACCGGCGATTGTTACCTGTTTACCTGTCGGTTGGCCGAGTTGGCACGTCAGGCCGGTGTTGAGTTTTGTTTTGCCAGCGAGGTGCAGGCGTTGCTGTCCGAGGGTGACCGCGTACAGGGCGTGCGCATCAATGGGCAGGTGCAGCGTGCTGACTACTATGTGATGGCGCTGGGTACGGCGGCGCGCCCCTTGCTCAATCAACTGGGGATTGATATGCCGCTGTATCCGCTCAAGGGTTACTCGCTGACCTATCCCATCCATGATGCCAGTGCCGCGCCGCGCTCAACTGTGTTGGATGAAACCTGGAAGGTTGCGCTGACCCGTCTGGGCGGGCGCATGCGGATTGGCGGCATGGCCGAGTTGGCTGGCGAAGATCGAAGCCTAAATCCGCGCCGCCGCCAAACACTGGAAAAAGTAGCCGGTTTGCTGTTTCCGCAGGCGGGCAATTGCACGCAGGCTGAATTTTGGAGCGGCCTGCGCCATGCCACGCCAGATAGCGTGCCGGTTTTGGGTGCTTCTTCGTATCGCAACCTGTTTTTGAATCTGGGACACACCACCCTAGGCTGGACTATGGCCTGCGGTGCCGGCCAATATCTGGCAGACCTGATGGCTGGCCGGCCACCCGCGATCAGTGGCGAAGGGCTGGACATCTTTCGTTACCTTCACTCATGAGTTGCCTTTTGTTCTAAGGAAAATGCTATGCGTCCGGCACGGGCTGTCATTGATCTGTCTGCGTTGTTACATAACTATCGTCTGGCCCGCTCGCTCAGTGGCTGCGCGGCCTTGGCGGTGGTCAAGGCGGATGCTTATGGGCATGGCGCGGTACGCTGCGCCCAAGCGTTGGCCGCGGAAGCCGATGGCATGGCGGTGGCCTGCATTGAGGAGGCGCTGGAGTTGCGCGCTGCGGGCATTCGCCAGCCGATTCTGCTGCTGGAGGGTTTTTTTCATGCCGATGAGCTGGAGTTATGCGCTGAGCATGATCTGTGGCCAGTCATTCATGCCGACTGGCAGCTGGATGCGTTAGAGCAGGCGCGTCTGTCCAAACCGCTGAATTGCTGGTTAAAGCTGGATTCGGGGATGCACCGTGTTGGGTTTTTTCCGCATGAGTATGCATCTGCTTGGCGACGGCTAAAGGCCAGCGGCAATGTGGCCGAGGTGGTCATGATGACCCATCTGGCTCGTGCCGATGAGCCGAATAGCCCAGCGACGCTGGAACAGCTGCAGCAGTTTAACACCGCCACCTGCGGGCTGAATGGCTTGCGCAGTCTAAGCAACTCGGCAGCGGTGTTGGCTTGGCCGGAAATGGCCAGTGACTGGACGCGCCCCGGTATTATGCTCTACGGCAGCAACCCCTTACCGGGCGAGCATGACATAGGTGGGCAATTGCGGCCGGTGATGACGCTGGAATCCAAGGTGATTGCCGTGCGTGAATTGCCGGCGGGAGCGGCGGTTGGTTATGGCGCGCGTTATGTGGCACAAAAGCCGACCCGCGTGGGCGTGGTGGCTTTAGGGTATGCCGACGGCTACCCAAGGCATGCGGTGGACGGCACGCCGGTGCGGGTGGACGGCCAACTGGCCTGTCTGGTTGGGCGTGTATCCATGGATATGCTGACGGTTGACCTGTCTGCGCTTCCGCACGCGGGGGTCGGCAGCAGGGTTGAGCTGTGGGGCGCTAGCTTGCCGGTTGAGCGCGTGGCTCGTTATGCCGATACCATCGCTTACACCCTGTTGTCGGGTGTGCGACGGGTGGTGCGAAGTTATCATTTTTAAGTAGCACCGGTGCAGGCGGTGACGGATAGGTTGCCCTGTGCAGGTATAAGCCTGTCGTACTCTGCGGCTAGTTGTTTCACATCACCCGTTGTCTGGTTATACTAACGCCAATTTGCTGGGCTATACCGCAGCTTGAGCTGCCATGGCCACAAGGCATGCCGTAACTTCCAACACAAAACAAGAGAGGGTACTCCGTGAGCCTGATTAAAAAAATCCTAGTTGCCCAAGCGACTGCACTGATTGTAATGGCGGGCGCATCTGCCCAAGCTGCCAGCGATGACGTTGCTGCCCGTCTCAAGCCGGTTGGCGATGTGTGTATTGAGGGGCAGGAGTGCGCAGCCGCTGCAGCGGGCGGCGCAGCACCGGCAGCCGCGGGTGCGAGCGCGGCACGCAGTGGTGACGATATTGTGGCCAAATCCTGTGGCGTCTGCCATGCCACTGGCCTGCTGGAAGCCCCGATAACTGGCGATAAGCCCGCTTGGGCCGCCCGTGCTGAGGTGTCAGGCGGTTTGGACGGCCTGCTGGCCGTAGCCAAGGCCGGTAGGGGTGCGATGCCTCCGGGTGGTACCTGTGGCGACTGCTCTGACGAAGAGCTGATGAACGCCATCAAGACTATGTCTGGCCTGTAATACAGGGGCATGACTGCACAAAACCCGGCTCGCGACTGCGCCGGGTTTTTTGTGTGCACTGATCTGGCAGGCGGGCAGATACATGGCAAGCCGGTCGCTTTATGGTAGTATTTGGACGCCAAGGAAATGCCGTGAACCTGGCATTCCCGCACAAAAACAGGCAAATACATGCCTGAATAATCACCTTGCAGCCTTGCATGTACCTACTGGAGAATTCCTATGGCCTTTGAATTGCCCGCACTGCCTTACGCGCAAAACGCCCTTGAGCCACACATTTCTGCTGAAACCCTAGATTTTCACCACGGCAAGCACCACAACGCCTATGTGGTCAACCTGAACAACCTGGTGCCCGGTACCGAGTTTGAAGGTAAAAGCCTAGAAGACATCATCAAGACCTCCAGCGGCGGCGTGTTCAACAACGCAGCCCAAGTGTGGAACCACACCTTCTACTGGAACTGCCTGAGCCCCAACGGTGGCGGCGAGCCTACCGGCGCGCTGGCTGATGCGATCAATGCTGCATTCGGTTCTTTCGAAGCGTTCAAGGAAGAATTTACCAAAACAGCCATTGGCACCTTCGGTTCCGGCTGGGCTTGGCTGGTGAAAAAGGCCGACGGTACTGTTGCGCTGAGCAGCACCATTGGTGCCGGCTGCCCGCTGACCACCGCCGACAAAGCTCTGCTGACCTGCGACGTTTGGGAGCACGCTTACTACATCGACTACCGCAATGCCCGTCCTAAGTACGTTGAAGCATTCTGGAATCTGGTCAACTGGGACTTCGTATCCGCCAATTTTGCTGGCTGATTGAAGCACCTTCGCAGGGCCTGGCAGCAGGCCCTGCACTGGCAGTACATAGCCTGAACTGCCCCTGCTGTCTATTTCAATGATCCTTGCCCGCCCCCCGAGTCCTGCATGACCGTCAACCAAGCTGCCTCGGCAATCGCCTATACCCGCCTGTCCAGTCTGCTATTGCGCTGGATTTTGCTGGTTGCGCTCGGTATTAGTACCTTCATGAGCTTGGTGCAGATCGTGCATTCGGTGGGTGATACGCAGCAAGCCATCGACCGCGAAGGCCGCCAGATTTTGGCCCTGTTTGAAGACCCAGCTCGGCAGGCCCTATACAACTTGGATTCGGGCATGGGCGGCCAGGTGATGAGCCGGCTGTTTCGCCACGAAGCCATGCGCTCAGCGCGGTTGGGTCATCCTGATGAGCTGCCGCTGGCAGAAAAACTGCGCCCGCTACAGCATGGCAGCATGCGCTTTCTGACTGATCGTTTGTTTGCGCCGGTACAGAGTTTTAGCCTGCCGCTGAGTGATCTGAGCGGTGAACACGTCCTTGGCCGCCTTGACATTAGCCTAGACACAGCAGGCTATGCGGCTGGTTTTATTAAAGAAGCCCTTATTATCTTGGGCATCGGCATGCTGCGGGTGGCTTTGCTGGGCATCGTGCTTTATCTGCTGCTGGGACGACTGCTGAACCGGCCGTTGTCAGTCATGCTCAGTGAACTGAGCTATATTGATCCTGAACACCCAGGCGTGCATCAGCTCAGCATTGCACCGGGGCATAGAAACAACGAGCTGGGCCAGTGGATTACCCGCATTAATCAGTTGTTGCATGCCATTCAGCGTGTTAGTCAACTGCGCCGCGAGGCCGAAGAAAGCCTGTTGCATATGTCGCATGTGGATTTTCTAACCGGCCTACCCAACCGCCTTGGTTTGCAGGGTAAGCTCGACAAGGTACTGATTGCCGCGCGCAAAAACGACACCAGCGTAGCCGTCATGTGCATCGGGCTGGATGGTTTTAAGTCGATCAACGAGCGTCACAGTTTTCAGCTGGGTGACTGGGTGCTGCGCTCGTTTGCCCAGCGCGTTAGCAGCCAGTTACAGGGCGAAGGCGCCAGCTTTGCTCGGCTGGGCGGCGACCAGTTCATCCTGATCCAATCGGGCCTGAATAATTATCAAGCTGCGGTGCAGGCACAAAAAGTGCTGTTTTTGCTGCACCAGCCTTTTGTGGTGCCGCAACAGGGCCGTGATGATGTCACGATTCGCCTGACGGCGACCATCGGCATCACCCTGTTTCCCGATGATGCGCCGACTGGTGAGCTGCTGTTGCAAAAAGCAGAGCAGACCATGCGTCTGAGCAAAATGGGTGGCCGCAATCGCTATCAGTTTTATATCGCCAGCATCGACCAGCAACTGCGCGAGCGTCGCCAGCTGGAAGATGACCTGCGCGTTGCCATTGAGCACGAAGAACTGCACCTGCTGTATCAGCCCCAGATTGATTACAGCAGCGGAAAAATTGTCGGTGCCGAAGCACTGCTGCGCTGGCGGCGTAAAGGTGCAGGGCTGGTGCCCCCAGACACCTTTATTCCGCTGGCTGAGCAGAGCGGCATCATTATTGAGATTGGTAACTGGGTGCTGGAGCAAGCCTGTAAACAGGTCCGCGAGTGGTTGGATATTGGCTGGGCAGACTTTCGTGTGGCGGTCAACCTGTCGGCGATCCAGTTGCACAACGAAGAGCTGCTGCCGACCATTGAGCGGATGCTGTCCAGCTACCGCATTCCGCCTGCTTGCCTTGAATTTGAAGTGACCGAAACCTGCCTGATGCAGGATGTGGACAAAGCCCGGCAGCAACTGCTGGCCCTGCGCAAGCTGGGCGTGGCCATTGCCATTGACGACTTTGGTACCGGCCATTCATCACTGGCGTACCTCAAGCGCCTGCCACTGGACAAAATCAAGATCGACCGCAGCTTTGTGCAGGACGTGCTGGATGATGATGACGCCACCATTGTGCGCACCATCATTCAGCTGAGCCACAGCCTGCAGTTTAAGGTGCTGGCCGAAGGGGTAGAAACCGAAGCGCACGAGCGCACCCTGATCGCTATGGGCTGTGACGAAGGGCAGGGCTACCTGTACAGCCGGCCAATTTCTGCGGATGAAGTATTGGATAAATATGGACGTTTTGGCGACTGACAGCGGCCGGCAGCCGCTGGTTTTGGTGCGCTGTTGTGCTGCTCTGCTGGCTGCGCTGGCGGTGGCCATGGGCGCTTATGCGGCGCACGGCATGCGCGCCACCGCCAGTGCCGAGGCAGTGGCCGTAGTGCAGACCGCTGTGCAGTACCAGATGTGGCATGCGCTGGCGCTATTGGGGCTGGCGCTGTTACCCGATAGCCGCTGGCGGCAGTGGGCGGCCGGCTTGTTTCTGGCTGGGATTGCGCTGTTTTGCGGTAGTCTTTATGTATTAAGTTTTACGCCGCTGCGCCCAGGTTTGCTGACGCCGCTGGGCGGCCTGCTGTTGATGGCCGGCTGGCTGTCGGTGTTGCTGGCAGTGCCAGGACGGTGGCGTGCGGGTTCAAGGAGTTAATAAGATGCAGATTCTCGTCAATGGTGACCCCCTCATTCTGCCACCTGGCAGCAGTGTGCAAGCCTTACTGGAACAGCTTGATTTGCAGGGCAGGCGTGTGGCGGTGGAGCTAAACCACGACATTGTAACCCGCAGCGAGCATGCCACCCGTATCCTGCAGCCTGATGACCGAGTGGAAATTGTCCACGCGATTGGCGGTGGCTAAAGGCCGCTTACCGCCGGACAGCATGTACCTCTAAACCCGATGACCTAGGAAAAACAGCATGACACTGCACCCCTTGGACCAGCCCTTTGTGCTGGCCGGCACCACCTATCAATCCCGCTTGCTGGTGGGTACCGGCAAATACCGCGACATGGCAGAAACCCGTGACGCCATCGAAGCATCTGGGGCCGAAATCGTCACCGTGGCGGTACGCCGTACCAACATTGGCCAGAACCCCGACGAGCCCAACCTGCTGGACGTTATTAGCCCCGACCGCTACACCATCCTACCCAACACCGCCGGCTGCCACACCGCGGAAGAAGCGGTGCGCACCTGCCGGCTGGCCCGCGAACTGCTGGACGGGCATAACCTCGTTAAGCTGGAAATCCTAGCGGATGACAAAACCCTGTTTCCCGATGTGGTGCAAACGCTGAAAGCGGCGCGCACCTTGGTGGACGAAGGCTTTGACGTGATGGTGTACACCAGTGATGACCCCATCATTGCCCGCGAACTGGAAGCCATTGGCTGTGTTGCCGTGATGCCGTTGGCTGGCCTGATTGGTAGCGGCTTGGGCATCTGTAACCCCTATAATCTCAAAATCATTCTCGAAGAAGCGCGCATACCGGTGCTGGTGGATGCTGGCGTCGGCACCGCCTCCGACGCCACCATTGCCATGGAAATGGGCTGTGCTGCGGTGCTGATGAACAGCGCCATTGCCCATGCGCAGCAACCGGTGCTGATGGCGCAGGCCATGCGCCATGCGGTGTTGGCGGGTCGGCAGGCGTATCTGGCTGGTCGTATGCCTAAGCGTCTGTATGCAACGGCTTCTTCTCCCATGCAAGGCTTGATCTAACGTGAACCAGACAGATAACGAAGACGCGCCACAGCACCGCGAAATCAAGAGTTTTGTTATGCGCGCAGGGCGCATGACCCAGGGCCAACAGCGCGGCCTGGATGAAGGCTGGCCAAAGTTTGGCCTAACCCTTGAACAGGGACCGTTGGATGCGCAGGCGCTGTTTGGTCGTAGCGCACCGCTGACCCTTGAGATCGGTTTTGGCATGGGCCAGTCGTTGCTGGAAATGGCCATGGCGGCACCCGAGCACGATTTTGTCGGCGTCGAAGTACACCGTCCGGGCGTGGGCGCGCTGCTTAACGGTATGCTGCGTGAAAACGTCAACAACGTGCGCGTGTATAGCTGTGACGCCATGGAGGTGTTGCGCCAGTGTGTGGCGGACAACAGCCTAGACCGCGTACTGCTGTTTTTCCCCGACCCGTGGCACAAGAGCAAGCACCATAAAAGACGCATCGTTAATCCGGTGTTTGCCGAGCTGGTGCGGCAAAAGCTCAAGCCCGGTGGCATCTTGCACATGGCCACAGACTGGGAACCCTATGCCGAGCACATGCTGGACATCATGCAGGTCGCGCCCGGCTATGCCAACCTGTCGCCTACGGGCAACTGGGTCGAGCGTCCAAAGGAACGCCCGGTAACCAAGTTCGAGCGCCGTGGCGAGCGACTGGGCCATGGTGTGTGGGATCTGAAATTTAGCAAGCAGCCCTGAGGGTGAGCTGACCGTGTCGGCAGGCTTGAAACACCATGACACAAGGAGAGGGTGATGTTGTCACGCATAGGTTTGAGGCCGCTGGTGGTCTTGCTAGTATTGACCAGCCTGCTGGTGGCTGCCGGCAATATGTTCTGGGCCAGCAGCGCGCTGCACCAACAGGCATTGCGCGAGCACGACCTGCAGCGTCAGCTGGGCTTTGCCCAGCAGCTGGCGGGTCGGGTGCAGTTACGCTACGGCAAAGAACCGCTGAGCCAGCTTCTGGATGCGTTGCTGATGGATGAGCAGATGCATGTTTGGCTGAGCGGCGCGGATGGTGCGCTGTTGTATCCAGAGGGAGGTGCGTTGTCTACATCGCAGCGTCAAGCACTGGCGACCAGCCGCGTGCCGTATTCGGCCATGCTGTATGACGAACAGGGGCTGGAGCAGATGACCAGCGTTGTCAGTTTGGCGGATAGCCGGTTGCGCCTGATGGTGCAAACGCCGACCTCGGGCCAGATGCCGCTCAATCCCAGCTTTGGCGACATGCTGATTTATAGCCTGCCGGCAGCCTTGCTGCTGATGGTGTTGGCGTGGTTGGCCGGTGGCCGCATGGCCCGTCCATTTCGTTCGCTGGCCAGTTATGCGCGCAGCTTGGGCAAGGCTGAGAGCCTTAGCAGCATTCAGGCGCTGGAGCCGAGCTCCCGTGAGGCAGCTGAACTAAAAAGCGGTTTGTTGCAGGGCGTCAAGCAGATCAAAGGCCCCGCATTGCATAAGCCGCCCACCAACGGCATGGACCCGCTCACCGGTTTGTGCACGCCCGATATCCTGCCCGAGCTGGTGACCAACATCAGTCTGGGCGGTATCGGCTTTGCGGTGGTGGTGTTGGCGGTGGACGATTATGATCAGATCCAAGAACACTTCACGCCGGAGTTGCGCAACCCTGCGCTGAAACAACTGGCCGACTTATTGTTGCAGCACTCGCGTGAGCTGGATATCAGCGTGCGCATGGGCGAAGAAGTGTTTTTGTTATTGCTGCCACAGTGTCCCGTAGTCATTGCTCAGCGTATTGCCGAGCGCTTGCGCAGCAGGGTTCAGGATCATCCGTTTGACGGCGTCGGTCACATGACCATTTCGGCAGGCGTGGCCATGTTTGAGCCGGGTAAAAATGATCCGCTGGGCAGTCTGAAAGAGGCGCAGAAGCTGCTGATCAGCGCCCGCCGTCAGGGGCAAAACCGTGTGCATGTTATGCCCTGAGCTGCGCGGCTGTATTAGTTACGGTCAGCAAAAATCCCGATCAGTACAAACAGCACAATCAACATCGGCGCTAGGCTGTGGTTGTTCAGCTGACTCAACAGCTGCTTGAGCATGGGGGTCAGGTAGACCATGGCTAGGCCATAACCGACCGCGCACACCAGCACGAATATCAGCGTGCGGAAAATAAAGTGCATGGATGCCGTGTGCCGACGAATCCAGCCGTTGATGCTGGGTCCGGCCAACACCAAGGTGGCGGCCATCAGCGCTAGGCTGATATCGCCCAGATGGCTGCGTGACCAGTGCGACAGGCTGACAATCCAGCTGATGAACAAATCCATGGGGTTTCCTTACAGGGTTGGGGTGGGCGTGCAGCCTGCCTTGATCAGGTGTTGCTGTCCAGAAACAGCTGCAACAGGTCATTGAGAAACAGCTGCCCTTGGGCGCTGGCGGCCAGCTGGTGCGGGGTGTCTTGCAGCAGCCCGCGCTGGAGCGCCTGCTGCAAGGCGGGCTGCAGAGCAGACAATGGCAGGCCGGTGCGCTCGGTAAACAGCGCTGCCGGTACGCCCTCCATGAGCCGCAGTGCATTCATCAAAAACTCAAACGGCAACTCGTGACCGGCCAATAGCTGGCGACCGGCACAGGGCTGTTCAGCGCGTAGGTAATCGTCGGGTTGACGGGTTTTCCAATAGCGCTTGATACGGCCATCGGCTTGGCTGATTTTGCCGTGTGCGCCGGCCCCGATACCGAGAAAGTCACCAAACTGCCAGTAATTCAGGTTATGCCGTGCCTGTTGATCCTGTTTGGCATAGGCAGAAACTTCATACTGCTGGTAGCCCTGTTGCGCCAGTAGCGCTTGGCCGGCTTCTTGAATGTCCCACAGGCAGTCGTCCTCCGGCAGTTGCGGCGGTTGGTTCCAGTACAGCGTGTTGGGCTCTATGGTCAGCTGATACCAAGAGATATGGCCCGAGTCCAGATCAATGGCCTGCTGTAGATCAGCCAGCGCCTGGGCGACACTCTGGCCGGGCAGGCCGTGCATCAGGTCCAAATTGATGCGGGAAAAGCCGGCGTGCTGGGCAATCTGTACCGCCCTTAGCGCCTCATCGCCGTTATGCACACGCCCGAGTTGTTGCAGGTGACCGCTATTAAAGCTTTGGATGCCGATGGATAAGCGATTGATGCCCAGAGCGCGGTAGGCAGCAAATTTTTCTTGCTCGAAGGTGCCGGGGTTGGCTTCCAGCGTAATTTCTATTTCGGGCACGCAAGCTATGCGGTTGCGAATGCCGTCGATCAGCTGCTTGAGTGCAGGGGCAGAAAACAGGCTGGGCGTGCCGCCACCGATAAAAATTGAACGCAGCGGCCGGTCAGCGGCCAGCGGCCTATCCCGCTCCAGATCCCTGAGCAGTGCGTCCACATACGCCTGTTCTGGCAGCACCAAGGGTGCCGCGTGCGAGTTGAAGTCGCAGTAAGGGCACTTGCGGATACACCAAGGAATATGCACATAAAGCGCCAGTGGCGGCAACGGCTGCAAAAGGTGGCGGCTGTCGGAGGCAATGAGCGGGTTCATTGTTTGGTGCGTTACTCTAGCGTTTCCAACCGTGCACTCAACTGCGCCATGGCCAACGCTCTGTGGCTGATGCGGTTTTTGAGTGCTGGCTCAAGTTCGGCGCTGCTGCACTGATGTGCGTCTACCCAGAACAGAGGGTCATAGCCGAATCCGTTGGCACCCTGCGGCGCATGCAGAATGCGACCGCGCCACAGACCTTCGCACACCACGGGCAGCGGGTCGTCGGCATGCTGTACCAGCGCCAGTGCGCAGACAAACTGCGCGCCGCGCTGGGCATCCGGCACATCCTGCAACGCCTGCAGCAATTTGCTGTTGTTGGCGGCATCGTCGCCGTTACCCGCGTAGCGAGCCGAATGGATACCGGGTGCGCCCCCTAGATAATCCACCGCCAAACCGGAGTCGTCGGCCAGCGCCGGCAGGCCGGACACACGGGCGGCGTGGCGCGCCTTGAGGATGGCGTTTTCAATAAAGGACAGGCCGGTTTCCTCCGGTGCCTCTTGGCTAAATTCGGCCACCGAACGCACGTGGAAGCGGTCGCCGAGCATGGCTTGCAGCTCTTTCAATTTGCCGGCGTTATGGCTGGCGAGAACGAGGGCTTTCATAGGTCGGGGAACACTTCTTGGTTGAACTTGAGGCTGTGCTGTTTGCCTTCTGAGTCGGTCAGTTGCACGGCGATTTTGACGATTTCACGGCCATCAATGGGGAATTGGGCAATGTAATACACCGCTTCGCCTTCGTCGATTTCACGAAATTTCAGCGTGCGACTCTGGCCCAGCAGGTTGGTCAGGGTGCCGCTGACGCTGCTTTTTTCGCCTTTGCCGTCACGCAGCGGCGACACATTAAGTACGGCAATGTTTTTGCCGCGCTCAAGGCCGGATGCCTGGGCTACAGCCGGCTGTAAAAAGCTGGAGTTGAAGACGATGTAATGGATATCGAGTGCACCGGACGTGATTTTTTGTTCGGCGGCAACCGACAGGCTCAGCAGCAGGGTGCAGGCTAGGGTAACGAGTGTGCGCATGAGGGAAGTCCTCCGGTCAGGCAGTGGGGATGATGTTGCGGGTGACGCGGTAAATGCCGACCTCACCCAGCAGGTTGGGTAGCAGTTTGTTGCCCAGATGATGGCGATGCTGGTTATCGACCGCGAGACGGTCGAGCACCTGCATCTGCATTTCGCTGCACAGGGCTTCGAAGTCCTTGAAGGTGCAGAAATGAATATTGGGTGTGTTGTACCAGGTGTAGGGCATGAAGTCTGATACTGGCATGCGGCCACGGGTGGCCAGATACCAGCGGCAACGCCAGTGGCCGAAGTTGGGGAAGGTAATAATGCAGGTGCGGCCTACACGCAACATTTCTTGCAGAATGCGGTCGGGGTAGTGTACGACCTGCAGGGCCTGGGTCATCACCACCACATCGAAGCTGTTGCTGGCAAAGTTGCCCAGTCCCAGGTCCAGGTTTTGCTCGATTACGTTGACGCCCTTTTCTATACAGGCGTTGATTTTGTCCGGATCGATTTCCAGTCCATAGCCGGATACGTTTTTGTGCTCCTTGAGCCAGGCCAGCAGCTCGCCGTTACCACAGCCAAGGTCCAGCACACGGCTGTTTTCGGGAATCCATTGCTGGATGATGTCCAGATCGGCTCTCATGCTTAAATCTCGATACGGTTCATGTAACTGGAAAACGCCTGCAGATAGCGCGGGTGCGGAATGAGGAACGCATCGTGGCCGTGCGGCGCGTCGATATCCACATAGCTGACCTGCTTGTCGGCGGCAATCAGCGCGTTGACCACCTCTTGTGAGCGTTCCGGCGAGAAGCGCCAGTCGGTGGTAAAAGAAATCAGGTAAAAGCTGGCGCTGGCGGCAGCAAAGGTTTTGGCCAAATCGCCGCCATGGGCAGCGGCTGGGTCGAAGTAGTCCAGCGCCTTGGTCATCAGCAGGTAGGTGTTGGCATCAAAGCGGGTGGAAAACTCCTCGCCCTGATAGCGCAGGTAGCTTTCGACCTGGAACTCCACGCTGCTCAGGTCAAAATTCAGCTGTTCGGACTTGCGCTCGCGGCCAAATTTTTGGCCCATGGCATCGTCGGATAGGTAGGTGATATGGCCGACCATGCGCGCCAGTTTGAGGCCGCGCTTGGGGATATTGTTGTGGGCCAGAAAGTGGCCGTCATGGAAATCCGGGTCGCTGATGATGGCTTGGCGGGCGACTTCGTTGAAGGCGATATTCTGTGCGCTCAGGCGCGGTGCTGCGGCAATCGCTACACAATGGCGCAGGCGCTCGGGGTATTCGATGCTCCATTGCATGGCTTGCATGCCGCCCAGACTGCCGCCCACCACAGCGGCCCACTGCTCGATTCCCAAGCGGTCGGCCAGCCGCGCTTGGCTGTGTACCCAGTCCTGCACCGTGACCATGGGGAAGTCAGCACCATAGAGCCGGCCGGTGGCTGGATTGAGGCTGGCTGGGCCGGTGGAGCCGTTGCAGCCGCCTAGGTTATTCAGGCTGACTACAAAAAAGCGGTTGGTGTCGATGGGTTTGCCGGGGCCGATACAGGCTTCCCACCAGCCGGGCTTGCGGTCGCTTTCGCTGTGATAGCCGGCGGCGTGGTGATGGCCGGACAGCGCATGACAAATCAGGATGGCGTTGCTGCGACTGTCGTTGAGCGTGCCGTAGGTTTCATAGACCAGCTCGTATTCGTCCAGCTGGCGGCCGCAGGCCAGTGCCAGCGGCTCCTTGAAATGCGCCAGCTCGGGCTGGACCAGGCCAACGGAATCTTCGGGAAAAACGCGGGACACCGGATGCTCCAAGTGTAAAAACAGTAAAAGGGTTGCGGGTACGAAGCGGTGCATGCGTGCCTTGCGGATGCCTGTTGCAGCCGAGTCGGTGTGACAACCTTAGCGTGACCTTCTGGCTGGGTGTCTGCCGTAGCCCGTGAGCTTAAGCCCCGACCGGTCTGTCGATGCTGGGCGGCCATTGTACAGGATTGCCAATACGCACGCGCTTTTGTCGGCTCAGTTCGCCGTTTTCGATGCAGACCGCATTGCGTGCCACGCCAAACAGGCCGGCCAGAAAACGTATCAGTTCGCTATTGGCCTTGCCGTCCACCGGCGGTGCCTGCAGGCGGATTTTAAGCCGCCCGCCGTGCTCGCCCGCCAGTTCGCTGCGTTTGGCGCCGGGCTGGATGTGGCAGAGCAGCACCAGGTCGTCGCCATCCAGTCGTGCGTAGTTATCCATCACATGAAGGGGCTGATAATGGGCAGCATGCCAGTCGCCTGGGCCAGATTGGCAATGACAAATTTGTCCAGCAGATTCAGAGCGAGAAAGGCAAAAATGGGCGAGATGTCGATGCCGCCCAGATCCGGCAATAGGCGGCGGATGGGGGATAACATCGGCTCGCATACCTGATGCACCAGTGCGACGCCTGGGTGGCGACTGCCTTGGGCCACCCAAGACAGGATTACGCTGATAATCAGGGCAAAGAAAAAGATCTTCACAAATAGGCTGGCCAGGCTGATCAGCACCCATACAGCGAGGTACGGCAGCAGCTGGACGACCGGCGCACCGACGATGGCCAAAATGACCGCCGACAGTGCCATATGCACCAGAAAAGCCAGCACTAACGCGGCAAAATCGAGCCCGCCGTAGCCGGGTATAAAACGGCGCACTATGGACAGCGGCGGCTGCGTGGCCTTGACCACCAGCTGGCTTAGCGGGTTGTAGAAATCGGCACGCACCAGTTGCAGCACAAAGCGCAGTAAAATCAGCAAGATATACAGCTGGCCTAGCGTCTGTAGGACATAAATCAGGGCTTGAGCTCCACTCATGGATCAGTCTCCGAGTTGGTGGGCCAGTTCGGCCGAGCGGTGGTGGGCGGCGTTCAGCGCGCGTTGCACTATGGCACGCAAGCCGTCGGCCTCAAAGCTGCGGATGGCGGCGTCGGTGGTGCCCTGCGGTGAAGTTACACGCTGGCGCAATGTGGCGACATCCACGTCGCTCTGACAGGCCATGTGCGCTGCGCCCAGTGCGGTGTGCTGGGCAAGGCGCGCGGCGGTGGCCGGTTCCAGGCCCAGCTGAATGCCGGCGTCGGTCATGGCTTCCATTAACAGAAAGAAATAAGCCGGGCCACTGCCGGATACCGCGGTGACGGCATCCAGCAGGTTTTCATGCTCAACCCAGACTGTTTCACCCACCGCGTTAAGCAGCGTTTCGGCTTGCTGGCGCTGGGACGGACTCACCGCCTCAGCGGCAAACAGGCCGCTGATGCCTTGCTGCAACAGAGCAGGAGTGTTGGGCATGCAGCGCACCACGGCCGCGTGGCCAAGCCAGCGCTGCAGGCTGGTGCAGTTGATGCCAGCGGCAATGGAAATTACCAGCTGGCCCGGCGTGAGGGCTGTGGCCAGCGGTTGGCACACCTCGCGCATGAGCTGTGGTTTAACAGCGAGCACAATAAGGTCGGCGTCGGTGCAGGCAGTGCCGTTGTCGGCATGGGTGTGGATGCCCAAGTCCTGTTGCAGCTGATCGCGGCGTGCGGTCGATGGCTCGCTGGCGTGAATCTGGTTGGCGGGCATGCCTTTGGCCAACAGGCCGCCGATCAGGCAGGCGGCCATGTTGCCGGCCCCAATAAAAGCAATTCGCAGACTGTTCATGGCGTTTCCGTGGTCAAGTGGTGTGGGAAAAGGTACAGGGCTGGACTATACAGGTAGCGCTGCACCGGCGGCGCGAACGGGAAGCGCTCAGGCTAGGGGGTTCGCGTTCCAAAAATGGCGGTACCAACACGCACCCATGTGGCCCCTTCGGCGATGGCGGCTTCCAAGTCGGAGCTCATGCCCATGGACAGGGTATCCATCGGGGTTTGTAGCAGCGCGTTGGTCTGTTCTAGCAGCATGCGGGTCTGGCGAAAGGCCGCCCGTTGTTCTTCAACATCATCGCTGGGCTGCGGAATTACCATCAGCCCGCGCAGGCGCACATTATCCAGTTTCTCCACCGCTTGTGCCAGTTGCGGCAGTTGTTGCGGGCTGCAACCAGATTTGCTGGCTTCGTTGCTGATATTGACCTGCAGGCATATATTCAGCGGCTGCATCCCAGCTGGGCGCTGCTCCGACAGGCGCTGCGCGATTTTCAGTCGATCCACCGCGTGCACCCAGTCAAAGTGGGCTGCCACCTCGCGGGTTTTGTTGGACTGAATGTTGCCCAGAAAATGCCAAACCAGTGGCAAATGTGACAATTGCGCTTGTTTTGCGCGCGCTTCTTGTAGATAGTTTTCGCCCATGTGCGTCAGGCCAGCCGCATGGGCGTTGCTGATACTTTCTGCAGGCCAGGTTTTGCTAACGGCCAGCAGCCCGATGGCCTGCGGCGGGCGTTGGCTGGTGCGAGCAGCCGCCTCGATGCGGCGGCGAACCTGGGCAATATTCTCTGTTAAGATGGACATTGGCTGACCTGTTGGTTGTAATGATTACAGCTGCTTATTTTAACTGCTTGTGAAACAGATTTGGGGGATGAATGGATATTACCGAACTGCTGGCATTTAGTGCCAAACAGGGCGCATCGGACTTGCACCTGTCGGCCGATTTGCCGCCGATGATTCGTGTTGACGGTGATATCCGTCGCATCAACGTACCGCCCCTGGCGCACAAAGACGTGCATTCCATGGTGTACGACATCATGAACGACAAGCAGCGCAAGGACTTTGAAGAATTTTTGGAAACTGACTTCTCGTTTGAAGTACCGGGCATTGCCCGTTTCCGAGTGAACGCCTTTAACCAAAACCGTGGTGCGGGTGCGGTGTTTCGTACCATTCCGTCCAAGGTATTGACCATGGAAGACCTGGGGCTGGGCGACGTGTTTCGCAAAATTGCCGATGTACCGCGTGGACTGGTGCTGGTAACCGGGCCAACCGGTTCGGGCAAGTCCACTACGCTGGCAGCCCTGATCGACTACCTCAACAGTAACAAGTACCAGCACATCCTGACGGTGGAAGACCCGATCGAGTTTGTGCACGAATCGAAAAAAAGTCTGATCAACCAGCGCGAAGTGCACCGAGACACCCTGGGTTTTAACGAAGCCCTGCGCTCGGCACTGCGGGAAGACCCCGACGTGATTCTGGTGGGCGAGCTGCGGGACTTGGAAACCATTCGCTTGGCCCTGACCGCCGCAGAAACCGGTCACTTGGTGTTCGGCACCCTGCACACCACCTCCGCCGCCAAGACCATTGACCGTATTGTTGACGTCTTCCCCGCTGAAGAAAAATCCATGGTGCGCTCCATGTTGTCCGAGTCGCTGCAGGCGGTGGTATCGCAAACCCTGATGAAAAAAGTCGGCGGTGGCCGGGTGGCGGCCCACGAAATCATGCTGGGTACCCCCGCCATTCGTAACCTGATTCGTGAAGACAAAGTGGCGCAGATGTATTCTGCCATCCAGACCGGCGGCAGCCTTGGTATGCAGACGCTGGATGGCTGCCTGAGCAAACTGCTCAGCTCCGGCAAAATTAGCCGTGAAAGCGCGCGCGAAAAAGCCAAAACTCCGGAAAACTTCTAAGCTGCCGCTCAGGGCAGTACCACAGAGGAAACAACGATGGAACTGGAACAGCTGTTGCGCCTGATGGTTGAAAAGGGCGGCTCCGACCTGTTTATTACCGCAGGTGTAGCACCTTCGATCAAAATTCACGGCAAGGTCATGCCGGTGGGGCGTACCGCGCTCTCACCGGAGGCAACCCGAGAAATGGTGCTGGGGGCGATGAACGAGCAGCAAAGGCGCGAGTTCGCCGATACGCTGGAATGCAACTTTGCCATCAGCTCCCGTGGCATTGGCCGCTTTCGGGTTAGCGCGTTTTACCAGCGCAACCTAGTCGGTATGGTGCTACGGCGCATTGAAACCAAAATCCCGACCGTGGATGACCTTAAACTACCGGAAATCATCAAAGACATTGCCATGTCCAAGCGCGGTTTGGTGCTATTTGTTGGTGCAACCGGTACCGGTAAATCCACTTCGCTGGCGGCCATGATCGGCTACCGCAACGAAAACAGTACCGGGCATATTATTTCGATCGAAGACCCGGTGGAGTTCCTCCACCCGCACCGTAACTGCATTGTTACCCAGCGCGAGGTCGGTATTGATACCGAATCGTTTGAGGTGGCGCTGAAAAACACCCTGCGTCAGGCCCCGGATGTGATCCTGATTGGTGAGGTGCGAACCCGTGAAACCATGGACTACGCTGTGACCTTTGCCGAAACCGGTCACCTCTGTCTGGCCACCCTGCACGCCAACAACGCCAACCAGGCGCTGGACCGCATCATCAACTTCTTCCCGGCCGACCGTCACCAGCAGGTGTGGCTGGATTTGTCGCTTAACCTGCGCGCCATTGTTGCCCAGCAGCTGATTCCGACCATCGACGGCAAGGGTCGCCGTGCGGTGATCGAGGTGCTGATCAACACCCCGCTGGTGGCTGATCTGATCCGCAGTGGTGCGGTAGACGAAATCAAGCCGCTGATGGCACGCTCGACTGAACACGGCATGCAGACCTTTGACCAAGCGCTGTATGAACTCTATGCCCAGGGTGCAATCAGTTACGAGAACGCCATGGCCTATGCTGACTCCTCCAACGACCTGCGTCTGATGATCAAGCTGGGCGCGGATCTCAGTGGAGAAAAATTGACCAAGGCATCACAGGGTCTATCGCTTGAGGTCTCGGACGAGCCGGGCGGTATCAATTTTAGTTTGCAGTAATTTAGGAGGGTAGCGGGATGTCCAGACATATCAGGGTGTGGGATTTGCCATTAAGGCTGTTTCACTGGTCGCTGGTGGTGGCGGTGGTAGTGGCCATGGCCAGCGGCCTTAAGGGCAATATGCAGGTGCACGAAAAGGCCGGCCTGGCCATAGTTACCTTGCTGGCGTTCCGGCTGGCCTGGCTGTTTCTGGGCTCAACCTATGCCCGCATCGGTGCGCTGCTGGGTGCCCTTCCGCGTATTCCCGACTACCTGCGTGGCCAGTGGCGTAAGCCCGGTCATAATCCGCTGGGCGTGTTGTCCATGGCCGGCATGCTGTTACTGCTGGGCTGGCAGTCGGTCAGCGGCCTGTTTACCAATGATGACAGCGTGTTCACCGGCCCGTTGTATCGCCTGATCAGCAAGGCTGATAGCTTGTGGGTTACTGGCCTGCACCGGCAGACTTTTTGGTTGCTGGTTGGGCTCATAGGGCTACATGTGGCGACTGTGCTGTTCTATTGGCTGGTAAAAAAGAACAACCTGATCAAGCCGATGATCACCGGCACCACTGAGGCCATCAATGATGAATACAAACCGGCAACCGGCGGCCGCTGGTTGGCTTTTGTGCTGAGCTGCGTGTTGGCCGGTGGCGCGTTGTATGTGGCACAAGGCAGCTGGGTACCCAAGCCCCCACCGCCCGCACCGGCTGCGGCGTTGCCGTTTTAACGGGCATTACGCATCGTGCGGTATCACATACTCAGCGCTGCCCACTCCATCTCACGCCATCCTGCGCTCCCCATATCACCCAGCGCGCAGTCGTAAGGTCTGGCTATGGATTCTGCGACTTTGCGACGCGAAATACGAATGCTAGGTAATGCAGTAGGCGCAACAATGGGGCATAAAAAAGCCGGCTCTACTTGAGCCGGCTTTTTGTTACGCAGGGAGATTAGTCCTTGCGGAATTTGTCGTGACAGCCTTTGCAGCTCTGGCCAGTGGCACCGAATGCTTTGGCAATGGCAGCCTTGTCGCCGGTTTCGGCGGCAGCGGCCAGTTCGGTGGCAGCCTTGTGGAAGGCCATGCCAACTTCGGTTACGCCTTCAATGTCGGTGAACATTTCTGGCTTAACGCGGGTTTTGGTGTCGCCGACATTTTGCTCGGTGCCGGGAATAAACAGTGCGCCCATGCCGGAGTTGGCGGTGGCGGCGATGGAGTTGGCGGCTGCCTGCACTTGGGCAGGGTTCCACTCAACGCTTTCGTCAATGGCCATGGCCTTGATTTTGGCCATGTTCCAGGCCATGAATTTGTAGCCGGCCTGGCGGAACTGGATGGCGTCTTCGGCATCCATGGCGGTGGCGGTCATGCTGCTGGCCAGCAGAACGGCAGACAGGCTGCCCAGTACGAGTTTTTTCACACAATTCTCCTTGTTTACACGGTTGCCGCATGCATGAGGCGTGCGGCGCTATAAAATCATTTTGCCTGCCGCCTTGTGGGTACGGCTTTGTGAGGCAGGAATTGCCACAATAATAGCTTCGTATTGTATAGAAAAGCGCGTAGCCTAACAATGCGACAGTTCGCAAATAAGTATTTTACTGTGGCTCGGCAGCCGCGACTGGAAGGCCTCCGCTGGTCGAGAATCTGCGTGCAGGTCTTGCCTTTGTGCGGGCTTGTGCGTATTTTACGCAGCCTTGCCGCGCTGCACCCTCTTGCAGCCGGTATTGTCTAAATAAGCGCAGGTATTTGCTGCTATCGGCTACCAGGGAAGAGGCACGCCGGGTCTGTGAACAGGTTTTTTTGAATGTAACCGGGCTGCCGCGGGCAGCAGCCAGGTGTGGCGGGGCGTTACAGTCAATAAAGCGTGTTTGATTCAAAACAGTTACTTTGGCCAAACGCCAGAACTAATCGTCCGTCTATCCTACAGACGGTTTATTTGCAGACTTGATACAGGAGTTGTGCGCATGAAAAAGCAGTCTTTCTCCCTTGCCGCCATGTCACTGGCGGTTGCCGTTAGCGTCCAGGTGCACGCCGAAGAGCGCACGCTCAACGTGTACCACTGGTCCGATTATGTGGCACCGGATACCATCAGCAACTTTGAAAAACAGACCGGCATCAAGGTCGTTTTCGATGTGTACGACAACAACGAAGTGCTGGAAGCCAAGCTGCTGTCCGGTCACTCCGGTTATGACATCGTGGTGCCCTCAAACCCGTTTCTGGCCAAGCAGATCAAGGCTGGCGTTTATCAGAAGCTGGACCGTAGCCAGTTGCCGCAGTGGGACAACCTGAACAAGGACCTGCTGAAAACTCTGGAAGTCAGCGATCCGGGCAACCTGTACTCCATTCCCTATATGTGGGGCTCGATTGGTATTGGCTACAACCCGGCCAAGGTCAAAATGGTCCTGGGCGAT
Source organism: Thiopseudomonas sp. (assembly GCA_018384595.1). Lineage (GTDB taxonomy): Bacteria > Pseudomonadota > Gammaproteobacteria > Pseudomonadales > Pseudomonadaceae > Thiopseudomonas. Next base: position 60,646 of record JAHAYO010000077.1, read on the forward strand.
GTGGCGGTGGATAGCTGGGATGTGATTTTCAATCCCGAGTACATCAGCAAGCTGAGCAAGTGCGGTGTGGCAATCCTGGATTCGCCGACCGAAATTATCCCAGCCGCCATGTATTACTTGGGCCTGCCGCCCGACAGCGAAAATCCCGAGCATATTCGCCAAGCTGAAGAGTTGTTGCTGAAGGTGCGTCCGCACATTACCTATATTCACTCGTCCAAATACATCTCCGACCTGGCCAACGGCAATATTTGTATGGCAGTGGGCTATTCCGGCGACCTGTACCAGAGCAAGGCGCGGGCAGAGGAAGGCACCGGTGATGTGCGTTTGACCTACCAGATTCCGAAAGAGGGTGCCGGTACTTTCTTTGACATGGTGGGTATTCCTGCTGATGCCAAAAACGTTAAGGAAGCGCATGAGTTCATTAACTATCTGCTGCAACCGCAGGTGATGGCGGATTTGACCAATTATCTGCAGTTTCCCAACGCCAACAGTGCGGCAACTGCGCTGGTGGATGAGGAATACCGTAATGATCCTGGCATTTACCCGGATGATGCGATGCTGAAAAAGCTGTATGCCTTCCCGGACTTGTCGGCCAAGGGGCAGCGGGCGATGACGCGCAGCTGGACTAAGATTAAATCTGGCAAGTAGGTTTTGCTCTTGGGCTGCTGGGCTGGATAGTGCCGCAGTCAGGCTGCGCTGGTTCGGCCCGGCGGGCCGGCCCAAACCGCTAAATGCCTGACTGCGTCCCTATCCGGCCTGAGTTGGGTGGGTAGGGGGTGGTCCAGCGTTGCTGGGCTGCTGTTGCGTGGTTGGGTTTTTGCTCGGTGGCTGTTGGAGTTGGCTTTTGTTCTGTGGCGGCTGGGCTGCTGTTGTGGTGTTTGGTTTGGTAAGGCATGTTGCCGTATGTTTAATTTCGCCGTTTGCATGGTGCGGGCGGCTTTGTAACTGGTCCGAGGTGACCCACCCGATAAACGTGTGAGGATGTACTGTTGAACAAAAGTTCCCGTTCGTTGTTGCTGGGCGTTGCCCTTGGTTTTGGTTTGGCTGGCGCTGCCAGCGCATCGACTGTCAATGTGTATAACTGGTCGGATTACATCAGTGAAAACGCGTTGGCCGGTTTCCAGAGTAAGCATGGCACCAAGGTGGTGTATGACGTGTTTGACTCCAACGAAACCCTAGAGGGTAAGTTGCTGGCTGGGCGTAGTGGATATGATGTGGTGGTGCCATCGGATCATTTTCTGGCACGCCAGGTGCAGGCCGGTGTGTTCCAGAAGCTGGATCGCAGCAAACTGCCCAACTGGGCCAATCTTGAGGCGGATTTGATGCAGCAGATTGCCGTCAACGACCCCGGTAACCAGTACGCAGTGCCTTATCTGTGGGGCACCAATGGCATTGGTTACAACGTGAACAAGGTCAAGGAAGTGCTTGGCGTTGACAGTATTGACTCGTGGGCTGTGTTGTTTGAGCCGGAAAATATGGAAAAGCTCAGCACCTGTGGTGTGTCCTTTTTGGATGCCGCCGACGAGATGCTGCCGGCAGTGCTGAATTACCTGGGGCTGGACCCCAACTCCACCAAAGCGGCAGATTATGACGCAGCGGTGGACGCACTAAACCGGGTGCGTCCTTATGTGACTTATTTCCACTCCTCGCGTTATGTGGCCGATCTGGCTAACGGCAATATCTGCGTGGCGGCAGGTTTCTCTGGTGACGTGCTGCAGGCCGCCGACCGCGCCGAAGAAAACGGTAGCGGCATCGAGATTGCCTATGCCATCCCGAAAGAGGGTGGCAACCTGTGGTTTGACGTGCTAGCCATCCCTGCCGATGCCAGTAACGTGGATGAGGCACATGCTTTTATCAACTACCTGCTGGAGCCGGATGTGATTGCCGGCATCAGCGATTACGTCGGCTATGCCAACCCCAACAAGCATGCGTACGCGCTGATGGACGAAGAGGTACGCAACGATCCGGGCGTGTATCCGGCGCAGGATGTATTGGACAAGCTGTTTATTTCCAAGCCCTTGCCGGCGGCTGCACAGCGGACCAAGATTCGGGCTTGGACTCGGTTTAAGTCTGGGCGGTGATTTTTTGCTCTGTGGTGGTTTTTGCTTGGCGGCGGCTGGGCTGGGTGGGGAGGATTGTGGCCCGGCTTTGCTGGGCTGCTGTTGCGGTGTGGGGTTTTGCTCTGTGACGGCTGGGCCGTGCGGGGACTACGTCAGGCCACGCTGGTTCGGTCCGGCAAGCCGGCCCAAACCGCTAAATGCCTGACTTCGGCCCCACCCAGCCCGAGTTTGCCTTGAGCGGGTGGGGAGGATTGTGGCCCGGCTTTGCCGAGCTGCTGTCGCCAGTGGCTTGCAGGTTTTGCATAATCTGCAAGTGAACACGCGACAGCAGGGCGGCAAAGCCGCCCCTTATCCCCCCAGAAAAGGGTTGCGACCCACGCAGAGCTTGCGAGGCCGACGGGGTGGCTGGATGTAAAGCCTATGCGGCCATGGATGGCCGCATGGAGCCTACAGGG
>JAHAYO010000090.1 GCA_018384595.1 Thiopseudomonas sp.
CGGTAGACGGTGGGCGGAGCCGCGGGCTTGCCGTCCTCTTCGCTCAGTTGCGCCAGAATTTCATAGGCTCCTAGGGGGCGATGGCTTTGCCAGACCCGCTCCAGTACCCGCTTGCGGATGGGGGTTAGGCGCAGACCGTCGCGCTGGCACAGCTCGGTGGCGGCGGCCAGCGCTTGTCGGATGCAGTCGTGATGGCCTTGGCTGGAACAGAGGGCGAGGCTGTCGCCGGCGGGGATGGCAGAAATATTTTCAGACATGGCTTGCATTTATGGTGAAGTGAAACGTTATGATATAACAAATTCATTGTTAGGAGCAGGTGATGCGCCGTTTTTTGTGTGGGATGTGTTGTGTAATGGGCTGGCTGGTTGCCAGCCCCTCTGTTTGGGCTGCGCCCCAAGTGTTGACCAGTATCCAGCCGTTGCAGCTGATTGCGCAGCGTATTCTGGACGGTCAGGGTGAGAGCAGCGTGCTGTTGCCGCCGGGCGCATCGCCGCATGCGTTTAGCCTGCGCCCGTCGGATAATCGGCGGCTGGCCAATGCCGATGCGTTTTTCTGGATCGGGCCGGACATGGAAAACTTTCTGGTCAAACTGGCCGCCCGTACACCCGGCCAGAGTCACGCCATGCAGGGCGTGCCGGGGCTGGAGCTGCTGCACTATGGCAGCGACCACGACCACGACCACGACCACGACCACGACCATGACCATGACCACGGTGCAGCTGCGCTTAAGCAGCATGACCCGCATCATCCGTCCGGCGGGCTGGATGCTCACCTGTGGCTGTCCAGCCACAATGCACGGGTGATGGCGGCCTATATGGCGCAGGAATTTGCCCGCTTGCATCCGCCTGCGGCCGCACATTATCAGGCCAGCTTGCAGGCATTCAATCAAGAGCTGGACGTGCTGGACGTCGAGTTACAGGCGTTGCTGCAGCCTTTGCACAACAAGCCGTTTTTTGTGTTTCACGAGGCGTTTAATTATTTCGAGCAGGCGTATGGGCTGGAGCATACCGGTGTGTTTGCGCTGAGCGCCGAGGTGCAGCCCGGTGCCCGTCATGTGCAACAGATGCGTCAGGCGTTGGAGCAGGCCGGTGCCAGTTGTATCTTCACTGAGCCGCCCGCGCCGCCGCGTTTGGCGCACAGCCTAACCAAAGGGCTGCCGGTGCGCCTGCAGCAACTGGACCCGCTGGGCAGCCAGGCGGGCAGTTACCCCGAGCTGTTGCGCAGCATGGCCAGCGCCATGCATCAGTGCCTGAGCGGGCTTTGAGGCAGGTGACGGTTGTCAGTCACCGCCGCTAAGGGGGACAATGGCAGGGTTTTTCTTACCTGGGGGTGCATCACCATGAAAAAAGTACTGACCACGGCTGCATTGGCCGCAGCTGTTGCCACCGTCGCCTGTGCCGCCACACCCGGCCAGAAGCTGGCCGATGTCGCACCGTATCCGGCAGCGCAAGAGGGCTATCAGCGCCATGTGATCTGGTTGCCGCAACAGGCCGACGAAGAGCTGTATAAGCTGGAAATTGTACCCGGCCAGATGCTGCAAACCGACTGTAACACCCGCGCCATGGCCGGCACCCTCAAAGAGCACACCCTAGAAGGCTGGGGCTATACCTATTACGAGCTGAGCGATGTGCGCGGCCCGATGAGCACCATGATGGCCTGCCCCGACAACAGCACAGTTGAAGCCTTTGTACCGGTGCGCGGCGAAGGCACCTTCCTGCGTTACAACAGCAAGCTGCCGGTGGTGGTGTATGCACCGGCCACGATTGAAGTGCGCTACCGTTTCTGGGCTGCCGACACCGTACTCAAGGTGGCAGGGCAAGAGTAATAGCGGCCTGATCCGAGGGCACTCGCCTGGGTGCCCGTCCCCGATAGACAGCTCAGGATTCACACGTGATTGAATTCCAGCAGGTCCACAAGACCTACAACGTCAAGGGCCGGCAGATCCCAGCCTTGCAGGGCACCGACCTGCAGGTCAGGCGCGGTGAAGTATTTGGCCTGATTGGCCATTCCGGTGCCGGCAAAAGCACCCTGTTACGCCTAATCAACCGCCTAGAAGAACCCAGCGGCGGGCGCATTCGGGTGAATGGCATCGAGGTAACCGCGCTGGATGCCGCCGGTTTGCGCGATTTTCGTCGCAAAGTCGGCATGATTTTTCAGCATTTCAACTTGCTGGCCTCAAAAACCGTCGCTGAAAACGTCGCCATGCCGATGAAGCTGGCCGGCGGGCAAAGCCGCGACGCCATTGCCGCGCGCGTGCAGGAGCTGCTGGCGCGGGTTGGCCTGTCCGATCACGCCAACAAATACCCTGCGCAGCTGTCTGGCGGTCAAAAACAGCGGGTCGGCATTGCCCGCGCGCTGGCCACCGGCCCTGATATTCTGCTGTGCGACGAGGCCACCAGCGCACTGGACCCGCAAACCACCGGCCAAGTGTTGCAGTTGCTGGCCGAGATCAATCGCGAGCTGGGGCTGACCATTGTGCTGATTACCCACGAAATGGACGTGATCCGCCGCGTATGTGACCGTGTTGGGGTGATGGACGGCGGTGTGATTGTCGAGCTGGGCGAGGTAACTGAAGTGTTCCTGCACCCGCAACACCCCACCACGCGCCGTTTTGTGCAGGAAAGCGACGAAGACAGTCAGCTGGAGGGCGAGGACTTTGAGCATGTGCAGGGCCGCATTCTGCGGCTAACCTTTTTGGGCGATACCACCTACGCACCTATTTTGGGGCAGGTGGCGCGGGAAACCGGCATCGACTACAGCATTTTGGCCGGCCGTATTGGCCGCATCAAAGATCAGCCCTGCGGCCAGCTCACTCTGGCGCTGAGCGGTGCAGGTAGCGCCGAAGCCGAACGCCAACTGCAGGCGGCCGGTGTCACCATCGAGGTAATACGCGCATGATTGGCAATATCGACTGGTATGAAATCGGGCTGGCCACGCTGGATACCTTGCTGATGCTGGGTGGCTCGCTGCTGTTCACCCTACTGCTGGGCCTGCCGTTGGGCGTGCTGCTATTCCTGACCGGCCCACGTCAGCTGTTTGCCCACCGAGGCTTTTACGCGGTGTTGTCGCTGGCGGTCAACGTGCTGCGCTCGCTGCCGTTTATTATCCTGCTGATCGTGATGATTCCGCTGACACTGCTGCTGGCCGGCACCTCGTTAGGTGTGGCCGGTGCCATTCCGCCGTTGGTGGTGGGGGCTACGCCCTTCTTTGCCCGCTTGGTAGAAACGGCTCTGCGTGAGGTGGATCGCGGCATTATTGAGGCTACTCAATCCATGGGGGCTACCACGAGCCAGATCATCTGGAACGCCCTGCTACCCGAGGCGCGGCCGGGCATCATTGCGGCGGTTACCGTGACCGCCATTACGCTGGTGTCCTATACCGCCATGGCTGGAGTGGTGGGAGCTGGTGGCTTGGGCGACTTGGCTATCCGCTTTGGTTACCAGCGTTTTCAGACCGATGTGATGGTGGTCACAGTCGTGTTATTGTTGGTGCTGGTACAAATTCTGCAAATGCTGGGCGACCGTCTAGTAGTGCACTATTCACGTAAATGATTATCTGGGGCTGCACGGCCTCGGAGTGTAAGGAGTGTTTCCATGAAAAAACCACTGTTGCTGGCGGCTGCCGTGCTGACAGCCTTTTCCCTGTCTGCGGCAGCGGACACATTGCAGGTGGCGGCGACCCCGGTACCCCATGCCGAGATTCTGGAGTTTGTAAAACCTAAGCTGGCCGAGCAGGGCGTTACCCTTGAGGTCAAGGTGTTTACCGACTATGTGCAGCCCAATATCCAAGTATCCGAAGGCCGTTTGGATGCCAACTTCTTCCAGCACCAGCCGTATCTGGATGAGTTCAATGCTAGCAAAGGCACCCAGCTGGTCAGCGTGGCCGGTATCCATATTGAGCCTTTTGGTGCCTACTCCAACAAGGTGCGCGCGCTGGATGACCTGAAGCAGGGCGGGCAAGTGGCCATCCCCAACGATGCCACCAACGGCGGCCGCGCTCTGTTGCTGCTGCAAGCAGCCGGTGTGCTGACCCTGAAGGAAGAAGCCGGCATCACCGCCACCCCGCGTGACATTGCCGACAACCCGAAAAAACTGCGCGTGCGCGAGCTGGAAGCCGCCACTCTGCCACGGGTACTGAATCAGGTGGATTTGGCGCTGATCAACACCAACTATGCGCTAGAAGCCGGCCTTAACCCACACAAAGACGCGCTAGCCATTGAAGGAGCCGACTCGCCCTACGTCAACATTCTGGTCACCCGTGACGACAACCAGCAGGCCGATGCCGTGCAAAAGCTGGTCGAGGCGCTTAAGGGCGACGACGTGCGTGACTTCATCAATGAAAAATACCAAGGCGCTGTCGTACCAGTGTTCTAAGGTGTTGTGTCACGGGCAGGCGGTTGCGGACGTGACCGCCTGCCCGTTTTTGTGCGAGCACGTAACGTAGCGCGAGCTGGCAGATTCTGCGACAACGCATCGCCCCGCGCAGAATGGCAGTAGAGAGCGCGCAGAATGGCGACCAAATGCATACGCCTTCCAGCCACACGCGACAGCAGCCCAGCACAGCTGGGCCCCCTCCCCAAACGCCAAGGTGCCTAATCAGGTCGTGTGATGTGCTGCGCAAAGCATCAGCTGTCAGCTTTGAGCCTGCTCAAAGTGGCAGCGTAGCGTCGCGCAGCACCTCACACGACCGTCAGCACCGCCGGCAAAACCCCCATAGATTCTGCGACTCCGCTTCGCTCCGCGCAGAATGACGGGGATGGGTCGGTGGATTCTGCAACAACGCTTCGCTCCGCGCAGAATGACAGTAAAGGGGCGCACAGAATGACGGCCCCGCTACTACCCACTCGTGCGTTTTTATGGCGTCAAAAAGCTACACTTTCCGCTAATTGCCAGCCCCTAGAGTTACTTGATTGCTATCAAGCGCATTTGCAACATGGTGTTTCTATGATGAGCCTGCAAATATCCTCAGGAGGCATCGCATCATGTCTGAAACATTCACTAAAGGTATGGCGCGAAATATTTACTATGGAGGCAGTCTGTTCTTCATTTTGGTATTTCTCGCGCTGGCATACCACACCGAAAAATCCATCCCCGAGCGTACCAATGCCGATCAGCTGACCGAAGCGGTGATCCGGGGCAAGCACATTTACGAGTCCAACAACTGCAGCGGCTGCCACTCCCTGCTGGGCGAAGGCGCCTACTTTGCTCCCGAGCTGGGCAACGTATTTCACCGCCGTGGCGGCGAAGCCGGCTTCAAGCACTTCCTGCCCGCCTGGATGAAAGCCCAGCCGACCGGCGTGCCTGGCCGTCGTCAAATGCCGCAATTCAACCTGACCGATCAGCAGCTGTCCGACCTGACCGAGTTTTTGGAGTGGACTGCAAAAATCAACACCAACAACTGGCCGCCCAATATCGAAGGCTAATGCCCGATGTAGAGCGTTGTTTGTTAGTGCACGTCGAATTGCCTGAAAGTTGGAGGACACATAATGTCCAGTCAAACCCTGTTTAAATTTGAATCGCAGAAGGTGGCCAAACCCTATTTTGTGTTTGCGCTGATGCTTTTTGTGGGCCAAATCCTGTTCGGCCTGATCATGGGCCTGCAGTACATCATCGGCGACTTCCTGTTTCCGCTGCTGCCTTTTAACGTTGCCCGCATGGTGCACACCAACCTGCTGATTGTCTGGTTGCTGTTCGGCTTCATGGGTGCGGCCTATTACCTGATTCCAGAAGAGTCCGACCGCGAGCTGCATAGCCCGAAACTGGCCATCCTGATGTTCTGGGTGTTTGCCGTTGCCGGTGTGCTGACCATTCTGGGTTACCTGTTCGTGCCCTATGCCACGCTGGCTGAGATGACCGGCAACAACATCCTAGCCACCATGGGGCGTGAGTTCCTTGAACAGCCGCTACCCACCAAGGTTGGCATTGTGATTGTGGCGTTGGCATTCCTGTATAACGTCGGCATGACCGTCCTCAAGGGCCGCAAAACCGCCGTCAACGTGGTGATGATGACCGGTCTGATCGGTCTGGCACTGCTGTTCCTGTTCGCCTTCTACAACCCCGAAAACCTGACCCGTGACAAGTACTACTGGTGGTATGTGGTTCACCTGTGGGTTGAAGGTGTGTGGGAGCTGATCATGGCGTCCATCCTTGCCTATGTACTGATCAAGATCACCGGTGTTGACCGTGAGGTGGTCGAGAAGTGGCTGTACGTTATCGTTGCCCTGGCGCTGATTTCCGGCATCCTGGGTACCGGCCACCACTACTTCTGGATTGGTGCGCCTGGTGTCTGGCTGTGGGTAGGCTCCATCTTCTCCACACTGGAACCACTGCCCTTCTTCGTGATGGTGCTGTTTGCTTTCAACATGATCAACCGCCGCCGTCGTGAACACCCGAACAAGGCCGCTGCCATGTGGGCCATGGGTAC
>JAHAYO010000091.1 GCA_018384595.1 Thiopseudomonas sp.
ACAAACACTCTGGCTCAGTAAAGGGGGAGATAGGCGATGACAGTTCAGATTGCAGAGAGACTGTGCTATGAGGGCAATAATGTAGCCATACATACGACCCCACTGCGTAGTTACTTCGCTATGGGAGGCGATTGGCCGCGCTTTGTGTTGAGTTCTACCGCGCTTTGGCGCGGCTATGTTGGTAGGTGGAAGTTTGCCGTCGAACCTCAGCACCTGCTAGAGCGGCTGACGTTGGAGGATGTGGAGATGCGCGAGATCGTCACTGACCCGCTACAGGCAGCGCCTGAACTGCCCTTCGGTCATCTCCATGCAGCGTGGAAGGCGTTTCTTAAGGGGCAGGCTGAGGGCTGTGAACTGTGGTCGTTCTCTGCGCATTGGCAGACCATTTGGGGGCGTAATGAGCTGCGGTCGGGCTATGTGCTGGTTGAGAATGGAGCGCCGGGGGCCTATTTTCTGACGGTTTTGAAAGACCTTCCCAACGATACGGAGTCGGACGGCAACGTTTAGCGCGGAGGTCGGCGACATTCTGACACTAAAACCCGTACTGCTTGGTACGGGTTTTAGTTTAAGGGGTGGGGAGTCGAGCGGTTGACCTAGACAATCAGCTCGCGGCTTTTGTCTTCATCTTCGTTTTTCCGTCCGACTGGCGTATTCAAAGCGGGTCGCCATCGACTGGGTATACGCCGTTTTCGTCGTGCACTTCCTTGCCGCTCAGGGGCGGGTTGAACACGCAGGCCATTTTCATTTCGGAAAAGCCGCGCAGCAGGTGTTCATCGTGCTGATCCAGCACATAGAGGGTGCCGGGCTTGATGGGGTAGACCTTGCCGTCGGCCAGGGTTTCAATCTCGCCCTCGCCGCTGATGCAGTACACCGACTCTAGGTGGTTTTGGTACCAGATGTGGGTTTCGGTATTGGCGTAGATGGTGGTGATATGGAAGGAGAAGCCCATGTTGTCGTCTTTGAGCAACATGCGGGTGCTTTCCCAGTTTTGCGCCACAATGCGGCGCGGGCTGTTTTCACATTCTTCTAGGGTACGGACGATCATTGCTTTCTCTTCTTGTGTCAGGTGTGTAATACGGGTGTTGTGTGCCGGCAGGGCAGGCCCGGTGGTCAGGATGCCTTGTGTGCGCTGTTGCTAACGGCAAACACTTCGGCAAAGGCTTCATCCAGAATATCCATGGCACGATCAATCTGTTCTTCGCTGATCACCAGCGGGCACAGGCACTTAACCACTTGGCTGTGGTTGCCGCTGGTCTCGATCACCAGACCCTTGTCAAAGGCCAGCTCGCAAATGCGGGCGGCCGTTTCGCCGTCGGGGCAGTTAATGCCCAGCATCATGCCGCGCCCCTTGACGAACAGCTTGTCAGCGGCGTGTCGGCGAGCAATTTGTTCCATACGGATGCGGATGCGCTGGCCTTTTTTACGCACGCTTAGGGCAAAGTCTTCGGTCTGCCAGAAGTGCTCAAACGCTGTCGCTGCAGTGACAAACGCATGGTTGTTGCCACGGAAGGTGCCGTTGTGCTCACCCGGCTTCCACTGGTCCAGTTCTTTTTTCAGCAGCACCACGGCAAATGGCAAGCCATAGCCGCTGAGGGACTTGGACAGGGTAATGATGTCCGGCTGCACGCCCATCTCTTCAAAGCTGAAGAAGGTGCCGGTGCGGCCACAGCCAGCTTGGATGTCATCGACAATCAGCAGCATGCCGTGCTGGCGACAGAGTTTTTCCAGTTGGCGCAGCCAGTCAGCGGACGCGGTGTTCAGGCCGCCCTCGCCCTGTACCACTTCGACAATCACGGCTGCTGGCTTGTCGATGCCGCTGGATGGGTCTTCCAGCAGCTTCTTCATCATGACGATGGTGCTGACTTCCTTACCAAAATAGTTGGCATAGGGCATACGGCTGACGTCATTCAGCGCGGTACCGGCTGCACCGCGATGGTGCTGGTTGCCGGTAGCGGCCAATGCCCCCATCGAGCAACCGTGAAAACCGTTGGTAAAGCTGATTACGCTGCTACGGCCGGTAACCTTGCGCGCCAGTTTCAGCGCCGCCTCCACCGCGTTGGTACCGGTCGGGCCGGTAAACTGCACCAGATAATCCTGCATGCCACGCGGCTCCAAGATGATGCGGTTGAAGGTTTCCAGAAAGCGCTCCTTGGCCTTGGAGTACATGTCCAGACCATGGGTCAGGCCGTCGCGCTCGATATACTCCAACAGCGCCTGCTTGAGCACCGGGTGGTTGTGCCCGTAGTTGAGGGTGCCGGCGCCGGCCAGAAAGTCGATATAACGGGTGCCGTCCTCGCTGAACAGCTCCGCGCCTTGCGCCTTGTTGAAGACAACTGGGAAAGAGCGGCAGTAGCTGCGTACGCCCGATTCGTTTTGCTTGAAAATTTCCATGGGTAACCTTTTATTTTGTAGTAATGGTTGAGTCTGAATGTGCAGGAAAAGGTCCAGCCCGGTACAGCACTTCATCCTCGTGCTGGCCGGCAAAGTGCTGCTGGCGACTGAACAGCGTGCGTGTCTGGTATTCAATGCCCAGCGTCGCAAACGCTTTGAGAAACAGCGCCTGGGAAGCACTGTTGTCGGGGGAAATGGTTGTTTCCAGATAGCGCACGCCCTGCCCGGCAGCCACGCGCTCGATCAGCGCCAGCAACATGCGCAGGGCCAGGCCCTGGCCACGCATGCTGCTGTCAACGGCCACCTGCCAGACAAACAGGGTGTCGGGCCGGGCCGGCGGGCAATAACCGGAAATGAAGCCGACCAGCTCGCCCTGTGCGTTGTCGGCAGCCATAGCGGTGGTGGCAAAGTCGGTACACTGCAGCAGGTTGCAATACACCGAGTTGATATCAAGAGGCTGGCAACGTGAAACCAGCTGGTGCAGGGAGTAGCCGTCCTGGTCAGTGGGCTGACGCAGAGTTACTTTGGCAATACTCAAGGTAAATCCCGTTGGTTGTTGAAAACGGCTTTTACCCTAGAGACATGGAAAAACCATTACAACCGTGAATTTTCCTTGTGACCGCCCACTGCGAGCTGCCAATAAACCTCAGCTTTGGTTGTCTTTATTGGATCATATCTATTTGTTTTAAATGGATTTATATGAAGCTAAAGACGGTGGAGAAAACCGACCTGTACTGCCGGATTGACCAGAAAATGGTTTTCTGATGAACGGTCATTTTTGTATAAAAATTAACCATTCCAGAAAATAGATGTCGGCGTCCTGCCTTGGGAAAAAACCAATGAAATGCTGGCAAGGTTTTGACGCGCTGTTCCTGTTAACTCACTTACCCCAAACCGGAAATTTTTCATCTGCGGGTAACGGCATTGGGGGTATCATTTCGTTGCCTTTTATCCATTAACAGAGTCAAACATGACGCAGCGTATTGATTATCAAAAAGTTTCCAGCGGCGCGTTCAGGGCCATGCTGGGCATGGAAAACTATGTGCGCCAGTGCGGGCTTGTGTATTCCCTGATCGAGTTGGTCAAGACCCGCGCATCGCAGATCAACGGGGCTGTGCGTACTGCCTCGACATGCACACCCAGGATGCCCGCGCCGCCGGCGAAACCGAGCAGCGGCTTTACTGCCTAAGCGTCTGGCGTGAAACGTCTTTTTATACCGAACGCGAGTGCGCCGCGCTGGAGCTGACCGAAGCGGTGACGCTGATTACCAGCGGCGGTGTGCCTGATGAGCTTTATCAACGCGCCCGCGAACAGTTCAGCGAAGAAGAACTGGTCAATCAGGTCACCGCCATCATTACCATCAACGGCTGGAACCGGTTGGCGCTGAGCTTCCACACCGAAGCCGGAACCTAGCAGCCGCCGGCAAAGTGAATTTTGCTAGCCAGCAAAAGTCGTTTTAGTCACGCTCTGCTGCTGCACGGATGGCCTTTTTGCTCCGCGCAGCAGCAGCTTCAGCGTGGTCTGCCAACCTCATGCAGGGTAAGCAGCTATTCGGGTGTCTGTGCGTATCTGGCTATTTATTTTAATTGCCGAGCGGTTTTTCTTAGCAGATAAGTTATAAACGCTCGCGATTTTAGGATAAACGGCCTATACCAACTGCATAGTCAACTTCTTTCCTAACGCCAAAAATGCCTTCTCAATTCCATCCAAGCGTGAGTGGTGGCGTATATCCAATAAGCGATCAACTTGGGGCATAGCCACAAACATTTTTTTAGCCAAGTCAGACTTACGTACACCTTGCGCCAACATCTTCAGTTATTACGCTATAGTCCATAGC
>JAHAYO010000095.1 GCA_018384595.1 Thiopseudomonas sp.
TGCAACACCCCGACACGCCCAGCCGCCACAGTACAAAACCTCCCCAGCTGCCATTTGATGACGAATTTGCTAAGCTTGGTCACCTTTTCTAGCTTCCCCCATCCCCGACCAACAAAGGACACATCCGTGGCAGAACACTACGTCTGGATCAAACACTTCCACATGGGCATGGCATACCTGACCATTGTGCTGTTTACCCTGCGCGGCCTGTACCGGCTGGCCGGCGGCGCAAAAATCAACCTGCGCCTGCGCAAAATCACCGACCGCATCAGCTACGGCGTAGACAGCCTGCTGCTGATAATGGGCATCCTGCTGCTGGTCATCCTGCAGCTAAACCCGATCACCACAGCCTGGCTGTCCAGCAAACTGGGCTTTCTGGTGGCCTATGTGATTTTGGGCGTCTTTGCCTTCCGTGACCGCCTGCCCATGGCAGGGCGTTGGCTGTGCTTTGCGTTGGCCATCGGCTGCTGGGTGCTGATGTTCCTGACTGCGAAAAAACACCTGCCCCTGTGGATGTGGTAAATCACACAGCAAAGGGTGCAAGACGCGCTACAGGGAATAAAAGCACAACAGGCCCGGATCAGCTTTTCTCGTCGTGGCCCAGCTGGAGCGGTTTTTTCGCCGCTTCGCGCTGGTAAAAACCTTTCGGAGCCTTGCCTTTCAGATACCAGGCAAAAGCAATGATTTCGGCAATGGTCTGGTACAGGGACTCGGGGATGGCATCGCCCAGCTCCAGCCGGGCCAGCAGCCGGATCAGCTCGGCGTTTTCATAAATGGGCACCTGATGCTCACGGGCTATGGCCAAAATGGCCTCGGCCAGCTCGTCATCGCCCTTGGCAGTCAGGGTGGGGGCGTTGCTGCCGTCATACTTGAGCGCAATGGCCTGGCTGGGTGTCTTGTCGGGTGTGTTCATGCCAAATCATCAATCCAGCGTTGTTCGATCAGTGCCTTGGGTGCAGCAGGCGGGATGCCCTGTTCGCAATCCAGCTCGCGAATGTTAAGCCCGGCGGCCAGCAGCTTGTCGCGCAGGACATGCAGTTCTTTTTTCACCAGTTTGGCGGTGTTTTCCTGTTCGGCCCACAGACGGCTGGACAGGTTGTCTTCCTGCAGGTTGACCTGCACATGCAGCGGGCCCAGTGGCTCGATTTCAAAACTCAGCTCCAGCCGCCACACGGGTGGGCGCTGTTCCTGTTCGTCGGCCGGGTTGTGCTGTTCCTGTTGAAACTTGACCTGCAGGGGTACCACGTTGTCCTGGTCGCGCATGGGGACTTCGGTTTGCCAGGTGGTTACCTGGGTGCCGTCCGGTGTGGTGTAGGTTTGTGCCAGGCTGGACAGCTGATGGGTTTGCAGGCGGGAGATGGCGGCAGCCGCCAGCCGCAACAGTGAACCCAGGTCGTTGGGGTTGTCGAGTTTTTCCAGAATGCGGCTGGTGACCGGAAAGCGCAGCGCCTGTTCGCGGACCGAAGCAGCCGGGCCGCCCAGCTCACGCAGCAGCTGGGGCAGGGCCTGTGAAACGACTGCTGCCTGGGTGCCGGCAGTCAGCGGGTTGGCGTGTGCCTGTTGCGGCAGGATTTGCCCGATCAGGCGCAGCAGGCTGGCCTTCAGGTCTTGCTGGGCTGTCTGTTTCCAAAGGCTGTGTCTGCAGATTGCCGTTCATCATAACAACCTTGTGCAGGCCAGGGGGGATATTCAGTGGTGGCCGGTCTGACCAGGTGGTCAGCGTGAAAGCACACTAAAAGCTATCAGACTAACGAACAGCATTAAAATTAACAAAAAATAAATAATTTGTTATAAGGTTATGTGTGAGTTGTCGCACGGCCAAGGAGTGGCACAGTTTGTGCTTGGATGGGGGGTGTTGCTGCGCTGAATGCTTCCGGTACGCCGGTGTTGTCAGCCCCAATGACCCACATGATGAAGTTGAAACGCTACCCAGTGGGGGCGATAAGGGAGGTACGGAATGAAGAGCGTCCGTAATTTGAGCAGGCTGGCTCTGGCGCTGGGGCTTGCCATATCAACAGCACATGCTTTTGATGGCGATGCTGCGGCAGGTGCCGAGTCGGCGGGTTTGTGTGTTGCCTGTCACCAGGCGGATGGCAGTGGCATGAATATTCCGGGTGGTGAGTCCTGGCCGCGGCTGGCGGGGATAAATCCGGAATACCTGTACAAACAGTTGCAGGATATCAAGGCGGGCACACGCCAGAGCCCGTCCATGGTGCCTTTTGTCAGCATGTTGAGCGATCAGCAAATGAAGGATTTGGCGGCTTATTACGGCGCGCAGCCGGCGACTGAAGCCAAAGGTGGCGAAGAGGCTACCGAAGAGCAGCTGGCCCATGGCCGCAAGCTGGCAGAGGAGGGGGACTGGGACCGCTATATTGTGCCCTGCGCCAGCTGCCATGGGCCGGGCAACAAGGGTGTGGGTGGCAGCTTTCCCGGTATTGCCGGTCAGCATGCCGGTTATATCGCCGATCAGTTGCATAACTGGCAAAAAGCTACCCGTGACAACGACCCGCAACACCTGATGGCTGCCATTGCCGAGCGCCTCAGCGACGATGACATTCAGGCTGTTTCGGCCTGGTTGGCCCGCCAGCCTGCACAATGACAAGGAGCCCGATAATGAACAAACAAAGTCGTTTTTTACTGCAGGGCCTGGCTGCTGCGGTTGTCGCCGCAACTTTCAGCGCACAGGCGCAAACCGTCAAAGAGCCGCGTTTTCCGGTAAATAATCCGCAGCCGGTTGAGGGGCAGTATGTACACGTACCGCCGACCATGCAGGACCTGGAAGAAGCAGACTTGCACCCAGAGCTCAAGCGCGTGATCCGCCGTGGGCATGACCTGTTCATGAATACCCAGCAACTGCGCGGCAAGAATGTTTTCAACAGCATGAACTGCAGCAGCTGTCACATGGGGGAGGGCCGCTTGCCCTTTGCCGGGCCGGTCTGGCCGGCAGCAGTGGTGCTGCCGAACTATCGCCCGAAAAATGATCAGGTCAACAACCTGGAAGAGCGCATAGCCGGTTGCTTTAGTTACTCGATGAACGGCAAGCCGCCGGCCTGGGGCAGTGACGACATGGTGGCACTGACCACTTACCACCAGTGGCTGGCCAAGGGTGTGCCCATTTATCAGCCCGGCAAGAGCATGTATGGCCGTGGTTACCCAAAGCTGCCCGACCCCGAGCTGAAGCCGGATTACGCCCGTGGCGAGCAGGTGTACCGGGAAAGCTGCCAGCTGTGCCACCAGGCTGATGGCGGCGGTGTGGTTCAGGATGGCGAAGTGGTGTTCCCGGCAGTCTGGGGTGACAAGTCTTATAACTGGGGGGCGGGCATTAGCCGTCACTTTACGCTGGCATCGTTCGTCAAGCACAACATGCCGCTGGGCCGTCCCAATAGCCTGACTGACCAGCAGGCCTGGGACGTTGCCTATTACATCAACAACTACGAGCGTCCGCAGGACCCGCGCTATACCGGTGACGTCAAGGAAACCCGCGCCAAGTACCTGGATACCTTCCATGTGCACACCAGCTACGGGCTGGAGCATGACGGCAAGCTGCTGGGGGAACATGACAATGTCGGTGAGAAGGATTTCCTCAAGCCGGATGCGCTGATCCGCCGCACCTATACGGCTGACTGATGCCTGCTTGGTCACAGGCTGCCTGGCAAGAAAAAAGGGTTCGCGTGCGAACCCTTTTTCTTTGCCGCAAAAGCGCAGGCCGGATCAGGACTGCCCGCTGACGGTCACTATGGCATCGGTAACTGCATTGATATTGCCAAGGTTAAGTGCGGCCACGCAGATGCGCCCGGTGCTGACCGCATAGATGCCGAACTCTTCGCGCAGGCGGTCAACCTGGGCAGCGCTCAGGCCCGAGTAGGAAAACATGCCGCGTTGCTCGGTGACGAAGCTGAAGTCCTGGCTGGCTCCCTTGGCCTTTAGTTGCTCAACCATCAGCTGACGCATTTGCTTGATGCGGCTGCGCATCTCGCCCAGCTCCTGTTGCCACAGGGCATTCAGCTCGGGCGAATTAAGCACGTCGCTGACAATGGTTGCACCATGGGTCGGCGGGTTGGAATAGTTGGTGCG
>JAHAYO010000042.1 GCA_018384595.1 Thiopseudomonas sp.
CCACCCCCCGAAGCCCCACCCGCCCCTGATCATGAATGCCAACCTCAACCGCTCGCGCCCCCGCGGGCTCACGCAGAGGCCGTACCCGAACCCGAACCCAGCGCGCCAGCGGAAGAAAAGAAAGGCTGGTTTGCCCGCCTGCGTCAAGGGCTGGCCAAAACCAGTGCCAGCTTTGGCGAGGGTGTAGCCACCCTGTTTCTGGGCCGCAAAACCATTGACGACGACCTGTTCGAAGAGCTAGAAACCCAGCTGTTGCTGGCCGATGTTGGCGTGGATGCCACCACGGAAATCGTTGAGCGGCTGACCCAGCGTGTTAAGCGTAAAGAGCTGGCCGACAGCGACGCCTTATTCCGTGCTCTGCAGGACGAACTGCAAGAACTACTGCAGCCGGTCGAGCAACCGCTGCAGCTGACGGGCGCGTCGCCGCAAGTGATTCTGGTGGTGGGCGTCAACGGTGCCGGCAAAACCACCACCATTGGCAAACTGGCTGCGCGCCTACAAAAAGAAGGCAAAAAAGTCATGCTGGCCGCTGGCGACACCTTCCGCGCCGCTGCCGTTGAACAGCTGCAGGTGTGGGGCGAGCGCAACCATATTCCGGTGATTGCCCAGCACACCGGCGCTGACTCGGCCTCGGTGATCTATGACGCGGTGGAAGCCGCCCGCGCCCGTGGCGTGGACGTACTGATTGCCGATACCGCCGGTCGCCTGCACAACAAAGACAACCTGATGGAAGAGCTGAAAAAAGTGCAGCGCGTGATGTCGCGGCTGGACGAATCAGCACCCCACGAAGTACTGCTGGTGCTGGACGCCGGCACCGGCCAGAACGCCATCAACCAAACCCGCCAGTTCAACGAAGCGGTCGCCATCACGGGTCTGGTGCTGACCAAGTTGGACGGCACCGCCAAGGGCGGCGTGATTTTTGCCCTAGCCCGTCAGTTCGGTATTCCGGTGCGCTTTATCGGCGTGGGTGAAGGCATTGATGACCTGCGCCCCTTTGCGGCTAAAGACTTTGTGCGTGCGCTGTTCGGCAGCAAGGACAGCTGATGATACGGTTTGACCGCGTTGCCAAACGCTATCCCAACGGCCATGTGGGCCTGCACGAGCTCAGCGTGCATGTGCGCCGTGGCGAGTTTTTGTTTGTCACCGGCCATTCGGGCGCGGGCAAAAGCACCATGATGCGCCTGCTGCTGGCCATGGAGCGCCCAACGGCGGGCCAGCTGTTGCTGGGTGGTCAGGACCTGGGCAAAATTCGCAACTCGCAGATTCCCTTTTTACGCCGCCAAATCGGTGTGGTATTTCAGAACCATCAGCTGTTATTCGACCGTAACGTCTTCGACAACGTGGCGTTGCCGCTGCACATCCTTGGGCTGTCGCCCGAGGACATCCGCCTGCGTGTCAGCCAGGCGCTGGAACGGGTCAGTCTGCGCGACAAGGCCCTGCAGTCGCCCAGCGACCTGTCCACCGGCCAGCAACAGCGGGTCGGCATTGCCCGCGCCATCGTGCACCAGCCCGCGCTGCTGCTGGCTGATGAGCCCACCGGCAACCTAGACCCCAAACTGGCCGCCGAGATCATGGCCGTGTTTGAAGACATCAACCGCATGGGCACCACCGTCATCATCGCCAGCCATGACTTGGCGCTGATTGCCCGCATGCGCCACCGCATGCTGACCCTGCAGCGTGGTCGCCTGATTGGCGACGGAGAGGCAAATTGATGCGCAGCCCCCTGACCCCAGAACAGCCCGGCACGCGCCTGGGTGCTGCCGACAAGCGCCAAAACGAAGCGCCGGCCCAGGACGGCCTCAGCGCCAGCGGCCAGCTCAATGCTTGGATTGCCAGCCACAAGGCCAGCTTTACCGACAGTGCACTGCGTATTGTGCGCCAGCCCTTTGGCAGCTTTTTTACCTGTCTGGTGATTGCCGTGGCCCTGAGCCTGCCCATGGGTTTGAATCTGTTGCTGGGTAATCTCGATCGGCTGGGCGCATCGTGGCAGCAGGCCGCACGCATTTCAGTTTTTTTGCAGCTATCAACCAGCGCCCAGCAGGCGCAAAAATTGATGACTGACCTGCAGGCCCAAAGCGGCATCGCAACGGTTGAGTTGATCAGCCGCGAGCAGGCCCTGCAGGACTTTTCCAGTTTTTCTGGGCTGGGCCAGGTGCTGCAGGAGCTGCCGGAAAACCCCTTGCCCGCCAGCCTTCTGATCACACCGGCACAGGTCGATCCGGCCCAACTGCAGGAATTGGTGCACAGCCTAGAAAACATGCCACATGTGCAGCAGGTTCAGCTCGACCTGCAGTGGGTTGAGCGGCTGGCGGCCATGCTCAGACTGGGCGAACGCTTCATCTTTGCCCTGACCCTGGTGCTGATTGCCGCCCTGTTGCTGGTGGTGGGCAATACCATCCGCCTGCACATTGAAAACCGCCGTACCGAGATCGAAGTGATCAAGCTGGTCGGCGGCACCGATGGCTATGTGCGCCGACCATTTTTATATATGGGCGTGCTGTACGGTGTGGGCGGCGGCTGTCTGGCTTGGTTGCTGCTGATCGGCGGACTCAACTGGCTTAATGAATCCGTCATCGAACTGGCACAACTCTATGCCAGCGACTTCCACTTGGCCGGGGTGCCGCTGGACGATGGATTTTCGCTGCTGACTGGTGCAATATTGCTGGGTTACATTGGTGCATGGCTGGCGGTATCGCGTCATTTACGCGAGCTGCTACCACGCTAAATAGCCGGCACTTAGCCCATGATATATGTTGTTTAATTGAACTTATCCACAGAAATCCGGTCGTATTATTATGTTTCAAGACCACAGATTTGGGGGATTACCTGCATGACCACTACAACTGCCTTGCAACCTGTACAACTGTTGAGCCCAGGCGCCAACCTGCAGGCTTATGTGCACTCGGTCAACAGCATTCCATTGCTGACCGTTGAGCAGGAGCGCGAGTTGGGTGAACGGCTCTATTATGAACAGGACGTTGATGCCGCCCGTCAGCTGGTGCTGTCGCATCTGCGTTTTGTAGTACACATCGCCCGCAGTTACTCGGGTTACGGGCTGGCCCAGGCTGACCTGATCCAAGAAGGCAACGTCGGCCTGATGAAGGCGGTCAAGCGCTACAACCCTGAAAAGGGCGTGCGCCTAGTGTCCTTTGCCGTGCACTGGATCAAGGCCGAAATTCACGAATTTGTGCTGCGCAACTGGCGCATCGTCAAGGTGGCCACCACCAAGGCCCAGCGCAAACTGTTCTTCAACCTGCGCAGCAAGAAAAAGGGTTTCAACTGGCTCAGCCACGACGAAGCCAGCGCTGTCGCCGACAGCTTGGGCGTTGAAGTGCGCGACGTGCACGAAATGGAAAGCCGCCTAACCGGCCACGACATGGCCTTTGACCCGCTGGATAGCGACGACGAAGATGCGAGCTACGCGCCGGCCCAGTACCTTGAAGACCGCAGCTATGACCCAGCGCTGCGCTACGAAGCTGAGCATACCGAGGAGCGTGAAAACGCTAGCCTGTATCAAGCGCTGGAGCAGCTGGACGTGCGCAGTCGCGATATTGTCCAGCAACGCTGGCTCAATGAAGACAAGGCCACTTTGCATGACTTGGCCGCTCAGTATGGTGTATCGGCTGAGCGCATCCGCCAGATTGAACAGGCGGCAATGAAAAAACTCAAGGGCTCAATTCTGGCGTAAGCCCATGAGCCCTGTGCAGCAGCCAACAAAAAAGCGACTTTCGAGTCGCTTTTTTGTTGGCTTGCCGTTATCAGCTGGCGCGGTTGAGCCTTTCAAACAAGCTAAACAGCAGCATGCCGGCCAGCATGGCGACAATAAAAATGCCGCCTTTGGCCAGCTGCCCTGCGCCGGGTAACACCAGTGCAGGGCCCGGGCAAATACCGGCCAAGCCCCAACCGATGCCAAACAGAGCGCTGCCGATGATCAAGCGGCGGTCGATCAGGGTTTTGCTGGGCAGCTGTAGCGCACCGCCCAGCAGTGAATGGCCACCGCGCACCAGCCAAGTAAAACCGGGCAGGCCGATGGCCACCGCGCCGCCCATTACCAGCGCCAGCGACGGGTCCCAGTGGCCGGCCAGATCGAGAAAACCCTGCACCTTGGCTGGGTTGCTCATGCCAGAAATGATCAGGCCCAGACCAAACAACAGGCCTAGAAAAAAAGAAAGCAGACTGTGCATGGCAGACCTCAACCCAGCAAATGACGCATAACGAAAACCGTGGCAAAGCCCGTACTCATAAAGGATAGGGTTGCCACGAGTGAGCGCAGGGACAGGCGTGAAATGCCGCATACGCCATGGCCGCTGGTGCAGCCAGAGCCGTAACGGGCACCAAAACCCACCAGCAAACCCGCTGCAATCAACAGCGGCCAGTCGGCATCAATGTGGCTTTCCGGCAGCCTGGCCACCAAGCTGTACAGCAAAGGTGCCACCACTAAACCGGCAACAAAGGCCAGCCGCCACAGCCGTTCAGCGGCGGGCTGTGCGTTGAAAGCGCCGGCGAGAATACCGCTAATGCCGGCAATACGACCCAGCAGCCCAAGCAGCAAAATGGCCGACAGCCCAATCAGCAGGCCGCCGCCCAGCGCGGTATAGGGAGTAAAATTTGACCAATCGATTGTCATGGAAGCACATCACCCACAGTAAGCCAGACAGAACACCCCGCAGGGCCAGGGTGTCAATTATCGGCATTATGCAGTCAGTTATCAAATATATATTATGTTTGTGCTGATTGCGTTTCCGGGTTGTTGTGCCATGTTGTTGTGCTATCACCAACGGCAGCCATAACGGATGGCTGAGCGCGCTTCAGTCCGGCTCCGGCATGCGCCGCGCCACAATGCACAGCACAATCGCCATTGTGCCAAAACCGGCCAGCGCTACCGGCAGGGTAGCCAGCTGGGTCGGCATCAGATTAACCAGAAAGCTAAGCAGCCCGGCCAGCAAAAATTGCAGCATGCCCATCAGTGACGAGGCAATACCGGCAAATTGGCGGGCATAGCTCATGGTGATGGCGGTCTGGTTGCCGCTGGTCATGCCCAGCATCGACAGGCACAGGCCCAGCAGCAGGGCGTAGCTCCAGGCTTGCGCGGTCCCGGTTAGCACCAGCAGCCCCAGCAACAGCGCCGCGCCGACAAAGCCGGTGAGCCCCAGATAGAGCACCTGCAACGGCGTGTAAAAGCGCAG
The DNA here is from genome assembly GCA_018384595.1 of Thiopseudomonas sp. Lineage (GTDB taxonomy): Bacteria > Pseudomonadota > Gammaproteobacteria > Pseudomonadales > Pseudomonadaceae > Thiopseudomonas. The sequence goes on from JAHAYO010000042.1 coordinate 5,187, forward strand.
CAGGCGCAGGTTGATTTGGCCGGTCAGGATCATGCCGCTGGCGCTGGCCCCAAAAATCAGGCTGTACTGGCCGGGCGTGAGCCCAAACTGTTCGATAAACACAAAGGGCGAGGAGCTGATGTAGGTAAACAGCCCCGCCACCATAAAGCCGGACGCCAGCGTATACAGCAAAAAACGTGGATGCCCTAGCAGTTTGAGGTAGTTGCGCACAATGCTGTGCACCGAAATCGGCAGGCGTTTTTCTGGGGGTAGGGTTTCCGGCAGCATGCGCAGACTGGCCAGCCCAGCCAAACTACCGGCTGCCACCAACACCCAGAAAATCAGCTGCCAAGGGCCGACCAGCAGCACGGCACTGCCAATGATGGGCGCGGTAATCGGGGCCAGCATCATCACCTGCATCAGCATGGAAAAGGCACGGGCAGCGGTGTCCACATCACAGGTATCGGCAATGATGGCGCGGGGCGTCACCGAGCCGGCAGCCGCGCCCAGCGCCTGAATAAAGCGCGCCACCAGCAACAGCTCAACACTCTGCGCCAGTGCCGCCAGCGCCGACCCCAGAGTAAACAACAGCACGCCAATCAGCAGTGGCCGACGGCGACCGTAATGGTCCAGTAGCGGGCCGTAAAAGCCTTGACCCACCGCCAGACCGATCAAAAACACCGTCAGGGTTTGCTGCACTTGGCCAGCATCAATGGCCAAACTGACGCCAATGGCAGGAAATGCTGGCAGATACATGTCGATGGCGGCGGCCACCAGCGCATTGAGCGCGGCCAACAGGATAATCAGCCGGATGCCCAGACTGACAGAGGAAGAAGTCATGGAAATAACCGTAGAGAATTGAGCGTGGATTATACAGCGAGGTGGGCAGCCGTGCTTTGGCGGCAGCGGCGCTTGATCAAAAGCGCTTTTATTGCTTAAGCCATTGGTATTTTATGGCTGTCGGCGCTAGGATTTTCGGCGTTGAGCCAGCCGGTGGCATCCGTGCTGTACATACTTTACTGATCATGGGGAACACACATGCAAGCAAAAACTATAGTGGCAACTGTACTGGGTCTGGTGCTGGCTACACCGCTGATGGCCAGCCAAGCGACGCCACAGGTTGCTGCGCCTTACCAAAAAAGTTTTGGCATGGCTTGGGACAAGGTGAATGAAGGCGAGCTGCCGGTTTACGAGTGCATTCATGTCGCCGACATCGCTGCCCGCGAAGCCGGCCAAGCGGCTGCCCTAGCCGATGCCCGTCAGGCGTACAAACTGTGCTACGTCGATGCCGCAGTGCGCTACTCGGATGCCTTCTTTCTGCGCAACGGCAATGCTGAGGTGGTCGAAAATGGCAAACCGCGTGGCTGCACCATGTACGAACGCTACCTACGCGGCCACGTCGCCTCCCTAGAAGCACGCCTCGATGTACTGGGCTTTAACGCTGCCGAGCTCAACCGCGACATTACCAACCAGTTGGGCGCAGTGCCCGCCAGCTGCGGTATTAGCCTGTAATACATGGGCCCATCACTCTGCGACGGGCACTATCCTGCTATGCGCGGCACTCGTGG
>JAHAYO010000016.1 GCA_018384595.1 Thiopseudomonas sp.
GGCAACAGTGACGGAACTGACGGCAATGATCACATTGTGCCTAGCAGAAAGGGCTGAGCAGATGACAGCACGACGGATCAAGAAAGATGCACCGGCGGCCAGGAGTGCTCAGGAAGTGCAGCGAGATCGTCTGACCCGTGAAGCGATGGCCGAAGTCGAGTCTGGCCGCGTCGTTGATTAGACCACGGTGATGGCGTGGGCAGAATGCTTGGGGACTGAGCAGCCATTGCCGCTGCCACGTCCCCTTTAGCCTGGGCCTTAATCTCGTTACATTAGGCTGACACAGCTACCACCGGGGCTCACTATGGCTAGTTCCGCCGATCCCTTCGATCTTGCCCGCTTTGTTACCGCACAGGCCGATGGTTATCCGCAGGCGCTGGCGGAGATCCGCAATGGCCAGAAAGAGACCCACTGGATGTGGTTCATCTTTCCCCAGATCTCCGGCTTGGGCAGCAGCGCCATGGCCAAACGCTACGCCATCCGCAACCTGGATGAGACCAACGCGTATCTGCACCACCCCGTGCTCGGACCGCGCCTGCAGACCTGTTGCGAGGCGGTGCTGTCGCTGCCGGACCTGAACCCTTTTGAGGTGTTTGGCAGCCCGGACGACATGAAACTGCAGTCGTCGATGACGCTGTTTGGTCAGGTGGCCAGTGCCAACAGCTGCTTCCAGCGGGTGCTTGACTACGGGTATAACGGCCAGCCCTGTGCCCGCACGCTGGCACTGCTGGCAGGGTAGGGGCCGCTCATTTTCTAGGTCTGAACCTTGATGGTCAGTGACACATCCAAGGCGTCATGGCCATCGCGGGCGAGCAGTTGCGCGTTGGCCGGCATGACGCCGCTGCTTGCCAAAATTTGCCAAAGTACCTAGGCTTGGGCCATGAGTACGATGAATATCTCTCTCCCCGACAGCCTGAAATCCTTCGTGGATGAACAGGTCAGCCAGCGCGGCTACGGCACCAGCAGCGAGTATGTGCGCGAGTTGATCCGCAAGGATCAAGACCGCCTCCAGCTGCGCACCCTGCTGTTGGCCGGAGCCGCATCGACCCCGACAGCATCAGCCGATGCCAGTTATTTCGAGGGGCTACGTCAGCGGGTGCGTAACAACGACAAGGCTGGCGGCCAAGAGTGAGGGCCAAGGCGGTCATCCCGCGGCAGCAGGCCAACCGGGATGTCGATGTTGCTGTTAGCTACTACCTGAGCGAGGCCGGCGAGGCTGTGGCCCTCCGATTCATCCATGCGCTGGAAAAGGCCTATGCCCACATTGGTCGCCATCCGGCGGCGGGCTCTCCCCGTTATGCCCATGAATTGAACTTGCCAGCCCTGCGTGCCTGGTCGCTTGCCGGTTACCCGTTCACCCTGTTTTATGTCGATAATCCGGATCACATCGACCTCTGGCGCGTGCTCCATAACCAGCGAGACATCCCGGCGTCGATGCAAGCGCTGGACAATGGGTGACGCTCGGCAGCGTCTGGTGTCGGCCAAACAGGGCGATGTACGCCGTACCGAGGTGGGGATCTCCAGTAGGCGAGGGGGCTACCCGTGTGCGGAACTGAGGGTAGGGATGGCTGGCAATCATGGCCATGAATTCCTCTGGCGCTGGCAGTGGCGTGACGACTGGGCGTGGTTGTGCGCAGCATCGCTTGTCATCGCGCCAAATCATGTCGCTGTCGTGTCGTTGCCCGTCGCCTTGCCCCCCGCACATGGCGCCCGCTACCCGCCCTTGTTCCTGAGTGACAGCTAGCGACGCATTGTGTCGCTTTGCTGGCTCATGCTCTGTCCCTGTGTGCTGACCCGCCGATCAGCAGCTGTCACGGAGCCTGGATCATGAAACACGACCTCCATTTCCTTTACTGCTCTGCCCGTATTGGTGGGCTGCTCTATCGTCGCTTGGCCTACGCCGCGGCCTCGGCGATGGTGCTGGGCCGTGATGATCTGCCGATGTCGCTGGACGAGCTCGAGCCGCTTTACCCTTTTGCCAGAGATCTGCCGCCGGGTGTTGGGGCCGCCAAGGCGCGGCGTCTGCTCAGCGCCCAGCTGCTAGCACAATCGCTGCCGGGCCAGCCGTTGCCACTGCCACGCAAGTTGTCGGCAGCGCTCAAGCGCTTGGCCGTCAGGTTGAAGCTCACCACTGCCGAGCAGCAGTTGCTGGCCGTGTTGCTGCTCCTTGCCAAAGAGCCAAGCCTGGCGGGGTTCGTCAATGAGATCTCCTGCAACTCATCGGTGCGCTACCACCGGCTGCTGGCGTGGCTGATGCTGGGTGATGACAGAAAAGACGCGGCTGTGCGCGATCTGTTCTGTGGCCAGGGGTTGTTGGCTTGCCTTGGCCTTTCTAATGGCGTCAGCCCCTATCAGGGACAGGATTTTTTGCGATCGATCATCGAATTAGGGTTGAGCCCGTTCGAGATGTTGTTAGAGGGCGACGCCGACGCGGTGGAAGCCAGGCTGATGGCCTCGCTGCGCCCGCCGCAACCGACCGATCTGACCCTTGCCGATTATGCTCACTGCGCCAGCACCTTGCCGGTACTGCTGGCGTATCTGAAGGCAGCCATGGCCCAGCACAAACCGGGCGTCAATATCCTGATCCACGGTAAGCCGGGTAGCGGCAAAACAGAGCTGGCCTCGGTGCTGGCCAATGCCCTGAGCCGGCCCCTGCTGCAGGTTAACTGGGAAGATAGCGATGAGGATGGCATTAGGCCAAAGCAGCGTTTGGGGCTGCTGATGTTGGCACAACGGCTGCTGGAGCGGCGCGACAGCCTGCTGCTGCTGGATGAAGCGGAGGACATTTTTTCATGCTCGCCATTTGCTGAGCCGACCTTCGCCAAAGCAACCATGAACCATCTGCTGGAGAACAACGCCACGCCAACGTTGTGGATCACCAACGATGCCGGGGCCATGGATGCTGCTTACATCCGCCGTTTCGACATGGTGGTGGAGATGCCGGAAATGCCGCGAGAGCAGCGGCGGGGCGTGGTGCGCAAGCACGGGCCCTGCGGGCTGTCCGAGCCGATCATCGCTCGGCTGGCGGCTGAGCCAGCGGCCTCGGTTGCGGTGATTGAGCGCGCTGCCCGCGTGGTCAATGTGGTGGCGGATCAGGCGCCCGACTTTGATGTTGATCGCGCCGTGGTGCAGATGGTGGCCGCCACCCTGCGCGCCCAGGGCCACTGCACCCGGCTGGATCGTGGGGAGCTAGCGGCTTCTCAGTCGCTTTACGATCTCTCCTACCTCAACTGTGGTCAGGACCCGGAAAAACTGATTGAGGGGTTGCGCGCCTGTGGCGGGGCCCGTCTCTGCCTGTCCGGCCCGCCAGGAACGGGCAAAACCGCTTTTGCCAGCCACTTGGCTGAGCGTCTGGAACTGCCGCTGGTGGTCAAGCGCGCCTCTGATCTGCTGTCCAAATATGTCGGTGAGAGCGAGCAAAAGATCGCTGAAGCCTTCACTGAAGCCCAGCAGCGCGGTGCGCTACTGCTGATCGATGAGGTGGATACCTTCCTGCGCAGCCGTGTCGCCAGCGCCGCCAGTTGGGAAAATTCCATGGTCAACGAAATGCTGGTGCAGTTAGAGACGTTCAGCGGCTTTTTTATTGCCACCACCAACCTGCGTGATGCGCTGGACTCGGCGGTGCTGCGCCGCTTCGACATCAAACTTCACTTTGATCACTTGCTGCCGTCACAGGTCGCACAGTTGAGCAGACGTCTGGCCCGACAGCTGGCCATACCGGTCACCGATGATGCCAGCATCGATGCCATGACTGCTGCGATCCGTTTTGCGACCGTCGGTGACTTTGCACTGCTGCAACGACGCCACCGCTTTGCCCCGTTGGCCAGCGTAGAGGCGCTGATCGACGCGCTGCGCCAAGAGGTGGCATTGAAGCCGGAAATGCGGCGAACCATGGGCTTTTGCTAACGGCCAGAGGAGAGGAAGCTTATGAGAGTGGTGTTTTTTACCGGCGCGGGCGTCAGCGTCGACAGCGGTATTCCGTGCTATCGCGGCGAGGGCTCAGCCCCGACCATCCAGCTAACCGGCGCCGATTGGCGCGAGCGTCCTGAATGGGTGTTACAGCATTACAACCAGCGCAAAGCGCAAATGCTGGCTGCCACCCCCAATGCGCTGCATGCCCGCATTGCGGCAGCAGAGCAACTCCATGATGTGACCGTGGTAACCCAGAACATCGATGATCTGCACGAACGGGCAGGCTCGACCAAGGTTATCCATCTCCATGGGGACATTCGTTACGCTCGCACCATCAAGGGTAAAAAACTATGGATTGGGGAATCCCCGCTGACGGTCGATGCGGTGGATGAGCGCGGTCGACCACTCAGGCCCGACATTGTGTTGTGGGATGAGCTGGTTGACATCCGTAAAGCCCGGCGGGCCATCAGGGGCGCTCAAAAAGTGATCGTTGTCGGCACCTCGCTCTCTGTCTTTCCGGCCAATACCTTGCTGACCTTTGCCCGCTGCCCGGTTGTTTTGGGGTTTTAGCTTCTACACTGGCTAGCGACGTGTTCTGTCGCTGACTCGTGCTCAACTACCACTATCAACGGGCGGCAAGCAGCCCACAAGGAGCTCACCAGTGCCACAAGCCAAAGTGCAATCGACCCTGTTTCGCTACCTGGCAATGCTGCGGCAGCTGCCTGCACGCATGCCGGGTATGTCGGCTGCCGAGCTAACCGCACGCCTGGCAATCGATGGCATCCCGATCAGCAAACGTTCAGTTGAGCGTGATCTGAACGCCCTATTGGATATGGGGCTGCTGGAATGTAATGACAAAGGCACACCGCGCGGTTGGTATGTGCGCCCGGAAAAAGCGCAGCTCGCAGCGCTCACCGTGGCCGAGGCGATGAGCCTGAGCCTGCTGGAGTCTTACATCAAACCACTGTTGCCCCGCGCGCTGTACAGCAGCGTTGAATCGCGCTTCCGCCAGGCGCGGCGCATGCTTGAAGAGCAGCCCAACTTCAACAATGAACGGCGCCTCATGGATCTGCTGCATGTTGTACCCGCCACGCAGGCGCTGGTGCCGGCGGTGGCTGATGCGCAGGTGCTGGATCAATTGCAGCAGGCGTTAGCCAAAGGCGAGAAGCTACGAGTTAGCTACGACTCGTTGCGGGCCGGAAAAAAGCGCGACTTTGTGTTGAACCCGGGCGGTCTGTTTTTGCGTGGTGCTGCCAGCTTTGTGGTTGCCACCATCGATGGCCGCGACGACATCACTGTGTTTGCCGTGCATCGTATTAAATCCGCAGAGCGGCTGATTGGCGAGCCGGTTATGTTGCCCTCTGGCTTTAACTTTGCGGACTGGCTGCAAAACGGAGGAGGGGATTTCGACAGCAAGGGGTTCGTGGACCTTGAGATGAAAGTTAACCATGATCTTGCCCGTATCCTCATGGAAACCCCATTAACCGAAAATATGAGCGCAGAGCTGCTGAATGAGCATGAATACCTGATCAAAGCCCGCCTGTTAAATACGCGCCAGTTACGTTGGTGGCTGATGTCGCAAGGGGATTATCTGATGGTGATAAATCCGCCACAGCTTGCCCAATGGGTGGCAGACCGCCATCGCGCGGCGGCCGCGCGTTACAGCAGCCCAGACGTTAGCCAGCCATCATCTAAGTGATATCGGAGAACATATGTGTGGTGGCTGCATCCAATTCCATTTTATTTTTCAAGTTCTTCCTAAAGACTATTTGGGGGAAAGCTACGAAGAACTTATGCCGTACTTCTGGTTTTCCTATCTCCAAGATGGCCGTGACCTCAGGAAAATTATCAAGGACCCGTACATCACAAAGTCTGAGCGCCAGTCGCCACACTATAAAACGCTAAAGTTCAGTCGGGCAGTGGCAGAAGCCATATTCGGAGACAACTGGCAATTTATGATCAAATTGATTTCATCACAGGGCAAAGGGGCTGAGCGGTCATTTGGTCGTATGCTGGTTCGTGATGTCATCATGGCCCAGCCGGTTGGCCCCAGCCCATTTTTGCCGCTACTGCACAACAGCCAGGTGTCGAGAAATCAAAAGGGATGGCAGCAGTTTATGCTGCGCGCTGCCGCTATCGTCGATGACTGTGAAAAACTGCTTGGTCAGTATCACTCTTGGTGGCATTGCGATGGATCCGACGCGGATACCCCAATGGCAGGAGAACAGCTAACCGCCCTGACAGAGGAAAAAGATCAAGCCAAAGTGGGGGCGGCCCTCAATGAAAAACGTGATTTATTGGAAAGGCTGATGCCGCAGCTTTTTCTGGCGCTGATGGTCGTTGTGCGTCATCGTCCAGATGCGCCGGTAATTCGTGAGCTTGCCATTGGGTTTCCCTCGGAAGTGCCTGATTTTATCGCATTGGATCTATGGCTTAACAGGGTCGCTTTTCGACTTTGCATTCGCAAGGAAGGCGTAGGTTTTATCGTGAATAACTGTGAGTGTGCGTCTTGGTATGAAGAGCGGATTGCCTATTGCTTGCTTAAAAATGAGTTCGACGCCAATGCGCGCCAGCGGTTAATAGATAAATATGGGGATCAGCTTTGTGAGTTTGAGAAGTTAACGTGGAGGGTGGGCAGGGCGAGAGCGCGAATGCTCACTTCTTAGCCAATGCTGTTTCAGTTCTGTCAGCCACCGAGATGTTTGGTGTCGAATTGCACACTAAATCAGCGACGGCGGTTTAATTGTTGCGCAAGGCATGCTCAAAAAACGTTCGTGATCTTGCCCTGTGTGGAGGGTGGTGAGAACAATGCTGTAAACGTAGCCGGCCACTCCAGCGCGCTTTGCCTCGACCTTATTCTGAGCAGTGTGTCGGCTTTCAAATGTGGCCTGTGAGAGTTGGCTTTTGAGATGTGGTCGATGTTTTTAGGGCGGACGGAAGGATACGATTGCTGTGCATTACGCAATCACATATTAACCCCAAGGTGATGTTTATGGCGAAGCAAGACCCCAATGT